>JAGOSC010000043.1 GCA_018062515.1 Candidatus Omnitrophota bacterium
GCTTTATTGTCCAAAGAATTGGCTGTAATCCTTCCTGGTTTATTTCTCGTCTACCATTATTCATTTAAGAAGAAAATCAAAGGACATTTATTTTACACGGTAAGCGGCTTATGCCTTATTTACGCGCTCCTGCGATTGCTCAATATCATCGGTGTTGCCGACATGCATACAAAAACCGAAACCATTCTTTTGGAACGATTGCCCGGTACATTTTATTCTTTACTCATCTATCTAAAATTGCTCATATTTCCCAGTAACCTTTTCTTAGGATACGGACAAAAGATGTTTTACTGGACGAATCCTTTGGTGTGGGTCGGTTTCTGCCTATATGTCTTCTTCTTTTTGACATTCTTTTTATCCAAAGACCGTTTCCCGAAGGTAAGTTTTCCCGTTGGTTGGTTTTTGATGGGATTGTTACCCGTGATGAACATTTATCCAATCAATGCGTATATGGCTGAACATTGGCTGTATCTTCCTTCAATGGGTATATTTATATTGGTGGCGTTTGGAATCAAATTTGTTTATGAAAGAGTTAAAGTCAAAGATATTGTTATTGCCGCGGGAGGATTGATCTTTATTATTTTGTCGATTCTAACCACGAGGCAGAATTTATATTGGAAGGATCCAGCAGCCTTTTACACGAGGATCATTGAAATAAACCCAGATTTCATCAAAGCATATAATAATCTTGGCCAATATTATAGTCAGAATGATGATTTTGAAACCGCATCGACTTATTTTAAGAAGGCGATTGAAATCGATCCGAGATTTGAGAAAGGTTATCACAATTACGCGGCTTGTTTGGCGAAGTTATCCAAATATGATGAGGCGATTGAATACTATAATAGAGCGTTACAGGTGAATCCAAATTTCGCGCCCAGCTATAATAATCTCGGGGCTTTATATATTGATCGAAAAGAGTATGATTTGGCCGAACAGTACGTGAAAAAGGCATTGAATATAAAATCAGACATACCTAAAGCTTATTATAATCTTGGTTTGATCGCCAAATCCAGAGGGAATGACAGTGATGCGGTTTCTAATTTCCAATTGGCGTTAAAATATGATCCGAATTATACGGCGGCTAACAATAATTTAGCTGCATTGACAATTGATGAAGGCCATATCGAAAATTCGATCCAAAAATATGAAGAGATAGTGAGAAAAGATCCGGATAATTACACCGCTATTAATAATTTAGGGATTCTTTACGGCAAACAGGGCGATATTGACCGTTCGATTGAATATTTCACTAAGGCGTTGTCAATTAAACAGGATTATGCGGATGCCAATTTTAATATTGCCTATGCTTTTGCTCAAAAAGGTCAGCCCGGTGTAGCTCTGCATCATTATAGAGATGCCATACGCAGCAACCCGGAACATATTCAGGCCATTAACAATTTAGCCATCCTGTATGCGGAACAGGGACAAAGCAAAGAGGCCAAAGAGCTGTTTCTTCGGGCGCTCGAGCTTGAGAAAGATAGTGCGTCAGCTCATAACAATTTAGCTTTGGTGTTAACTAAATTGAAAGAATATGATGAAGCGATCAAGCATTATCAAATTGCCTTGGAAATGAATCCTCAATATAAAGAAGCCCACAATAATTTAGCCATGTTATATGATGTAACGGGCGATTTGAAAGAAGCTAAAAAGCATTATCAGGACGCGATAAAGATCGATCCCGATTTCACCAATGCGCTTAATGGTTTGGGGATCATTTACGGAAAAGAAAAGAAATATAAGGAAGCTGAGAAACTCTTTTTGCGGGCTTTGGAAATCAATCCAGATGGAATAGACGCAAAAAACAACTTACAAAGGGCCAGAAATTATTTAAAAGAGGAGACTAAACCAAATTGAAATCTATATTGTTTGCGCTGTTTTTTTGTTTTTGTGCCCATGTATCATTGGCCGAGAATATTTATGATTATCAAACCTATAATGAATCAAAGGAAGGAAAATCTAAGAATCCCCAACCACTCGACACGTTTAGTATTGTTATAGGTGATCTTGAAGGTGATAAGAGAATAGTTAAGTGGTCTAAAAAAGAAGGAAAAGAAGTTAACGAGGAAAGTTACGTTTTGGATCAGGATTGGTCCACTGTTCAGTGGGAGGTGGTTGATTCAAAGGAATCGCTTAAATATTCTGCGGTAAGAGAGGGGAATAAATTAAGGCTCAAAGGTATTTCGAGGAATAAGAATTTTGAAAAAGAATTTGTGATTGATGATGACCCGTTTTACTATAATCCAAAGGTTGGATTGAGATTTTTGGTGGGGTCTGATAAAGAATCAATGACGTTTTGGGGTATGCGTCATGATAATCTAGACATTTACAAGATGAAAGCTGTTAAGAAGGGAAAAGAAACCATTCAAGTCAATGGCCAAGCCGTGGAAGCGATCAGAATAGATTGGTCAGCGCTTCAAGGCCTTACTAAATATTTCAGTCGAACCTATTGGTTTCGGTCTTCGGATGGAAACTTTGTTAAACAAAAGGTCGCCGGATCTAAGGTTAGGTCATTGGTGAGTGAACATTAAAACAAAATGCACTTGTTATGGTAGTATAGTGGTCAGGTAATCGTTGTTGCGGGCATAAAAATAAAATTAATCAAATAAGGGAGGTAATATGGGTCCACTAATTGGATTAGTAGTATTGGTTTTAGACATTCTGGCTATTATCGATGTCCTTAAAAGCAATCAGGAACAAGGAAAGAAGATTCTTTGGGTTCTTTTAATCTTTTTTTTACCCCTCATTGGGTTAATTCTTTATTATTTGGTCGGGAAGAAGTAAATTCAGTCATTGTCGACGAGATTCTCACTATTTAGTTCGTAACATATTGAGAATAAACGTTTTAGATCTTAGATAAAAAAAGGCCTTGCATTTTTTTAGAAATGTATTATATTCTTGGTTACCGTCTTATTGAGCAATTTCGGTAACCAGATGGTTCTAAAAGAGTGGAGGTCATTATGACAGAATGGAAAGAAGATAAACCCATCCAGACAACAAACGAGGAAAGAGAAATCTTTTCTTGGGATGAGTCGAACGTTTTATTGTAATATATAAACTTTAACCATCCAAAACTAAACCCTGTTCCAATCCCGGAACAGGGTTTTTTTATGGTTCGACTCCCTTCGGTCGCTCACCATGGGTTGGAGACGAACCATCCTGAGTGAGTGAACGTAAGCGAGCGAGTCGAAGGATCTTTAGGATTGAATGAATGGTTTAAATTTCAATGGATTAATGTATAATAACTAAAGCTTTTTAGGAAATTCTCTATCCCGCAAATTTTTTAACAATCATGACAAACTCTCTTTCAAAAAAGAATCCGAATGAATTTTCTAGTCCTGAAGTCAGGGTTGTTGAAGCCTCGGCTGGATCCGGGAAAACGTACGCGCTGGCCAAACGTTATGTTCAACTCTTGTTATCGCAGGACTCAACTCAATTAAGAACTCCTACCCAAAATATTCTGGCATTAACATTCACCAATAAAGCTTCCTTTGAAATGAAAGAAAGAATCCTTTATTTTCTAAAAGGAATTGCTTTGGGCCAGTTATCAAAGAATGACTTGACCAATATACTTGATCCTTTAGGCATGACTGAGAAAGAAGCACAGAAGGCTGCTTTTTTAATTATGGAAAGTATCATTCACCATTATCATTTCTTTCAGGTTCAAACGATTGATAAGTTTATTAATTCATTACTATCCGGTTGTGCCTTTAAAGTTGGATTAACCGCTAACTTTAAAATCAAAACCACCGCGCTGGATTATCTGGAATATAGTTTAGACCGTTTAATTGATCAAGCTTCCTTTGATAAAGATACTCTGCTCATGTTTGAACGGTTTCTGGAAAACTACCTATATATAGAGAACAGAAAGGGGTGGTTTCCTAAGAAAGATATATTATCGGTTGTTAAGTCGCTTTATGATCAGAACAATGTTTACGGACGCCCTTATATTCAAAGCAACATCACTCCCAAGCAACTGAATGAACTGAAATTTAAAATTTTAGGACAAATGAAGGCTTTGGAAGAAAATCTTCCGGAAAAGACCAATGCGACATTCCGCAAAAGTTTGGATAAGTTTCTCCGAAATCATCATTTTAGTTTTGACATTGATAAAGTTCCCAATTTTTCCAGTGATGAACCGCGGTTGAATCAGGGAGCGCAGGCTTCTTCAGAAGTTTTAAAGCTATGGTCAGCCATAAAGCAGGATTTGCAACTGGCCTGCCAGCAGGAAGCGCATAGTCTTTATAATCCTTATATAGAAGTATTTGAAGAGGTGATGAAGATTTTTTCCCTTAAGTCCGCCAAAGAGGACGTTTTATTCTTGGAAGAGTTAAACAAAAAAGCGCAGTCTTTATTTGATGAACAAGGTTTAACGGTTGAGGAAATTTATTTTCGTTTGGCCACCCGGCTGGAACACTATTTATTTGATGAATTTCAGGATACGAACCGGCTTCAGTGGTCAAATATTCAAATGTTACCAGGCGAGGCCTTATCTTCCGGCGGATCTCTTTTTTACGTAGGTGATCGTAAACAAGCAATTTATGGATTTAGAGGCGGTGATGTTGATTTATTTGATGAAATTAAAGATGAATTCAGCCATTTTGTAAGACAAGAACCTCTGCTCAATAATTTCCGTAGCCATAAAGCCATTGTTGAATTCAATAATGCCGTATTCTCTGCGCAGAATCTGCATCGTTTCATTGAATCAAAAGAAAGGGCGGATGAGGAAAGAAAGTCCGATCATCCCGTTCAATTTGCCGATGAAGATTATCAACGTTTATCCAGCATATTTGTAACTTCTCAGCAGACACATCGATCAGATTATGATCAAGGTTATGTGAAAATCGAAACGATTCCCGCTGACGGTAAGGAGGAAAGCGATGAATGGACCAAGATAAGGGTGAAAGAACTCTTGAGTGAATTAAAGAATCGATTCGAATGGAAGGACATTGCTTTTTTAACCCGGAGCAACTCGCAGGTGGAGAGTATTACCGCCTGGCTTCTCGAAGAAAATATTCCGGTTGATTCAGAAAGAACGTCGAATGTTAAAGACAATCTAAGAATTGCTGAGTTGATCTATTTATTGAAATTTTTGAATAGCCCCATCGACAATGTCTCGTTTGCTATGTTTCTTCTTAGTGAACTTTTTCTAAAATCAGCCGGTCTTCCGTATATAGAGCTGGAATCATTTATCATCAAAAACCGTTCTAATTTGACGAAACAAAGGAATTTTTATCTTTATCAGGCTTTTAAAAAGGAATATCCGGAATTATGGAAAGAATATTTCGAGGAATTTTATAAGAATATCGGCTTGTTTCCCTTATATGAACTCGTTATCAGTATTTATGAGAAATTCAATTGCCTGAATTTGTTTGAATCTGATCAAGGTTATTTTATGTTGTTTCTTGAATTAATCCATAAACGGGAAGAAGAGCATTCTGACGTTTCATCTTTTTTTGAATATTTCGAAAATTTGTCCGGTGAAAGTTTATATGTACAAATGTCCGGGATTAATGCTGTAAAAGTCATGACGATTCATAAAGCCAAGGGACTGGAGTTTCCGGTGGTCATTGTACCTTTTTTAACCATGGATGTGAATGTCGGCTCTAGGTCCAATGAGTCGGGACAAACGTTTGTGCTTCGGCCGGGAAGAGAAAATATTAAATTATTGCGTTTAAAAAAAGATTACTACCGCTACGCCGAGGAGCTTTATCACATTTACCGGGAAGAATATATCAAATCCTTATTTTCAGAATTAAACAATGTATATGTAGCTTTGACGCGGGCCAGTCACGAACTTTATGCCTTCGTTCCTAAAAAAGTTGGGACCAGTGTTAATCCGGTCAATTATTTAGTTCCTGACGACAAATTTCAGTCCGGAACAAAAAATACTTATTCAAAAACACAGAATAAAAATGAATCCTTAACGCTTACTTTGGGAGGTGCTCAATATCAAAATTGGATTCATTATTTGGGAGATGAATTTTTAAGCGATGATCTGTCCCATTCCTATGAGGCCAGGCTTCAAGGAAAGATTATACATTTTATTTTATCTAATCTTGGTAATCTTCAAGGAAAGATGATTGACGAAGAAATACAAAAAGCGATTAATAAAGCCATTCACGAATTTGGTGTTGTCAATGATACAGAAAATCATAAGAATACGATTCGTAAAATAATCCTTTCTGAGGATTTTAAAAAATTCTTTTACGTCGACGTGGGCGAAGTTTTTACGGAAAAGGAAATTGTCGACGGATTTTCTCAGACAAAAAGAATCGACCGGCTGATTGTTAAGGAAAAGGAAATTTGGATTGTGGATTATAAAGCATCCAAAGCCGGAGCTGACGTATATAGGAAACAAATACGTCAGTATCAAAAAATATTAGAATCCATTTATCCCAAGCATACAATTGCTGGGTATTTAATTTATCTTGATAATCTAACATTGGAAAAAATCGATGGATAAGATTATCACCTATAGTTTTTGCGACAACTTTATTGAAAAATTAGCTGATCAGATTTACGCGGAATTTAAAGTAAAGGGAAACGATTACTCAAGGCTGGCGATCATTTTCGGGGGAAAACGTCCGTCATTATTTCTAAAACGTGCTTTGGCTAAAAGAGTAAAAACAAACTTTTATCCGCCGACGTTTTTTACGATTGACCGGTTTGTCACTCATATTATCCAGCAGCATGAACATTATTTGCCTACCAAAGAATTCGACAGCGCGTATCTTATTTATAATTTGGTAAAAGATAATGTGCCAAAACTGCTCCATAAACGAAAAACGTTCGCCGAGTTTTTACCATGGGCCATGGAGATTTTAGGCTTTATCGATCAAATTGACTTAGAAAATATATCTGATCAGCCTTTGAATAATATTGAAGAAATTGCGAAAATCGGATTTTCTATTCCCGACGAGATTAATCAACTTTTAAAACAAATTGTTTTGGTGCGCAATCTTTACCACGATTATTTAAAAGAAAACAAGATATATTCGAGAGGGTATGAATATCTTCGTGCGTCACAACTGATCCAACAAACAAATTTTGATAAGTTTGAAAAGATTATATTTTGTAATTTCTTTTATTTTCACCGCACCGAAGAAATTATTGTTGAATCACTTCTTAAGGATGACAAATCAACTTATATTTTTCAAGGCGATCAAAGAAAATGGCCCATTCTCGACCGGCTCGCCAAAAAACATCACTGGGAAATCAAGGAAGGCGAGAAGGTCGATACGCCTCAATTTGATCTCAAATTGTATTCAGCCTTCGACGTTCATTCTGAAATCGGAACGGTTCGGAAAATTTTAGAAGGGAGCGCGAGTCATGAAAATACCGTCGTCGTTTTACCTAACCCGGATCATATTGTTCCGCTCATTTCTGAAATCAGCCACCAAATTAAGGATTTTAATATTTCGATGGGCTATCCGCTTAAGCGAAGCAGTTTATACAATCTGCTTGAACTTATTTTTGAAGCGCAGTTATCCAGAAAAGGTGAGCAATACTATACAAGGGATTACCTTCGCGTACTGTTGCATCCTTTCGTCAGAAGTCTGCAGCTAAATCAGAGTTCGACGTCGATGCGCACGATTATTCATAAAATTGAAGATATTTTGACGGGAAAAGAGCGATCGGCGATTTCCGGAAGTTTATTCCTTAACTTGAAAAAAATTGAACAATTAGATGAATTATATATTTTAATATCTGAGGCCTTTGCGGCTGAAAACGTGGATATATCCAAAGAAATAGTTCGGGAAAATCTCGAGTATGTTCATAAAATATTGTTCTCACAATGGGAGAATGCAGACAACTTTTCCAATTTTGCGGATGTAGGAGAGGTTTTTTTGAACGCCATTATTGAAAAAAGTTTTCTGAAGAATTTCCCGCTCAATTTAAATATTGCTCACAAAATTTATCAACTATTAGAAGAATTTAAGCGATCTGTTTTTAAGGATGAACATTTTCCCAAAGAGGAAATTTTTAAAGTTTTCACCCGCAAAATTTCTTCTGAAATAGTCGCTTTTATTGGATCGCCGTTGAAAGGGCTTCAATTTCTCGGCCTTTTCGAAACGCGTTCATTGAATTTTGAGAATGTCATTGTTCTCGACGTCAATGAGGGTACTTTACCTAAGCTAAATATTTATGAACCTTTAATCCCTCGGGATGTAATGATCAATTTAGGATTAAACAGAGTTGAATTAGACGAAGAGATACAGCGCTATCAGTTTATGCGCCTCATCTCGTCGGCAAAAAATGTCCACTTGATTTATCAACAGAATAGGGAAAAAGAAAAAAGCCGGTTTGTTGAAGAACTAATTTGGGAAAAACAAAAACAAAATCAAAAAATGACGGGAATTGATATATACAAACCGACATACCAAGTTCAATCCAAACCGCCGCTCATTGAAATCAAAAAAACTCCCGAAATCATCGACGTGTTAAGGAAACATAGTTTTTCCGCCTCGAGCATCAATATGTATCTTCGCAATCCGGTCGACTTTTATTATCAATATGTTCTCGGATTAAGACAGCAGGAAGACTTATTGGATGAACCAGAGGCTAGGGAAATAGGGACATTTATACACGACATTTTGGAAGAGGGTTTTAAGTCATTTTTAAAAAAGAAACCTTATCTCGATGAAGCGTTCATCACAAAGTTTAATCAACATTTTGATTTACGGTTCGACCAGGTTTTTAAGAAAAGCATGAAATCTGATTCTTTTTTGCTTCGTTCCGTCGTGCGTGAACGGTTAAGCAGATTTCTCACTAATGAACGGACATCGAAAGAAAGACAGGTGGAGGAAATTCTGTATTTAGAAACCCGATTTGAAAATGTGATTCCTTTAAGTTGCGGTAATATTCATTTTAATTATATCATTGACCGAATCGACCGCATGCAAGATGGAACGATTATGATTATTGATTACAAAACGGGTTCAGAAAATACGATGCCAAAGAATATTGATCAGATCGGAAGCATGGACTTAAGCCGAGAAAATATTTTCAGGCATATTCCATCTTTTCAAATCCCTTTATATTTTCATTTTCTCCTTAATGAATACAAAGGAGTGCCGATCAATGCGGCTTTATATAATCTTCGAACGTTAAAGATTGATCCATTCATCGACCAGAAAACCATACATTCTTATGAGCAGATTGATCAAATATTTATGAATGCCCTGGACTTCATTGTCAGTGAAATATTGGACATAAATGTAAGTTTTAAAAATAGTCAAGAATCAGTGCAGGCATTTTAAGGCCCTAAATGTGAGGACACTTCAATTGACTATTTTTTTCTATTGTGATAACTTAGGTCAATGATCCAGGATAACATTCATAAAATCAACAAAGCCATTAGCTCGGTTTGTCAAAAAGCTCACCGTAATCCGTCGGAAATCACGTTGGTGGCGGTCAGCAAAACGGCGAATGTTTCGCAAATTAATGGCGCTATTGCGGCAGGTATCATTCATATCGGCGAGAATAGGGTTCAGGATGCCAAAGAGAAATTTCTGGAGTTAGGCGCTAAGGTTGAAGTAACGCGGCATATGCTTGGTCATCTTCAAAGCAATAAGGCCAAAGTGGCGGTTGAAATATTTGATATGATCCAATCGGTTGATAATATAAAGCTGGCTCAAGAAATACAAAAACACGCCGAGAAAATAAATAAAAAAATATCCATTCTTGTTCAAGTCAATATTGCTGGTGAAGAGCAGAAGTCTGGCATGAGTTCCGGCGAGGTAGAAAATTTTATTAAGTCCGTCGTCGATTTTAAAAATATTTTTATTGAAGGTTTCATGACCATTGGTCCTTTAACTGATGACAAGAATATTACACGGCAATGCTTTAAACAACTTAGAGAAATATTCGATCAAACGAAAAAACAATATCAGTCTGATCCACGGCTCAATATAAAATATCTCTCGATGGGAATGAGCGAAGATTTTGAAATGGCCATTGAAGAGGGATCGAACATGATCCGAATAGGAAGGGCAATTTTCCATGGGAATTAAATTAAATGTAGGTGTGATCGGCGGGGGAAATATGGGCGCCGCCATTATTTCCGGAATTCATAAAGACAATAAGGTTTTTGTTTGCGAAGCTGATCTTGCCCGTCAGAAATATCTGAAAAAGAAATTTAATGTAAGTATTCTCGCTTTGAAAGATTTATTGGCTCAATCCAACTATATTATTCTCGCCACCAAACCCCAGGATTTTGAAACTTTATTAAATGAAATAAAACCGTATTCAAAGAAAAATCACGTTTTTGTTTCTATTGCCGCTGGAATCACGACACAGTATATAGAGAAGAGATTACATCCTGGCGCGCGTGTTATTAGAACAATGCCGAATCTTCCCGCCCAAGTGCAGCAAGGAGTAACCGCCATTTCAGCCGGCCGGTCTGCGTCGAAGACTGATTTAATCAATGTACAAAAATTGTTTAATACAATAGGAACAACATTCATTCGCGATGAGAAATATATCGATTCTATTACTGCGGTTTCCGGAAGCGGTCCAGCCTACGTATATATGTTTATAGAATGTATGAATAATGCGGCCGTGATTTTGGGGTTAGATCAAAAATTAAGTAAGGAAATTGTTCTGCAAACAATTAAAGGCGCGGTGAATCTTTTAGAGCAGCAAAATGAAGATGCGGCGACTTTACGAAAAAAAGTGACGTCCAAAGGCGGAACAACTCAAGCGGCATTAACCGTATTTGAAAAGGCGGACATTCAGCAAATTTTTAACAAAGCATTAAAATCAGCTAAACAAAGAGCAAAAGAACTATCGAGGTAAATATGGCAAAAATAGGAATTATAGGCGGAAGCGGTTTGTATGATATTGAAGGTATTGAAATAACCGAGGAGGTTGTCATCAATGATACGCTGTTCGGCCCGCCGTCGGGACATTTCAAAACCGGACGCATGGGCAAAACGGAAGTTGTTTTTTTGGCGCGTCATGGAAAAGGCCATCATATTTCACCCAGCCACGTCAATTATCGGGCCAATATATTTGAAATGAAAAGGCTCGGCGTTGACGCGATTCTTTCGGTCTCCGCCTGTGGAAGTTTAAAAGAAGATATTAAGCCTCTGGATTTTATCGTACCTGATCAATTTGTCGATCGAACATTTAAAGCGCGGGAAACAAGTTTTTTTACCGACGGGATTGTTGCTCATGTTTCCATGGCTGAACCGGTATCCAAAGAATTATCATCCATATTAATTAAAAGCGGCCGAACGTTAGGGCTCAAGATTCACGAAAAAGGAACGTATATTAATATGGAAGGCCCTCAATTTTCAACCAAGGCCGAATCGAACCTTTATCGAAGTTGGGGCATGGATATTATTGGCATGACCAATATGATTGAAGCAAAACTTGCTCGCGAGGCGGAGATTGCTTATGCATCATTGTGTTCCGTGACGGATTTTGATTGTTGGCATCCGCATCATGATGAAGTCACGGTGGATATGATTATTGAGAATTTAACCAAAAATGTAAAGAATTCGAAAGAAATTATTAAGTTGGCGATTCCTGAAATGGGACGATTAACTAAGTTTGAGGCCCAAAATTCCCTCAAATATGCCATTATCACTCATCCGGATCATATTCCAGAGCAAAAAAAGATAGCTCTTAAGCCTATTATCGGCAAGTATATACAGTAATTCTGTCTGAAAAAGATAGGAAAAATGCTAAAATGGCCCCGTCAAACATAGCTTTTTCTTGACAGATGATGTTCATAGCGCTATACTTCAGCGTTTAGTTTTTATTAAATGTCATTGTTTCACCAAGTCTTCATTTATTTTCATTAAGGAGTCACTTTATGCCAGAAAAAAAATTAGATCAAAAAAAGCTAGAATTTTACAGAAAGCTTTTGATTCAATTAAAAGACAATTTAGTCCACGATATAAAAAATATGTCAGATTCGACAGGATCTTCGATGAATGATTCATCTGACGTATCCGGACATGTGCAGCATATGGCCGATGTGGCTACCGATATGTATGATAAAGAGTTTAATTTAGGTTTAGCATCGAATGACCGAATCGTTCTACAGAAAATTGAGGCAGCTTTAAAGAGAATAAAAGATGGAACATATGGATTTTGTTTAGGAACTGGAAAGCCCATTGCTCAAGCCCGCCTAAAGGCAATTCCCTATGCTGAATACTGTTTAAAATATCAGGAAGAATTAGAAAACACCAACCAAGTCTAATCCTATGAGAGGTCAATTCCGATCTCAACTCGATATAATCATTTCTTTGATTATAACCATTTCTATTGTTGTCATTGATCGAGCTTCCAAGCATTTTATCGACGAACTTTTGGATTTAGGTGAATCAATCCCGGTGATCAGGGATGTTTTTCACATCACTTTAGTTCACAACACCGGCATTGCCTTTGGTTTTTTTAAAGACCAAGGAATTGTTTTTATCGTCATTCCGGTTATAGCGATTATTCTCCTAATTTTTAATATTTATTATTACAAAAAAAATGATGAAGCCTTAAGCCACACTTATATAACAGGTTTTTCGCTGATATTGGGTGGTGCGATCGGTAATTTGATTGACCGTATTATTTTCGGATATGTCATTGATTTTATTGATGTCCGTTTTTGGCCGGTTTTTAATGTTGCGGACAGTGCCATCACCGTTGGTGCGGCGATCATCGCCTGGAAATGTCTTCAGCTGAATGCAAAAAAAGATGAAAGTTAAATCTGCACACGAAAACTTAATTTATGACAGCGCACTCTTTTACAGTCGATGAAAAACACCACCACTTACGTTTGGACGTCTATCTAACGCAGCAGCTCACCGAAGTTCCTTCCCGAACCTTTGTCAAAAAACTGATTAGTCTTGGAAATGTCAAAGTGAATGATCGTGATGTTAAAGTTCACTATCTTGTTTGTAAAGATGATCAAATAACGGTTGATGTCCCGGAGACGGTTAATGAACCTCAAACGATTGAACCTCAGGATATTTCCCTTAATATTGTCTATGAAGATCAATACCTCATTGTCGTCAATAAACCAGCAGGAATGTTGGTTCATCCCGCTTTAGGACAGTATAAAGATACGTTGGTCAATGCGCTTCTTCATCACGCCAAGTCGCTGTCCAATTTTAATGAAGATCTATTTAGGCCGGGAATTGTTCATCGTTTGGATCGGGAAACATCCGGTTTAATCCTTATCGCCAAAGATAATATTACGCACACAAAACTGGCCAAACAGTTTAACAAGAGAACCGTAAAAAAGGTTTATGTGGCTCTTATAGAGGGAATGCCGGAATTCGATGAAGGTGTCATTGATGTTCCGATCGGGCCTCACACGAAGTATAAGGATAGACAAGCGGTAAGATTCGATGATACCTCGAAAGAAGCTAAGACGTATTACAAGATTTTAAATCAGTATGAAAAATCATCTCTGATTGCTCTTTATCCGCAAACCGGACGAACACATCAATTGCGGGTTCATATGAAATATTTGGGTCATCCTATTTTGGGAGATGACAAATACGGAAAAAAAACAAACTTTCATCGATTGGCGCTTCACGCGAAATGTATTGGGTTTCAACATCCGCAAAATAAATCATGGATTGAGTTTACAACACAAATACCGAAGGAATTTCTCTTATAAACGAGGATTTCATCAAATAAAACAACTTCTTTACAATCAAAATGATTTAAATATAATGATAATAATAAAATAATTATAAATCACTAACTTACAAACCTTTAGGGATAACCTATGAAAACAAACAATTCAAGTGGCAAAGCTTTAACGATTTTCTTAATTATCATGGCCGTTTTGCTCATCTCATTAACCGTCTTATCATTATATTTCTTTAATTTAGAAATTGATCGTCGTAAACAGTTAGAAGTGACGGTTTCTTCTATGGAAGCGGATTATGCAAAAGCAGATCAAGAGATAAGCGACCTCAAAAAGCAGAATTTTTTGTTAACGGATAAGAATAAAGAGGCTGATACGCGAATCAATAGTCTTTTAGATGAAGTTAATTTAGAGAAGGGTTTGCGTGATGAATTAAAGAAAGAATCGATCACTCTAAAGGATCAGCTTCAAACTCTAACTCAAGAGAAAGAAAAAATAGAAAATCAAACCGCCACTCAAATTGGTGATTTGGAGCAGAAGTTAACTGAATTAGAAGCTAAACTAAAAGTCGAGGCAAATCGTAGCGCGGATTTAGAGAAAAAGAATGCGGAAGTTTTAGCTGAACAGCAAAAATTGATAAGTACCCAAGCAACAGCAACGGAAGCTCCCGCGACGACAAAACCAAAGACAACAACTAAAAGCGGTAAATCAAAATCAACTGGCAAAACAAATGTTGATCAGGAAAAAACTCAAGTACCTCCGGCCGAAACAGAAGCTGTTGTAGAAAAAATAAAAATTCCCGAAGGCCGCGTCCTTAGTGTTGATGTAGAAACGGAATTTGTTGTGATCAATCTTGGTGAAAAACAAGGGTTAGAAAATGGGATGTTTATGTCCATTTACCGTGGGAACGAGTACCTTGGCGATATTCAAATCACACGCACGCAAGAAGAGATGTCGGCTGCGGATTTAATCCCGCCATTGTCAGGTAAGACCGTCCGTAAAAACGATCAAGTTATCGTTAAATAATGATCTTTCGTGTTATAGCGACAAATCAATTAAGAGGCAAAGTTTTCCTTCCTGCCTCCAAATCATATTCTATTCGAGCATTTATAGCCTCCGCCTTGGGCGGAGAATCCGAAATTATCCGCCCGTCGGATTGTGACGATGCTGTCGTGGCTTCCCAGGCCGCTAAAGCATTAGGCGCAACAATAAAACGTTCAAAAGATAATCACTGGCTCATTCAAGCCGATCTTGCCAAAAAAATTCCCGAAAATATTAATGTAAAAGAATCAGGGACATCCTTGCGATTAATCTTGCCTCTGTTATGTTTACGGGAACAACTCATCAAAGTCGACGGAGAGGGGACATTAATTGGCCGGCCGAATTTATTTTTATTGAAAACACTCCGGGACATGGGCATAAATATTCGCGGAACCGGAGAAAATGAAAGTATTCCCATCACGATTCAGGGTGGTCATATGCAAGGCGGTAAGATATCCATCGACGGATCGGTGAGTTCACAATTTATTTCAGCTTTGTTAATGACATTACCTCTTTTGAAAGAAGATTCACAGTTGAAACTGGTCGGTAAGATTGTGAGTCAGGATTATATCGCGATGACTTTAATCATTTTGAAGCAATGTGGGATTAGAATCGTTAAAAAGGATGATCGAACTTACTTTATAAAAGGAAATCAGATTTATAAAGGATTAAGCAAGTTTATTGTTCCTTCAGATGATGGTTTGGCTGCTTTTTTACTGGCTTCCGCTGCTTTGGTAAAATCTGATCTGACATTTCATGGTGAGTTCAATTCCAACTTTATTCAAGCCGACGGTCAAATTTATGATTTATTGACACTTATGGACGTAAAATATAGAAAAACAAGCAAAGGTATTACGATAAAAGGCCCATTCCGACTAAAAGGAGGACGATTTTCGTTAAAAAATTGTCCTGATCTTGTGCCGATTATGGCGGTTTTAGCCTTATTTGCCGAAGGAACGACGTATTTATGTGATATTGCCCACGCGCGCGTGAAAGAGTCTGACCGGATCAGTGATTTACGTCATGAATTACTTAAGATCGGCGCCATGGTCAAAGAAACGAAAGACCAATTGGTGATTACACCCAAATCCAGCTACAAAAATGATTGCGTCTTAGACCCCCATCATGATCATCGTCTAGCGATGGCCTTCTGTGTTTTAGGCTTAAAAGTCGGTGTGCGCGTGAAAGATATTGAATGCACCCACAAATCCTATCCTGCTTTTATTAAAGATTTTAAGTCTATCGGCGCAAAAGTCTTATTAAATAAAAAATGACAGTTCGCCTGGCAAAAATAATTTGACTTATAATTTTTTTTCATATATCATGGTGCAAGTTATTACCTCCTATTAATTAATTCTAGCCAGACTTAACCTGAAGGAAATCTTAATGTTACATAAAATTTATAAGATCATTCGTAAAGGTTTCAATTATGTTCTCGGTTTATTTTCTAATGACATCGGGATAGACTTAGGAACAGCCTCTACGCTCGTTTTTGTCAAAGGTCAAGGTGTGGTGTTATGTGAGCCTTCTGTCGTCGCTATTGAAAAAGACACAAATCGTCCCATTGCTGTAGGAGAAGAAGCAAAGAAAATGCTTGGCCGTACTCCCGGAAATATTATTGCTATTCGACCCATGAAAGACGGGGTTATTTCTGATTTTGAGATTACCGAAGCGATGCTTAAATATTTTATACGAAAAGTTCATGGACGCAGAAAACTTTTAAGCCCGCGCATGGTTATTGCGATTCCGTCGGGGATTACCGCGGTTGAGAAACGAGCGGTTCGCGATTCAGCCGAACGAGCCGGAGCACGATCAGTGGAATTAATAGAAGAACCTAAAGCTGCGGCGATCGGCGTTGGCCTTCCCGTCGAGGAAGCAGCAGGAAATATGATTATTGATATCGGTGGTGGAACAACGGAATTCGCGGTTATTTCATTAGGCGGATTAGTTTACGCAAAAAGTATCCGCATTGCCGGTGATGAGATGGACATGGCCATTGTCGAGTATCTTCGAAAAACATATAATTTAATGATCGGCGAACGCACGTCGGAAGAAATAAAGATTCGTATCGGCTCAGCGTATCCTTTAGAGGAAGAATTAAATATGGATGTGCGCGGCCGCGATTTGATTTCCGGATTGCCGAAAACAGTTTCCATTACATCCGTCGAAGTACGTGAAGCCTTGATGGACACGGTTCAAGCCATTGTTGACGCATCGAAAACAACTTTAGAACAAACTCCTCCTGAATTAGCGGCCGATTTGATTGATCGAGGTATCGTTATGGCCGGAGGAGGATCATTACTTCGCGGAATTGATAAGCGTATTGCCGAAGAAACCGGTTTGCCTGTTCATATTGCCGATGATCCGCTGACAGCGGTTGTACTTGGAACAGGGGCTATGTTGAGTATGCCATCGAAATTCAGACGAAGAATGTTCATTCCATCCAAACTTGATTTTTAATCGAAATTTTCCTTTAATCTAACGGATTAAGATATAGATGTGTTTAGTAATAATCGAAAAAATTTTATCTACGTAGTCATATTCCTTATCCCTTTCTTTTTATTCCTCTCTCGAACAAAGTTTTTTGTTTCATTCAAATTTAAGACCATCGATGTATTTGATTGGCCGGTGCGTCTGGTCTCTTTTCCCGTTAACGAGTTAAAGAAAATGTTGTTTTATCATCGGACCTTCGACGAATATAAAAAGAAAATACAGGAAGTTGACACGTTGAAAGCCAGATTGATCGGCGTTGAAGAAATTATTAAAGAAAACAATCGCTTAGAAACGTTATTGGAATTTAAGCGCAAGTTAGTTTACTCGTCGATTACGGCGAATGTCATCGGGCGTGATCCGTCCAAATGGAATTCTTCCATGATCATCAATAAAGGTTCCCGTGACGGAATAGCCGTCGGACAAGCGGTCGTCAACGGGTCCGGAGTGGTGGGGAAAATTGCGGAGGTCAGTGATAACAAATCGAAGATTATTACTCTCATTGATCCGCAATTCAGTGCCGCCATTATGGTACAGCGTTCGAGAGAAAGCGGCGTTGTCTCTGGAACATTAAAGGGCATTTGCCGCCTGAAATTTATGAATGAGAATGTGGATATACAAGTAGGAGATCAAGTCATTACGTCAAAATTAAGTTCCGCTTTTCCGGATAGTTTAATTATTGGCGAAGTTGTCCAGGTGGATGTCGATGCTGTTAACAGTTCGAATGTATTTCTCGTTAAGCCGGTCGTATCTTTTTCGCAATTAGAAGAAGTTCTTATTATCTTGAAATGAAAAGAACCATTGCCGTTATTTTCGTAACTTTTTTATTTTTTTATACCGAATATTTATTAGGTGGAATATTTGGTAAAAAATACGTTCCAAATTTAATACTTTTGTTTATTATTTTTGTTGACCTGACATTAGGTATCCGATACGGCTTGTTTGTAGCCGCTTTGGGCGGGATCATTAAGGACAGCTTCGGCATACACGTTTTGGGTTTTTATTTTTTTTCTTTCACATTCAGCGCTTACATCACCACCATACTAGAGCGATTTATTTTTCAAAAAGGGTCGCGGGCATTATTGTTATTTTTAGTCTTTCTCGTTTGTATCATTAACACTTTAACTCAATGCATTTTGTCGACGAGTTTCGATCAATTTTCCCAGTTTCTTACGGAGATCATGATTCCTGAAACCGTATCCACACTCATCGTAACCCCTTTTTTATTTAAGCAGTTAAGAAAATGCGTCTTAAAATACTTCGTATTATAATCATCATTGGATTTATCCTCGTCGCCACACAGCTCATTTATGTCCAGGCCGTCAAAGGACGATACTATTTTGACTTGAGCACGAATAATCGTATTCGTGTTGTCCCTTTGGAAGGCTGGCGTGGACGAATTTTTGACCGCAATGGAAATACTCTCGCCGAGAATCGTCTTTCCTATAATGTCATGATCACCCCTCAAACCAAGGATAATTCTGAACAGCTGTTTGAATTCTTAGGTAAAACGCTGAATATAAAAAAAGAAAAATTAATCAAGAAATATCAGTCAAAGAAACATTCATCATTCGCGCCTGTCCTCGTCGCTGAAGATATTACCCGTGAACAGGCTATTGTTTTAGAGGAAAACAGATTTAGATTTTCGAGTTTGTTGATTGAAGAAAGCTTTGAGCGATCTTATCCCTTAAACGAGAACAGCGCGCACATCATCGGTTACGTCGGCAAGGTGAATGACGCATTGTTAAAACGTTATAAGGAATACGGATATTCGCCGCTAAGCTCCGTGGGAATAACCGGTGTTGAGGAATTTTACGATTTAAACCTTCGAGGAGAAGAGGGCGGATATCAAATAGAAGTTAACAGTCGAGGGCAACAGGTTAGAATATTGAGCATAAGAGAACCAACCCGTGGAAATGATATTACTTTAACGATTGACAGCCGTATTCAAGAGATGGCTCACCTCGATATGCAAGGAAGACCCGGGGCGATTATCATCATGGATTATGATAATGGAGAAATTCTCGGTATGACGAGTTCACCCACCTTTAATCCGAATATCTTTGTTGATTCCAAACTCAATGATCAAGTGACTGCAGTGATTCAAAATCCACAATCACCATTATTAAACCGGGCGATTAACGGAAGATTTCCTCCGGGATCGGTGTTTAAACTTTTAGTTTCTATCGGCGCCTTAGACTCTCAAAAGATAAATAGGCATACAACATTTTTTTGTCCGGGTTATCACGAGTTGGGTGGAAAAAGATTCGGTTGCACGGCGGCGCACAATCATCAGAATGTTATTGAAGCCATTGCGCATTCCTGCAACGTTTTTTATTATCATTTGGGTTTGATTTTGGGAGCTGATTCCATATCACACTACGCGGAGATGTTTGGTTTAGGAGAGTTAACTCATGTCGATCTTCCACATGAATCGCAGGGAAATATGCCGAATAGCCGTCAAGGTATTTTGCTAAGAAAACGCGCGTGGTTTGCCGGAGATACTTTGAATTTGTCTATTGGCCAAGGGGATGTTTTAACAACACCGCTGCAGCTGGTGAGGATGGTGTCTTTGATCGCGCGCGATGGAACGGATGTTGTCCCGCATTTGATTAAGGAGATCGCAGGTGTTCCCGTCGACAAATACCGCCCTGAGCAAAAAGTAAAAATCGGTCAGAATATTTTTGACATTGTCAAAGAGGGAATGCGCGCGGTCGTCACCGACGAGGCGGGAACAGCTCATGAATTATACGACGATCGTTTATATATCGCTGGAAAAACAGGAACAGCGCAGTCCTCTCGAAATAAAGAACACCATGCATGGTTTGCTGGCTATGCTAAAGGAAAAAATAAGAATATAGCCTTTTGTGTTTTTCTTGAGCATGGAGGAACATCGCATAATGCGGTCGCGATTACCAAGGAACTTTTATTTAGAATAAGTGATGAAGGGCTTATTTGATGCAAAGAGAACTTGATAAGAAAATATGGTTTTGTACGTTAATGATCATGGGAATCGGACTTGTTGTTTTGTTTAGTGCTACGTATGATAACGTGAGAGTCACGCAAAAAATATTTTATGATCAGGTATATTGCGCCCTATTGGGAATCATCCTTATGTATATTTTCGGGAAAGTGGATTACCGTCGATTTTATGATGTGGCTTACGTGATTTATTTTCTTAACGTTTTACTTTTATTATGGGTTATGTTTAGCGGGCGGCATGCCTTGGGAGCTCGTCGCTGGCTGCAGGTCGGCGGAATTAGTTTTCAACCTTCCGAAGTGGCCAAGTTAGCGCTCATCCTCGTTTTAGGAAGATATTTTAGTAATTTGAAACCAATGCTTTCATTTGGACTTTTCTCAAAGTTATCGGCTGTCATTAGACAGCTGGTCATACCGTTATGTATTACCGGTGTTCTGATGATGTTTATTTTAAAACAACCGGATTTGGGAACAGCGCTTATGTTCCTGGGAATCTTTACGGCTATGGTTTTTGTTAGCGGCCTCGACTATAAAGTCTTTTTTAGTTTCATTGTTTTATGTATTATATTTGCGCCGTTTGGATGGCATTTTATTAAACAGTATCAGAAAGACCGTATTCTTGTTTTTCTAAATCCGAATATCGATCCTCTGGGGGCAGGGTATACGATCATCCAATCTAAAATAGCCATTGGTTCAGGCCAAATTTTTGGGAAAGGGTGGCTGGCAGGTACGCAGAATCAGCTGAATTTCTTACCCGAAAGACATACGGATTTTATTTTTTCGGTCGTCGGAGAAGAATGGGGGTTATTGGGGACATTGTCGATATTATGTTTATATTTTATTCTGATTATGGTAAGCCTTCAAATCGCATGTCAGGTCAAAGACCGTTTTGGCACACTTGTATCAGTAGGCATTGTTTCGATATTGACTTTGCAAGTTGTTATCAATATGGGTATGGTAATGGGATTATTTCCGATTGTCGGGATACCACTGCCGTTTTTAAGCTATGGTCGAACATCGTTTCTTAATTTTGCCATAATGATGGGCTTTTTATTAAATTTGAGCAAAAAACGGACGATGTTCTGAGGGGAAATAATAGTTTAATATATTGTATACTTAATATAACTATAGTAAAATTTCAGCTGTAATTGACTTTATTTAGACAACGGAAATAAAAATGAAACAGTTCAAACGTGCATCTAAGAAGCAACTTGGTGAGTTATTAATTGAAAAAGGAATTATCAGCCACGAACAATTAAACCTAGCCATCAAGGAACAGAAAGAAAAGGGTGGTTTACTGGGCGAGCTCCTTGTAGAACTCAATTTTGCGACGGAAAGAGATATTGCCCAGGCTTTAACATCTCAATACGGCTTTCCATATCTTCCTTTAGCGAATTATGAAATTGATGAAGATGTGATTAAATCTGTTCCTGAAAATATTTGTCGTCAATTTTGTCTCATTCCCATTGATAAGATAGGTAAAAGCTTGACCTTAGCCATGTCCAATCCGTTAAATACTCAAGCAGCCGAAGATGTTGAACTCATAACGGGCTGCACTATTCAGACCTTTGTCAGCACGACAACCGAAGTCAAAGAGTCTATTGATAAATATTATAAATCCGCATAATGGATTCTCTAAAGGACCGATTAAAGCAAATATTATTACGGGACGACTTAATTACTTCCGGCGATTTGGATGCTGCCCTCGAAGAACAGAAGAAAGCTGGAGGAGAATTAAGTAAAATTTTAGTCAAAATGAAGTTTATTGACGAGGATTCCCTCCGTCAGGTTTTGAGTGAAAGTTTAGGCCTTCCCACCATCAGTATATCCCGCCTCAAAGTTTTTACAGAAGTTGTAAAACTCATCCCCAAAGCAATAGCCATGAAATATAAAATTATGCCGATTTCCTTAATGGGCGAACATTTGACTTTAGCCATGGCTGACCCGTTAAATATTTTTATTATTGATAATGTGAAAGCCTTGACGGGCTACACCATTAATCCAATCATCAGTAAGGTGACGGATATTGAAAGTGCCATACAAGTTTATTATGCAGAGGCTGAAGGATCCGTTGTGCAAGTTGTTGCAGAAGAGAATACGAAGAAGACGTTCGACGATATTATTAAAGATATTAATAAAGACACAGATGACATGGAGTTGGTTAAAGAGGCGGCGCAGGCATCAACGTCGGGCAATGTGGAAGAAATTAGTCAGGAAGCGCCCATTATTCGACTGACTGATACGATTATACAACAGTCCGTTTTGGCCAAGGCAAGCGACGTCTTCATAGAGCCTATGGAAAAAACGGTGCGCATAAG
>JAGOSC010000044.1 GCA_018062515.1 Candidatus Omnitrophota bacterium
GTTCTAGGGAATCAGGCCCAATAGCCATTTTCGGATCAAGGCAGCGGTCTTTGGAATTTACCAAAAATAGTATTGCGCGGTTGAAACCTAATCCATGATGTGATGTTACACCCGTAAGTATAATATAGAGTATAGATTCCAATTCCAATGTTGAACGCATGGCATTGCTGATATCATACAGTATGGTAAGATCCCGTTCCGCCCGGTTAGGATGTAAATCATTTATATTGTTAGTGTTGGATAAATTTTCCATATATGGATATCTTTTATTTTTTGATAAATAATTATAAAACTGATTATTAAATGGTGAAATTGAAAGATAACACCGTAAACTGGCACTGTCAAGCCTCTTTAATAAAATATGATTTAACGTAAATTGCAAGTACATGCATTTCAACGTTTTACATTCTATTTTCAATGGTAGCGCTTCCTTGACACCTATTTTGAGGTGTGGTATACTTTAGCACTCATGAACGAATCAGTCTTAAATATGAGCTTGAATTGGGTTGATATCGTATTGCTTTTCATTTTTCTTTTGGGATTGTTTGTCGCCAGAAAGAATGAATTTAAAGTGGAAGTCTACTATTTCTTTGGGACTATATTCACGACTTTCATTGCGCTCCATTATTTTTCAGGTTTTTCTTTATATCTGAATAGAAACTTTATGGTGCCGGATTCAATGGAGGAATCTTTAGCTTTTTGCTTATTGGCAGGTTTGACATATAGCCTTTTTATGGTTTCGGAAGGCGGGTGGAATTCATTACTAAGTTTAAGCGTTCCGAGTTTTGTAAATAAATGGGGCGCACTCGCTTTGTGCGTTTTTAGAAATCTTTTATTTTCCGGTTTATTATACATGGTCTTATTGATGGTTGGCGATGGGGCACTTACAGTTGATGTTAAATCATCAGTCACAAGTCCATTTTTTAAGAGAGTATCAGTGGTGACGTACAGCACTATATTCGATGTAATCGTTAAACCCCTAAACAGCCATGAGAAGTTTAATGATCGGGTTTATCAAATTGTTAACAAGCCTTGGATTAAGCAAAAAAGGCCGAGAGAGTAAAATTTTTTTACGTAGTACGAGGTCATTTTGAAGCTTGGTAAGATATATGAATTGTTGGTGCAGGAAGGAATCAAAGCTGATCCTCGCCCGAAAAAGCAAATAGATCAATATTTTTTGCAAAAGAAAAAAGAATACCGTTCCGCTGTCCTGAAACAGAAAAAGTTCTTTGATAAAGATAGTTTTTTTAATCCATATGCTGATAC
Organism: Candidatus Omnitrophota bacterium; assembly: GCA_018062515.1. GTDB lineage: Bacteria > Omnitrophota > Gorgyraeia > Zapsychrales > Zapsychraceae > JAGOSC01. The sequence continues at coordinate 1,267 of JAGOSC010000044.1, forward strand.
GAGAATTTTGCACGGCGATGGAAATTGTGAAATTAAATGCATTTTAGTTGGTATCGACATTGATACGGCTGAAGTTGTATTGGCAGAGCAATTATCCCGTCGAGGCCGAAAAATTGATTTAATTTTAGCGCATCATCCCGAAGGATCCGCCTTGGCAGGTTTATATGATGTTATGCATATGCAGACGGATTTTTTAAGGAATACCGGAATTGAAGAAGGCGTTGCTAATAAATTAATGAAGTCTAGAATTGATGAGGTCACACGCAAGCTTCATAGCGCCAATCACACGCGCAGTGTCGATACAGCTAAATTACTTGATATTCCGATGATGTGCTGTCACACGCCGGCTGACAACCACGTCACAACATATTTACAAAAGATCATGGATAAAAATAAACCAAAAACTTTAAAACATATGATTGATCTTTTGATGCAGGAGCCGGAGTATAGGGATGCCACGTTTAACAAGGCCGGTCCGGCGATATTGATCGGAAAAGAAACAGACAAAGCTGGACGCATTTTTGTGGATATGACCGGAGGCACGGAAGGGTCAGCCAAGATTTTTGGAAGAATGTCACAACTGGGAATTGATACTCTCTTGGGAATGCATTATTCTGAAGAGCACTATAAAAGTATTCAGGCGGAATATATGAACGTGGTTAACGCCGGACATATATCGAGTGATAATTTAGGAATAAATTTATTGTTGGATAAGTTAGTTACAAAGTACAACATTGAAATTATTGAATGTTCAGGATTCAGAAGGTTTAGCCGATGCCATTGATCCCAGAAGATATAGTTTCGCAGGTGATCGAGCGAAGTGACATCGTCGAGATTGTAGCCAATTATGTCGCTTTAAAGAAAGCCGGGCGTAACTTTAAAGGTTTATCGCCATTCAATCATGAAAAGACGGCTTCGTTCATTGTCAGTCCAGATAAACAAATATATCATTGTTTTTCCAGCGGAGTTGGTGGAAATGTTGTTTCATTCATTATGCAAATGGAACGGCTGGATTTCCCGGAAGCGATTCGATTCTTGGCTCGTAAGCATGGAATTGAAATTCCGGAAAGAAACACAACAGATGGTTCGGCGCAGAAAAACAATCGAGAAATTATTTTTCAAGTGAATGAACTGGCGGCTAATTATTTTCACAATATTTTGCTTTCTGATAAAAGTACAACTGTTCATCAAGCCCGTGAATATTTAAAACAACGCGGCGTGAGTCTTGAAACGGTAAAGAAATTTAAGCTTGGTTTCGCTTTAGATCAATGGGATGGGCTGATCCAGCACTTAAGGCAAAAAAATATTCCTCTTGGAATTATGGAAACTGCCGGGCTCATTATCGCGCGGGATAATAAAGAAGGATATTACGACCGTTTCCGGAATCGAATTATCTTTCCAATAGCTGATATTCAATCGCGTATCCGCGCCTTTGGGGCGAGAACTTTAGAGAATGCCGGAGCTAAATACATCAACTCGCCGGAAACAGATATTTATACAAAAGGCGAATATTTGTATGGATTTGATTTAGCTAAGAGCGCGGTAACGCAGAATGATTTTGCGGTGATTGTTGAAGGGTACATGGATTGCATCATGCCTCAGCAAGCCGGTTATGAAAATATTGTGGCCTCGCTGGGAACAGCGTTGACTCAGCAGCAGATTAGAAATGTAAGGCGTTTTACAAAAAACGTCGTTATGCTCTATGACAATGATAAGGCCGGAGAAGCGGCCATGATACGCAGTTTCGATTTATTAATCGAAGAAGGCATCAATGTGAAAGTCGGGAGTTTGGCCGAAGGGGAAGATCCGGATTCTTTTATTCGGAAATTCGGGATAGAAATCTTTCGTCAGAAGATAAGCGAGTCCAAGAATTTATTTGATTATAAATTACATCAACTGAATTTGAAGTATGATTCAAAAACGGTTGAAGGAAAAGCTAAAATTTGTGATGAGATGTTGCCAACGATTAACCGTTATTCTCATTCTGTAAAACAAGCTGGTTATATACAGCAATTGGCCGTAAATTTGGGTTTGACAGAATCGGTTCTGATGGTTGAATTAAGAAAGCTACAGGAAGGGATTCGGCCGTCTCAGCAGGAGCCAATTAAAGTTAAAAAAATTGAAACAATAGCTCCGACAGCGGAAAGCAGTTTGTTGAAATTACTTTTAGAAGAAAATGGTTTAATAGAATCGACGCAAAAAGATGTCAATATAGAAGATTTTCAGGATTCTAAAGTTAAGAGTGTTATTTCACGGTTATTTGATTTATTCGATCAGGGAAAAGATTTTAACAGTTTGGACCTAATCAACAGTTTTGATGATGAAGAAACTGTTCGATTTATTACAAGTTTAGTCGCCGATGAGCAAGTCATCGTTTCCGATAAAGAAAAAGTTTATCGGGATTGTGTCAACCGCCTTAAGAAAGACCGAGTCAAGGAGTATAGACGAGAGTTGTTAGAGTTAATTAGAGAGGCGGAAGAAGCGGGCGATTTGAATAAATTAGAAATTTTGAAACAACAGTTTAATCAATCGGTAAAAAATTGATGTCGGGAGAAAAAATGAAAAAACCAAAAGCAAATGATATCCAACAAGATATTGAAAAGTTGGTCGCCTTAGGTAAGAAAAAAGGATTTCTTACTTATGATGAGGTCAATGAAGCTTTGTCGGAATCCGTCGAGTCGTCGGAGGAGATCGATAAGGTCTTTGATATCTTGGATGGAAAGGATATTAAAATTATTGAGTCGGATGACGGCGGCACAGAAGAAGAAAGCAGCAAGGATGAGGATAGTGACGGAGAATCAAGGGAACAAGAAATCCGTCGCGTTAGAGAGGCAAGCAAAGAAGATGAAGTTTACTCCGATAAATTTATTCCGCTGGATGACCCGGTCAAAATGTATTTAAAGCAAATGGGCTCCATTCCGCTTTTATCTCGAGAAAACGAAATCAGTTTAGCGAAACGTATAGAGGAGGCCGAATTAAAATTTGCCGAATCTTTATATATGACAAACTATGCGCGTAAAGAAGCCATGGAAAAGATCAAACAAGTCTTAAATGAAGAAGTGAATGTTGAAGATGTTATTAAAGACGAGCTTGATCGTCGACCAAAACTTATTCGCGACTTAAAAAGAATACGGTCAATCGTTACCAGAACTCGTGTAGGTTCTGATAAATCCGCTTTATTATTAGCGCAATTCAAATTAACCGCCTCTTACAATGAAAAAATTGTCGAAAAAGTTGTGACGATGGTGGAAGAGATTGAAAAAATTGAGCGGAAATTAAAAAGTAAACGAAAAGTTCCTAACGAAGCTCAATTTAAGAAAGATAAAGCTAAACTTTTAGATGAGCTTTCTCAGCCTGTTTCCGAGGTGAAAGAACAGCTTCGCGTTATTAAAATTCGGCAATCCAAGTTCAACAAGGCGAAAAAACTTTTAGTTGAAGCCAACCTTCGTTTGGTGGTCAGTATCGCCAAGAAATATATTAACCGCGGATTATCGTTTTTGGATTTAATCCAAGAAGGTAATATGGGTTTAATCCGGGCTGTCGAAAAGTTTGAATACAAACGCGGATATAAATTCTCGACGTATGCAACATGGTGGATTCGACAAGCCATTACACGTTCGATTGCTGATCAAGCACGAACAATCCGTATTCCGGTTCACATGACGGAAACAATCAATAAGATTATCCGCGTTTCAAGACTATTCGTCCAGGAATACGGCCGTGAACCAACGGCGCAGGAAATTGCCAAACAAATGCGTATTCCTATCGGTAAGGTTAAAGAAATTTTGAAAATTTCTCAAGTGCCGATTTCACTTCAAACGCCGATCGGTGATGAAGGCGATACGCACTTTGGAGATTTTATTGAAGATAAAAAAGCGGTATCTCCGGCCAATGCGACGTTGCAATCTATGTTAAAAGATGAAATCACGTCGGTATTAAACACGCTGGATGAACGTGAACGAAAAATTCTTGAATTACGTTTTGGAATTCATGATGGAACGACGAGGACATTAGAGGAAGTCGGTAGTGAATTTAATGTTACCCGTGAACGGGTTCGACAAATTGAGTCCAAGGCTTTAAGGAAGTTAAGACATCCCACGCGATCACGCCGAGTTAAACAGTTTCTCGATATGGCTTCTAAAGAAGACGCTGTTATCTAAGTTATTAAGCCGGGGGTACCAACCGTATCCCCGGCTTTTTCTTATTAAATCCAGGAATAGATCATGAATGTATTAAAAATTTATTTTGTCCTGTTTTTTTCTTTTTTTGTTTTTGTTTGTCCTTCCGTTGCTGAAGAAACAGCTATTCCCCCCGACATTATTGAAATCTGCAATCATATTGTAAAAAATATTTACGATGGAATCGAAAAATTAAAACCTCAATATCATGATTTGGAATTGTTTACTCTCATCGCGTTAAAAAGAAATCAATGGGGATTTGATTACATAAAATATCAGTATATCGATATGGTCGGAAGTACCCAGGTCGATCAATTGGAATTTCGGGTAGAATTTTTACCGATTGATGTTGAGCAGGATTCTCCGTCGGAAGGAATACATTTTGAGTACGATTTTCCGCTGCTAAAAATTAAATTGATTGTTTATCAGAGTCATAGTGATAAGGAAAATCAAATTGACATTATGCCTTTTGTCAAAGAATTCGCCCGGCCTTTGCTTGATTATCAATCTAAACAGTTGCCGGTCACATTTAGATTTTATGCAGACAAAGACGTTTATCAAGTCGATGAACCAATTACGCTTAATGTGGAATTTGAAAATTTAACCAAGAGTAATCTTAAAGTAAAAGAATTATCAAGCGATTCCATTGCTTTTACGTACGATAAAATCCTTTGGGGTTTAGATTTGAACCATAGTGATTCGGTGCCCATCAATAAGATTTTAAGGCCTAAACGGTCTATAAGAAAAAAATTTAGAATAAAAGGACTATCTACTCCGCAGGATCTCGCTATTCATGCAACCTATTTCGTAAACTTCAAAGGAATTCGCCCTACCGAAACATTGAATTTGAAAATCGTAAAATAATGATGACAACGGCTTGTTTTTATCCTATAAATAAGTCTTAATTTTATTTATAGTAATATACCATATACTATATACTCCTTTTCTTATTCAAATATGTTCTAAGTATTTGAAAAATATATAGTTTTGAACAAGTTATTCAGGCAGCAAATTCAGTTTGAAAAAGAAAATGGCTTGTGATATGCTGAATGACAAAATTAGAGGCAAATTTAAAGATTTTATAATTTATTTGCCACCATATCGGGCCTTTAGCTCAGGTGGTTAGAGCAGTTGACTCATAATCAATTGGTCCCTGGTTCAAGTCCAGGAAGGCCCAGATTTAAATACTATACCTAAGGATGTATAAAGTGCCGGTATCCGTTCAAGATCAAATCAAAAAACTAGTCGATCTACAAAAATTAGATGGCGAAATATATGATCTTAATCAAGAGATTAAACAAAAGCCAGAGCGCATTGAACAACTTAAAGAACAGTTTGAGGCCAAGAAAGCCACGTTAAAAGGTTTTGAGGAAAAAGCCAAACAAGTCGCTTTGGCCAGAAAGAATTTTGAAGTTGAGTTGCAGTCAAAAGAAACGGTTATCGCCAAGGCGAATAGTGATTTGAATCAACTCAAAACAAACAAAGAATACGCCGCAAAAATAAAAGAAATCGAAAGTTTAAAAGCTGATAAATCAATTATTGAAGAGAATATTTTAAAGTCATACGATGAAGCCGATCTTGTACATGTTGACATCAGTAAAGAAAAAGTTGTTGTTGATGAAATGGAAAAAGAATATTTAGGCAAGAAAAAAGAAGTTGAAGATGAGTTAGCTATCCTCAAAGATCGGGTCAAAGTCCTCACGGGACAGCGTAATCAAGTGGCCCCCAGCGTCGATCCGAATATTCTCGTGCAGTATGAAAAAATTTTAGATCACAAAGAAGGCCGAGCCATCGTTCCAGTCAATGGAACTTCATGCGGAGGCTGTTATATGAATGTGATGCAGCAAACAACGAATCAGATAAAAATGAGAACCGAACTGATCCGTTGTGAATATTGTTCCCGGTTTTTGTATTTAGAGGATGATCTTTGAGCCAATTAGTTATAAACGTCGACGGTGCCTCGAGCGGTAATCCAGGTGAATCCGGGATCGGAGTCGTCGTCCGTCAAGACGGCAAAATCGTTAAAGAAATTTCAAAATCGATCGGTGTGGCGACCAACAATATTGCCGAATACACAGCGTTGATTTATGCATTGCAAGAAAGTTTAATTCAACGAGCGGATGAGGTCGAGGTGATTACAGATAGCGAACTTGTTTATAAGCAGATGATCGGCGAATATAAAGTTAAGCATGCAAATATTTTACCGTTATTTGAACAAGCCCAGCATCTTTTAGAAGGAATAAAGAAGTTCAAGTTGATCCATGTTTTAAGAGAGCACAATAAAGATGCGGATCGTTTAGCAACACAATCTATCAAAAAAAAACAGGCTGAGATGGTTGCCCCGGTGTTCAATTTTGAAAAACAAAATTGAAGTAACCTCGGGGAGGAAAGTCCGAGCTCCACAGGATAATGTACTCAGATAATACTGAGCCTTGCTCACGCAAGAGGATTAGAGCTACAGTGACGATGCCTTTGATCATTCAAAGGAGTGAAACGAGCAATCTCTACATGGAGCAATGCTAAATAGGCAGAAATTTCGCATCGACTTTGTCGATGCTTAAACGAATTGATCCGGTTCGTCGATCTGCGGGTTGGCTGCAAGAGTTTAAGGAGTAATCCTTAAAGTAAGTTGAATAACCATCCATCAGTAATGATGAACAAAACTCGGCTTATGAACCTGTTTTTTTGTTACTTCAGATATTTATCCGTTATCAACGGATAAATATCTGTTGAATATTTATTTTTTTATCATGAAATAATTTTACGCGGTGTAAAATTTATAATTCAGAATCATTGAGGAGGAGTTGGAATGTCAGGACATAGTAAATGGGCAAGTATTAAACATAAAAAGGGCGCATTAGATGCTAAGAGAGGCGCTGCCTTTTCAAAGATGGCAAAAGAACTTACAGCGATTGCAAAAAGTGGTGGAGGCGACCCGGTTACTAATTCTTCTTTGAGAAATTGTATTGATCGGGCAAAATTCATCAACATGCCTAAGGATAAGATTGACAATGCCATCAAAAAAGGGACCGGCGAAATACCTGGTGTTGTTTATGAGGAAATATCATTTGATGCGTATGGTCCCGGTGGAGTAGCGATGTTGATCACCGGTTTAACCGATAACAATAATCGAACAACGGCTGAAATAAAGGCTATTCTGAAACGTAGAAATGGAAGTTCGGCCGGAGCAGGTGCCACATCATATTTATTTACCAAAAAAGGTTTTATTTCTATCGAGAAAAATAAAATTAGCGAAGATGAGATTATGAGTATTGCACTTGATGCAGGTGCGGAAGATATCGTCTCTCAAGGTAATTTTCACGAAATCACGACGAGTATTAATGACTTATTTAAGGTTAAAGATGTGATTACCGCTAAAGGTATTCCTCTGGTTACGGCGGAAATGACAATGATACCGAGTAATTACGTTAAGGTCGAAGGTGATAGCGCTAAACAGCTTTTGGCTTTGATGGAATCCTTGGAAGAACATGAAGACGTTCAAAACGTATATGCCAATTTTGATATTTCTGATGAAGAAATGGAACGTATTGCGGCTGCTGAAGAATAATGCGTATTCTTGGCGTCGACCCAGGAACAAGAGTTACGGGTTATGCGTTTGTTGAATCCGTCGGAAACCATCCTAAGATTCTTGAAGTCGGGACAATTGAACCAAAATCCACGGAACCACTGAATAAAAGAATTCATAAAATTTATCTCATTCTTGATCAATTGATTCAGCAGTTTAAACCTGAGGTGTTGGTGCTGGAAAAATTGTATTCCCATTATAAACATCCGGCCACCGCAGCTATTATTGGACATGTCCGCGGCGTTATTTGTCTTCTCAGCGCGAAGGAAAATGTAGAATTGGTCGAACACAGTGTTAAGCGTATTCGAAAGGCCGTCACCGGCAATGGAAACGCTACTAAAGTTCAAACTCGTCGGCTCGTCGCTGATGTCTTTAAACTGGACGAAGAGAAGTTACCATTAGATGCGAGTGACGCTCTGGCCTTGAGTCTCGGTTACATTTATATGGATGCGCGGAAAATATGATTGTAAAAATTTCTGGAAAGCTTGTTGAAAAAAAAGAACATTCAGTTGTTTTAAAGGTCCAAGGGCTTTATTATGAAATCATGGTTCCGGTCACCGTTCTCCAACGGTTGGATGAGATCACCGACAGCGCGGGCGAAATTGAATTGATTACATTTCATTATCTTCAAATGGGACAGACCAGCGCATTTCCGTGTCTCATAGGTTTTATCAATAATATTGAATGCGATTTTTTTCAGCAGTTTATTAAAGTATCTGGCATTGGCCCACGGGCTGCGGTGAGGGCCATCAGTAAACCGATCAGCGAAATTACCCAGGCGATTGATACGGGCGACATTGACGCGTTAAAAAGTTTACCGGGTATCGGCATGCAGCGCGCGAAGGAAATTGTTGCCAAGTTGCAGGGCAAAGTCGGCAAATACGGATTATTGCAAGATAAGATCCCGCAAAATCAAAAAGTCTCGTCGGTACCAGATTGGCAGCAAGAGGCCGTGGATGTTTTGTCGCAGCTTCAATATAAAAGAAATGAAGCTCAGAATATGATAGACCAGGCTTTAAAACAGAATGCGTCGATCAAAACGACGGAAGAATTGTTAAACGAGATCTACAAACAAAAGGTGAAAAATTAATGGAAAAGAATACCACTGAACCGTTGCAATATATTCAAGGAGTCGTGGAAGCGTTGCTTTTTGTTAATGAAAGGCCTATTACTGTCGATCAAATCAAACGTGTGCTCGAAACCGTCACCCCGACGGAAATCAAAAACGCGATTGAAGCTCTCAATAACGAATATCGTTCCCGCAGCGGAGGAATCACTATTCAGGAAATTGCCGGCGGCTATCAAATGTTAAGCAATCCGGAATATGTGACCTACATACGAAATTTTTATAAAACAAAACATAAAGAAAAATTGTCCAAACCGGCTTTGGAAACATTGGCGATTATTGCCTACAAACAACCGGTTACCCGCGCTGATGTTGAAGTCATCAGAGGAGTCAACTCCGATGGCGTTGTCGCTCATTTACTTGAAAAGGAATTAATTAAATTAGGTGGACGGAAAGAAGTTCCCGGCCGGCCGTTTTTGTATGAAACCACAAAACAATTTTTAGAATATTTTGGTCTTAAATCTTTGGAGGTGTTGCCGAATTTGGAAGAATTAATCGCCTTGCAAGCCAAATCTGAAGAGGCTTCGGCAAGTGACGGAGATATCGACGGGGACGGGACAGTTGAGAATTCTTTGGAAAGACAAAAAAGATTGGCGATCGCCGTCGCAGAGAGTGAAAATATCCAAGTACCTTTAGAAGAAAATAAAACAATTCATCCAACTAACCAAGATCAATGGAAACAAGAATCGTCTGATGAAACATCTTCATTAGATCAGTCCGATCATTCCCCCGTCGGGGCTATGACCATTGAAGACAATAATCCATTACAAGAAGAGTAAACGAATGAGTTTAAATAATTTTCGAAAAAAAATAGACCAGATCGACGAGAAAGTTATTAAATTATTGAATGAACGGGCGGAAATGAGCCAGTCCATCGGACGGAAAAAGTTAGAAAGCAATACCGGTATTTACGCTCCGGCCCGCGAAAAAGAAATATTTGATAATATTAAAAAGTTAAATCAAGGTCCAATGACCATGGAAGCGTTTGAGGCGATTTATCGGGAAATTATGTCCTCGTCGCTGGCGCTTGAGAAGTCAATTAAAATTGCTTACCTAGGTATCGAGGGGTCATATACCCATTTAGCTGCTAATAAAAAGTTTGGGTCCCAAGTCGGCTATTCTCCTTGCAATAGTGTCCTGGATGTTTTTCAACAGGTTGAAAATGATGAATGTGAGTATGGTGTTGTTCCGATCGAAAATTCTACTGAAGGTGTGGTAACACATACGATTGATATGTTGGTGGATTCGGAACTCAAGATTTGCGCTCAGATTTATATGAAAATTTCTCATAACTTGATTTCTAAATCAGCATTTTCACAGATCAAAAAGATTTATTCAAATCCGCAAGTGTTTGGTCAGTGCCGGAATTGGCTGCATAAGAATATGCCGTCCGTCAGTTTGATTCCCGTCGAGTCAACGAGTAAAGCAGCACAGTTGGCCGCCAATGAGAATGGGGCCGCAGCGATTTCATCCGGTTTGGCCGCCAAAATATATAAGTTAAAAATTCTTAAATCGAATATTCAAGACATCGCGCATAACACCACGCGGTTTCTAGTTATTTCCAAACAGGATGTCCCGTCGACGGGAAAAGACCGGACAACCATTATATTTTCTATTAAAGATAAAGTCGGTGCTCTGCACGCGATGCTAACGCCGTTTTATCAAAATAAAATTAATTTAACAAAAATTGAGTCTCGACCATCAAAAAAACGCGCATGGGATTATTATTTTTTTGTCGACTTTGAAGGACATCGTTCGGATCGGAATGTAAAGTTAGCATTAAATCAACTGGAAAATATGTGCAAGTATTTGAAGATCGTCGGGTCATATCCAAGTTTGGATTGATATGCGAGATTTGAAAAATTTAGCGAAGAAAACGGTATTTACCATAAAGCCTTATGTTCCTGGTAAACCGATTGAAGAGGTCAAGCGTGAACTCGGCTTAAAAGAAGTCATTAAGCTTGCCTCGAATGAAAATCCTTATGGTCCTTCGCCCAAAGTCCTCAAGGCTATTCACGCCGCTGCTTTGCAAATCAACCGTTATCCCGACGGGAACTGTTTTTATCTTCGAAAAGTATTAAGTCAATATCTCAATGTAGCTCCCAATCAGCTTATATTCGGTAATGGATCGGATGAACTTATCGTTCTGGCGGCGAGATTGTTTGTCAATGAAGGGGATGAGGTCATTAGTGCCAAACCGTCTTTTTTGATTTATGATATCGCCTCCAAAATTGCCGGTGCCAATATTAAGAGTATCCCTTTAAATAATTTTCATTATGATCTCGATGGCATGAAAAAAGCGATTACCGATAAAACGCGTATTATTTTTTTGGGTAACCCGGATAATCCGTCGGGGACATATTTAAAACAAAAAGATGTGGAAAGATTTTTGGAAGGCATTCCTGAGGATATTTTGATCTTCTTCGATGAGGCATATTACGAATATGTGAACGCTAAAGATTATGTGGATTCGATCAAATTATTAAAGAAACACAAAAATGTTATTGTCACGCGGACATTTTCCAAGATGTATGGTTTAGCTGGATTAAGAGTCGGTTATGGTATTGCTCATCCGGAAGTTTGTGATTTATTCGACCGCATGCGGGAACCATTTAATATTAATTCCATTGCTCAAGCCGCCGCGATGACGTGTTTGAATGATCAAAAATATTATCAAAATGTCGCCAAGAAAATTGATACACAGAGAAATTTCTTATATGAATCTTTTAAGAAGCTGAAATTAAATTTTCAGCCGAGCAGCACTAATTTTACTCTGGTCAAAGTTAATGGGGATGCGTCGAGCGTGGTAAAAAAATTAATGGAAAACGGTATTATAGTCAGGGACATGAGCACGTGGGGTATGGAACACTATATCCGGATTACCGTCGGATCAAAGGAAGAAAACCAAAAGCTGGTTAAAGCTTTAGGAAAGATACTATGATTGTTGTTTTTAAACCTGACGCGACACAAGAGCAAATTGATCAAATCTTAATAAAGGCCGAAAAGCTTGGCCTTAAAACGAATGTTTCCAAAGGTATTGAAAGGACCATCGTCGGATTAATTGGTCCGGAAGAGATACTTCAGGTAACACCGTTGGCCGCGTTTGAAGGTGTTGAAAAAGTTATTCCTGTTTTGGCGCCTTATCGTTTGGTTTCCCGGGAATATCAGCGGGAAGATTCGGTTATTACTATTCGTGAAAATTTAAAAATCGGGTCAAAAAGATTGCATGTCGTCGGCGGACCGTGTTCGGTGGAAGATAAAAATCAAATGTTCACGATCGCCCGGTCGATCAAGGAATCCGGGGCGACTATTCTTAGAGGCGGAGCTTTTAAGCCGAGGACATCTCCTTATGATTTTCAAGGCCTTGGAGAAGAGGGTTTGAAAATTCTTAAAGATGCCGGCGCTGCCAATGATTTGGCGACGGTGACCGAGGTTATGGACATTAGAGATCTCGATTTGATATGCCGCTACGCCGATATTTTGCAAATCGGGGCAAGAAATATGCAGAATTTTGCACTATTAAAGGAAGTAGGAAAGACAAGAAAAACGGTTGTACTTAAACGCGGAATGAGCGCGACCATCAAAGAATGGCTGATGTCAGCTGAGTATATTTTAGCCAACGGAAATTTTAATGTGATTTTTTGTGAACGGGGAATCAGGACATTTGAAACAGCGACGAGAAATACGCTGGATATTAATGCGGTGGCGGTGGTCAAACAATTATCGCATTTGCCCATCTTGGTAGATCCAAGTCACGCAACGGGACGTTGGGGATTAGTTTCACCGGCAGCGAAGGCAGCTGTTGCGGCCGGTTGTGACGGATTGATGATTGAAGTTCATCCGAATCCAAAAGAGGCATTGTCCGACGGAGAACAATCTTTAATCCCGGATAAATTTAAGACATTGATGCAGGAATTAAAACAAGTTGCTCAAGCTGTTTCCAGAGAACTTTAACAAAGTGAGTGAAGAAATGATGATAGGACGTTCAAATAATATTTTTAGGCGAGTTACCATTATCGGTGTCGGGTTAATGGGAGGATCTCTAGGGCTGGCCCTCAAGAAAAATAATTTAGCCGCCGAAGTAACAGGATTATCACATCGACAAGCTTCATTAGATACCGCTTTAGCTAATAAAGCGATCGACATCGGATTGACGGATGTAAAACGTGCTGTTCAGTCCGCCGACTTAATTGTCTTAGCGACGCCGGTTGATGACATTATTAAATTGTTAAAAACAATACAGCCTCATGTCCGACGAGGCACTCTTATTACTGATTTAGGCAGTACCAAATTAGAAATCGTTGAAGCCGCGGAAAAAATTCTTCCTTTCCCGATGAACTTTGTCGGCAGCCATCCACTGGTCGGTTCTGAAAAAAAAGGTATAGACCATGCCAAAGACAATTTGTTTGAGGGTTCAATGTGCATTATGACCCCGACGAAGAAAACGAGTCAGCTGGCCAGAGAAAAGGTCAAGCAGTTATGGACGAGAGTCGGCGCCGAAGTAAAGATCTTTGAACCACAAGCACACGACGACAGTTTAGCTTATATCAGCCATTTGCCTCACATCATGGCTTTCGGTTTAATGGAATTAATTCCTAATCAATATCTCGAATTAGCGACACAGGGATTAAAGGATACAACCCGCATTGCTAGTTCTTCACCCAAAATGTGGAATGATATTTGCATATCCAACGTCAAAAATGTCGTCAAATCACTCGATGAATTTATTGAGCGTCTTTCTCAACTTCGTATTGCGATGATCAATCGGGACGAGAAAGAGTTGATTAAACACTTTACGACGGCAAAAGAAAAACGCGATAGCATTAATAATCTTCCGCCCCAAGAAGTTCGCGAGAAATGATTCGATTGAATTTTCATATATGAATCAGAAAAGAAAAATTATAACCATTGATGGTCCAGCCGGCGCTGGGAAAAGTACCATCGCCAAACGCTTGGCTAAAGAATTAAATATATTCTATTTGGATACTGGGGCCATGTACCGAGCAATGACTTTAAAGGCGTTAAAGACGGGTGTTGATTTAATGAATGAAGAAAAATTAGTGGCCATGGTCAAAAATTCTAAATTGGATATCGGGCTTTCCAAAGAAGGACAAACGATTATTCTCGATGGGAAAGATATTACGGGCGAAATCAGAACAACGGAAGTCACGAACAGTACAAAACATGTGGCCAATTGGCCGCGGGTGCGCAGTATCGTTGTTGATTGGCAAAGAGCGATCGCGAAGGGACAAAGTATTGTCATGGAAGGGCGAGATATCGGTACGGTTGTTTTTCCGGACGCGGACTATAAATTTTATTTAGATGCTGATATTAAGGAGCGCAGCCAGCGGAGACTTACAGAATTACAGGAAAAAGGCGACGTTGTTGATCAGCGTCGATTAATGGCTGATATCGTCGAACGCGATCAAAAAGACATGAAACGGGATGCCAGTCCATTGGTTAAAGCCGACGATGCAATCCTTATAGACTCAACTCATTTAAGTATCGACGAAGTTATCGATAGAATGCTGAAGATTATTAAAAATGGATAAATCACTCATACGTAATTTTTCAATCATTGCCCACATCGACCATGGGAAATCAACCTTGGCTGACCGTCTTTTATTGACGACGGGTGCGATTGATGAACGAAAATTCAAGAATCAACTTCTCGACGATATGGATCTCGAGCGAGAACGCGGTATTACCATTAAGGCATCCGCCGTGCGTTTAGCTTATAAATCAAAAGGCGGCAAAGAATACATTTTTAATTTGATTGATACTCCCGGCCACGTCGATTTTTCTTATGAAGTCGAGAAATCTTTACGTGCCTGCGAAGGAGCTTTGTTGATTAGCGATGTATCACAGGGTGTTGAATCACAGACCGTTGCTAATTATTATTTAGCTGTCGACAATAATCTAGAAATATTACCGGTGATCAACAAAATTGATTTGGCTAATATTGATATCGATCATACAAGGCTGCAATTGATGGAAATTTTTGGTTTTAACGACAAAGATATTCAATGTGTTTCCGCTAAAGAAGGAATCAACATCGTCGAGCTTTTTGAGAAAATTGTGGATTTTATTCCAGCGCCCGACGGTACAGATGCCGCGCCGCTCGAGGCTTTGATATTCGATATGAAATACGACCAGTATAAAGGAATCATTATTTATGTCCGTTTGTTTAATGGTGTGTTACAGCCGGGTATGAAGATAAAAATGATGAACATGGATAAAGAATTTACCGTCGAAGAAGTGGGCGTTTTTACTCCGGAAATTATGAGAATGAAAAACTTAACCGCCGGTGAAGTCGGGTACATTACCTGTAATGTCCACGAACCCAGAGACGTGCGGGTAGGGGACACCATTACCGAGCCAAAAAATCCGGTCAGCCAGCCGCTGCCGGGTTACCGTATCTTAAACCCACTGGTTTTTTGCGGCGTTTATCCGGTCAATTCTAAAGACTTTATGAATTTGCGTGAATCGATAGAAAAATTGAGATTGAATGATCCAAGTTTTGTTTATGAGCCGGAAACCTCTCAATCTTTTGGTCATGGTTTTCGTTGCGGTTTTTTAGGTTTGCTTCACATGGAAATTGTGCAGGAACGGCTACAGCGAGAATACGATCTTAATTTGATTTTGACTACACCCAACGTAAAGTACCAAATTGTTTTTAAAGATGAAAAAACCATTCAAATTGAAAGCCCCAATGATTTACCGGAAGGCGGGTCTTATGCTCGCGTCGAAGAGCCTCTTTTGACTGTTACCATTTTAACGCCCGTTGCGTATATGGACGGTGTCATGGAACTGGCTAAACGCAAACGCGGGAATTATGTCAGCAGCGAATATGTTTCGGATCGTATGAAAATTTTATTTGATATTCCTTTATCTGAAGTTATCGTCGACTTTAATGACACGATTAAGTCGATCACGAAGGGATATGGATCCATTGATTATAAATTTAAGGGATATTTCCCCACACAAGTCTCTAAACTTGATATATTAATCAACGGTAAGATTTGTGATGCTTTTTCATTCTTGGTCCACAAGGAAAGAAGTTATGAAAAAGGTTTGGCTTTAGTCACCAAACTTAAAGAGCTTATTCCGCAACAGCTATTTGAAGTCAAGGTTCAGGCCACATGTGACGGAAGAATTATTTCCAGCGCGACGGTAAAATCCGTCGGTAAAAATGTTACGGCCAAATGTTACGGCGGTGACATTACCCGCAAACGAAAACTTTGGGAGAAGCAAAAAGAAGGTAAGAAAAAAATGAAGCAAATCGGTAACGTCGAACTTCCTCAAGAGGCTTTTTCAGCGGCATTAAAATTATGAAAGTAACAGAAAAGAAAAATATTTGGGCAAAGAATTCACCCGTCCGTGAATGGATCGAGTCGATTGTTATTGCTTTTCTTTTGGCCATGGTCATCCGGACTTTTTTTCTGCAAGCTTTTAAAATCCCCAGCGGATCAATGCGCAAAACATTGATTGAAGGTGACCGCTTAATGGTCAATAAATTGAGGTATGGATCAAAAATTCCCTTTACTGGAAAACGTCTTCCCGGATTTTCACAACCGAAACGCGGCGATATTATTGTTTTTGTTTATCCTGAGGATCCAAAGCGGGATTTTATTAAACGGCTGATCGCCTTCGGCGGAGAAACAGTTGAGATTAAAGAGGGTGACATTTATATCGACGACAAGCTGATTATGGAGCCTCGAATTAAGAATACCTTTTATTATAATGCGGGTCCGTACGGTGATGAAGGTAAAGCGATTGTTGTTCCGGAAGGGTATGTTTTCGTTTTAGGCGATAATAGTCAGTCCAGCCATGACAGCCGCTACTGGGGTTTTGTTCCCGTTGAAAATATCGTCGGCCGCGCGGAAATTATTTATTGGCCGTTTAACCGTGTCCGGATCCTTGAGTAATGAAAAAGCGTTATTTATATTTATCGGTTGTTCCCGTCATTTTTTTTCTCACCGGTTGTCATACAATCAAATCGAAAAAAGATCAGGTTGAATATCTTCATGAAAGTCAGGAAGCCCTTGGTTCCATTGCCGAGGCGGTCACCGGCAAACCATTAACTGAACAAGAAAAAAAGAATCTCGAGAAACAATTAAGAGAAGACCCAGAGGCGATCGCCGCGGTTGAATCCATTGCCAATTCAGTCACTAAACCCCCTCGTTTGAAATATTCTCCTGTTACGGGTAAACGTTATGCGGGTAATTTAGAAATCGACCCTGAAACCGGAGCCAAGTTACTTTGGCTCGATGAAGATTAATACACCATGTCTACGATCATTTTACTTTTTGGCATTCTTATCAGTTATCTTGTTGGATCGATTCCCACCGCTTATGTTTTCGGAAAACTTCTTAAGGGTATTGATATTCGTCAGCATGGTTCCGGCAATGTTGGAGCGACGAATGTCTTTAGAGTACTGGGAAAAATTCCGGGGATCATTGTTCTTCTCCTTGATATTTATAAGGGATTTTGGGTGGTAGGAATTGTCTCCGAGATCCTTGGCCTCACGTTCATTTGGGAACGGGTTATATTAAGTATTGCGGTTGTTGCCGGTCACAATTATACAATTTTTCTTGGATTTAAGGGCGGAAAAGGTGTGGCCACCAGCCTCGGTGTGTTGATCGGACTTGCGTATCGCATTCCTTCTATTATTCCAGTTTTGATTCTCACCTTGGCTAGTTTTCTGATTGTTTTCGTCATTTTCCGTATTGTTTCGCTTTCTTCTATAATAGCCGCCATAAGTTTGCCTACTTTGGTGTTTTTGACTGGGCAACCAGTCGAAATTAAAGTTTTAGGCCTCATTTTCGGTATATTTGTCTTATACCGCCACAAAGCCAATATAAAAAGATTACTCGCCGGCCAAGAGCCAAAAGTTCCGTTTTTTAAATCCAAATAAACTATAAGATTATATATATCAATATGTTACGTTACATTGTTACGTAAGATAACGTTTCCTTTTTATTTACGGCCTTGTATTGTCGAAATAAGCAGGGATGTTATACTTTGACTATTCAGGTCAAATAAATGGCTTGTTTCGAAAAGGAAAAAAATGAAAAAAGTGTGTTTTAAACGTAATCGTGACCTAAAAAAAGGGACAAAGTTTTTACATATCTTTTCTAGATCAGAAAATCCAGAATCCGTGACGGTCGTTCGGAAAGGATTTTTTTATAAAGTTTCCAAGATAAATGAGGTAGAGCCGACGGTTGCGCCGCCCGAAGTATATATAAGAAAATATTTTGATACGCGGCAAAGAATTGAGAAATTCAGTTTTCGAGTTAAAGGAGTTTTTTATATGTCGCATGGACGTTTTTTGATGCGGGTTGAATTTCATCATTCTCTTAATATCAAAATCGTCTGGAAAAACAAAAAGATCTCTCCAAAGAAGTCAGAGGTTCTGACTTAAAATGAACCTGTTGTTATCACGTAGCGGAAGGGAAACCTTCCGCTATTTTTTTATGGCCTTGGCTATTAATGATAATGTTCTTGATTGTGATGGTTGAGATTTGCTAAACTAGCACCAATTAAAATGCAACGGTAAATTTCAACATATGTTAAAGAAATCATTATACGTACTCACTGTTTTTTTCCTTTCTGGATGTACGGTTTTTCATCAAACAGAAAAACCGCACACGATTACCCCGCCGTCGTTTGCCAATGAAAAAAAACAAGTTGTTCCTGATGCAATTGAACTTTCCACCCAAGGAACGTTACAAGCGGAAACAATGGAGCCTATCGAAGAGAAGGGAGTTGTCTTCGCTAAAACACTTTTCCAGGGCGTACTAAAAACCAGTTATGTTCAGCTTAAGTTTGTTGATTTAAAGAATCCTATTCGTTCTTATGAATTGCTCATCGGAGAAAGAATTGCGGCCCAACCTTTTTCATTTAATGTACGTACTGTAAGACCGGGTTATTTTTACATTGAATTGCCGGCCGGAAAATATCAGATTACATCCGTATCTATTCCCGTCGGAGGAACAACGGCAACCGAGCCGATCAATATTATTTTTGAAGTGATTCCGAACGAGATTTCTTATTTAGGAACTCTTTATTTAAACGGCACCAAAGAAAGAATCAAGTTAGGCGGGGTGCCTGTCATAAAACCCGGATTTGAATACCAAGTTTTGGTCCTCGATGAACTTCCCGACGGAGTCCGATCTTTCAAACAACGCTTTCCCAATATTTCCGGCGAAATCACCCGCCGGTTAATGACCGTCCACAAATAATGATTAAGTTATTCAATTCAAGAAAAATTTTGACAGCCGTTCTTTTTATTCTGTGGCTGAATTATTTTATAAGCCCGGCGGGCTCGCAAAATAATTCCGTCAAATCAGCTCACACTTTCGTCGAAATGATTCCTCAATTTGAGACATTGAAGGTGGGCCAAACGTTTTCCGTCGGGCTTAATTTTGTTACGGATAAAGATTGGCACATTTATTGGCAGAATCCCGGAGACTCAGGATTAGCACCTAAGATTGAGTGGAATTTGCCTAATAACTTCCAGGTCGGAGAAATCATCTGGCCTGCCCCGGAAAGAATTAAGGCAGAACCATTAACGAGCTTTGGTTATCATCATGGTGCTTTTTTATTAACCGAAATACAGTCGCCATCCGATTTTGAAAATCAGAAAGAGTTGATGCTTTCCGCGAAGGTGAGTTGGTTGGAATGTAAAGAAGAATGCCTTCCAGGCGCGGGTGAGTTTCATATAAACATTCCTTTAACCCAAGCTGATGCAACTGTAAATCCAAAGTACCTGAAACATTACGATAAATACAAATCTCAATATCCCATCGACGATATTTCGGCTCATACGTCAATGATTCAAACGCCAACAGATTTTATTATTAAATATACCCCATCGACATTTGATGAAGGATTGATTTTTACGGATTTCTTTCCCTATGATTCCAACCTCATCGATTATAACGTTTTGCCTGAATTTAAAACGGTGAGTCGCATGATTGAAATCACTTTAAGAAAAGCGCTTAGTTATCAGGAAGGAAAGAATGAGCGTTTACGCGGAGTTCTAGTTGGACACATGGAAGGTTCTGATGAAATTCGCGCTTTTGAAGTAGATGTTTCAATGCCTTCCAATATTTTACAAACGGAGGTCGCTGAAAATTCTCAGGAAAATAAACTCAATATTTTTCTGGCCATTATATTTGCGTTTTGGGGAGGTATGGTGCTTAATTTAATGCCATGCGTTCTGCCGGTTTTAACTATTAAAGTCCTTGGTCTCGTCGAAAAATCTAAGAATGAAAAATCCAAATTCATAAATAATGGTCTTCAGTTTACATTGGGAATTTTAGTAAGCTTCTGGGTCTTATCCATCATTATGCTTTTATTACGTTTTGTTGGTAAACAGGTCGGTTGGGGATATCAGTTTCAGTCACCTTATTTTGTTGTCGCCATGACGATTTTATTTTTTGTGTTAGCGTTGAATTTATTCGGCCTATTTGAAATTGGAACCACGTTCACGCGATTAAAGTCAACGGAATTTGCCTTTCTAAATGGCGTATTAGCGACTTTAGTAGCGACGCCGTGTACCGCACCGTTTATGGGATCAGCGATTGGTTTTGCTTTGGCCAAACCACCGATTTACACATTTATTATTTTTACGTCGATTGGTATAGGCATGGCC
>JAGOSC010000045.1 GCA_018062515.1 Candidatus Omnitrophota bacterium
TGCGCGGACCCGGAGGAACTCTTTGGGGGGCGAATGCCGTTAATGGTGTTATCAATGTCATTACAAAATCATCAACAAAAACAAAAGGTAGTTTGGTATCCGCTGGAGCCGGAAGCGAAGAAAAGGGCTTTGGAACTTTTCGCTATGGTGATCAAGCGGGCGGCTGGGATTATCGCGCGTACGGAAAATATTTTAACCGGGATTCGGGATATCGTCGAGACGGGGCAAATATCGATGAATGGAACATGGCTAAGGCTGGTTTTAGGACGGATAAAGAGCAATGGACAATACAAGGGGATTTTTATAATGGTGCGGTGGAACAGCGGACTAATGTGATTTCATTTACATCGCCGCTGGCTCAAACGGTGGACGAGCGCGCCGATATCCGCGGGGCGAATCTATTAGCGAAATATACGGAAGAAGATTGGTCTTTACAAGTTTATTGGGATGAAACGTTGCGGGATTTTCTATCGTTTAAGGAACTTAGAGATCGGATTGATGCAGAATATTTGCGCCGTCATCAGCTCACTGATAACCAAGAACTCAGCTGGGGACTTGGATACAAATTGGAGCTGGAAGATATTAAAAACACTGAAACGTTCAGCATTCAGGATCCTTCTGAGCCGGACCAGGTCTTTAGTTTCTTCACACAAGATGAAGTATCCATGACCGATGATTTTACATTGATTTTCGGTAGTAAGTTTGAACATAATATTTATACCGGGTTTGAGGTACAACCTAATGTCCGTGCTTTGTATCATATTAGTGACCAGCAACAGTTGTGGTCAGCCGTTTCTCATTCTGTGCGTACACCATCACGCATTCATACCAACGGGATCATCACTGGTTATTCTACGACGACGGGAAATTTTACACGCATTTCCCCAAATGACGACGTGGACGCGGAAAATATTACGTCGTATGAAATAGGATACAGAAATCAACCGATGGAAAAAGCATTTTTTGACGTAGCCGCTTATTCAAATTATTATAAAGATCTAATCAGTTTTACTCGAGGGTCCACGATAACCGATAGAGGGCAGACAGTCACACTTTTTCCCGTCGTGAATGGAATGAGCGGAGAGGTGTATGGGATTGAAACTTCAGGTGAAGTGAGGTTATTAGAATGGTGGAAATTAAAAGGTAATCTCGCTTGGTCTCGCATGATGTTGCACACGGATGACGATGTGACTAATTTAGGTTTAGAACGCGGTTTGGAAACGGCTGTACCAAAATATACGGCATACCTGCAATCTTCTTATGATCTTCCGAAGGATGTAAAATTTGATCATATTCTACGCTATGTCGATGCCGCCCGATCAGCTTCATCATATCTTGAGCTAGACATCGTCGTCAGTAAAACGCTTAATGAATGGGACTTTTCTTTAGTAGGACAAAACCTTGTACATGATCATCATAGAGAAGCGGTCGGAGCAACCGCAACGGAAATCGAGCGTGGTGGTTATGTAAAAGTCACTAGGAAGTTCTAATGAAAAACGTGATAAAAATTATTTTTATCTGTTTTTTTATCGGGTGTCCTAAGGTATATAGTCAAGGTTCTGCCACCGAAAATGATATCAAGACCGCTTTTATTTTTCACTTCCTCAACTATACGGAGTGGAATGATGACTCTTCAGAATTAAACGTCTGTATCGAAGATGATACGGATCTCCGCTCGACCGCCAAAGTCCATCTCGACGAAAGAGTCATTAAAGGGCGAACGATTAAAGTTGTCCGCAAAGCGGCATCCTGCCATATTTTAATATCCGAAGTCTCTCCAGATACAGACCATATGCTGACAATCGGCAATTTGTCCGACGGAGCTGTATTTGAATTTCGAAAGTTAAACGACAAATTGCGGTTTGCTGTTAATTTGGCAAAAGTTAAAGAATCCAAATTGAAAATCAGCAGTCAACTCCTCAAACTTGCCATTGTGGAGGAATAGTCGTGAAATCACCGATTATTAAGCGGATTATCGTATTCGGCGTTCTTAATGGTATTCTTTCATTAGCCCTCGCAACGATTGGTTTTGGGATTTTTGAATTCTACAAGATCAAAAATGAATTGATCAGTCGGGTAGACTCTCAAATGGATATGTTGGCTTATAATCTCGAGCCCACCTTGGTATTTGACGATTCGGAAGCCGCTACGAAAATTCTTAAGTCGCTTCAAGATGATCCATCCACGATTCGAGCTGTTGTGTATTCGGTCGCAGGAAAAGAATTTGCTTCTTTTAAACGCTCAGACCGCCCGGCTGACTTGAAGCGCTCCAAGTTCATTCAATATAATCATAAAAATATTGGTTATATTGATATTGAATCCGTGTACGTCGGGCTGATGGAACGTTTTTTAATGTACGCGATGATTTCACTTCTTATTATTTTAATTACCATGCCCATATCGTATTTTGTTTCAGCGCCCATCCGAAAGCAAGTTTACGCGGCTGTCATTCAGTTGGAAAAACAATCTGATCGATTGCGGCTTTTGGCGGACCAAGTCCTCAATACGGAGCAAAAGGAAAGAAAGCGCATTGCAGCCTTGGTTCATGATCATCTTCAACAAATCCTCGTCGCCATTAAATTACAAGTTTCACAATCGATGAAAGCAATAGAAAACAAACAATATGACAAGGCCTCAGATAGTTTGCAGCGCGGCGAGAAATTTTTAAGCGGAGCCATACTCGCCGCTAAATCATTAACAGTGGAATTACGGCCGCCGGTTTTATATGAAGACGGTCTCGGCGCGGCTTTTCAGTGGTTATCCAAGAAATTTAAAGAGGAGCATGATCTTCAGGTTGTTACATATTTAGAAGAAATCCCACCCAATCTTCCGGATAGTTTAAAGATTATGCTTTATGAATCCGTTAAAGAATTGCTATTTAATGTTGTGAAATATTCGGGAGTAGATAAGGCGGAATTGTTCATGCAGTATACAAAAGGTTTGATTAAAATAACCGTCAAAGATAAGGGGCGCGGTTTTGATGCCACACAAGTTGAGAAAGTATCCTCGGAAAAAGGTTTTGGTTTGTTTAGTATCCGCGAACGTTTAAAAATTCTTAAAGGTAGTTTAAAAATTGATTCCACCCCATGGGATGGGACAACGCTTGAAATCACGATTCCTGTTAACGTTGAGATAGAGTCGCCATCGGATTTAGGTATTCCGGTTATCGAAGAGGAAAGTGGAGACGATGGGAATAAAAACCGGCATATCCGTGTTCTTCTCGTCGATGATCATGCCTTAGTCCGTGAAGGTATAGCTAACATTTTGAAAGAAAATTCGCTGATTAAAGTGGTCGCCCAGGCCGAAAATGGAATGGAGGCGATCGAGAAGGTCGAGAATTATCGTCCCGAAGTTGTGGTTATGGATATCAATATGCCGAAACTCAACGGTATCGAAGCCACGCGTATCATCAAGAAAAAATATCCCTACATTGATATCATTGGGCTATCGGTGCAAGATGAAAGAGATGTGTCTGACTCATTCATTAAAGCCGGGGCTTCAACATTGATTAACAAAGCCGGTGACCCGCAGGAACTGATTAAAGCAATACTTGTCTGCGTCGGGAAATAGGCGCCTACGTATTTCGAAATAAAAAAATTATAGAGGATATAATATATTTTAAAAGGATTTTACATATGGAAGAATCAAAAATCAAAATATCCGTCGTCGATGATAATGAAATGATGTGCACAGAAATTATTAATTTTTTATCCGATACAAATGATTTTGATATTTGCCCGCCAGCGTATAATTATGAACAGGGTTTAAAAATTATTGAAAGTTGTAAACCCGACGTGGTTCTGGTTGATTTAAATTTAAAGTCTGGCCCTTCCGGATCTGATTTAATTCGAGAAATCCGAAAACGCAATCTTTCCTGCCGCTGCATCGCGATATCAGCGCACACCCGCGATCATCTTTCTCTTCATTGCCGCCAGCAGGCTATTTCCCATTATGTCAGTAAATTCGACATTATTGATCAATTGGTCCCGATGATACGATCAATTTTAAATAAACAACCCAACGTATCATAACTCGGGTTAAATCATTTTCTTATTTTAGATCTAAAATCTACTTAGAAATGAATTCAACTTTTGAATGAGATTGTGCTAAACTGAACATCATGTCAACGCCGCCAACCCAAGAAAAATTTCTTAATCGTTTATCGAATCGATCACTGCATATTCTCAAATGGACCATGCTCCATTTGCCGTTTTGGATCATTGCCCTCGTGTTTAAACCCCTTTTTTTGATCGCCGTCGCCTGTTTAAAGAAGCAGCGGAAAATTTGTGAAATGAATCTCCACTCGGTTTATCTTCAAACAAAAACACCTCAAGAATACAAAGCCATGGCGAAAGCGTGCATTAGAGATATCGGGCACAGCATGATGGACATGCTTTTTTATGTGAACCGGCCGAATAAATTAAATAAGATTGCTGAATTCTACGGCGAGGAACACTTAAAGGCGGCTATGGAGAAAGGAAAAGGGGTTATAGGAGTTACCGCTCATTTGGGGAATTTTCCGCTTCTGTTTCTTTCTTTGGTGCAAAAAGGTTACAAAGTCAATGTCATCATTCGTCCCATGCGGAATAAAAATTTTAGTGAGTTCATGTTTGATTTATGCGCGCAGTGGAAAATAAATATGATTCAGACCTTTCCAACAAAAGTGTTTCTCAAAGAAACGTTAGGCGCGCTTAAGCGTAATGAATTGTTATTTATTTTATTGGATGAAGAAGCCAAGCAGGAGGCGGGGGTGATGGTTGATTTTTTAAATAACCGAGTTTCTCGGGCCATCGGGCCGCTTTTATTCCATAAAAGAACTGACTCATCGATACTACCCATTTTTATTATTAAAGAAAATAAAAATTTTAAAATATTTATCGAACCCACGCTAGAGGTTGAAACAAAATATAGCGCCGAGGAGAATGATCAGCGCAATATATCCGCATTAACACGTGTGATTGAATCTTTTGTTAAGCAATATCCAAAGCAATGGGGAGGCTGGCTCAATAAGCGCTGGACTGAATCGAACCAGCCTCCCACAAGAATTTAGATATTAAAATGTGTATGCCATTTTAACTCCTCCAAAGATTTTATCTTCCTGATTACCGATATTTTCATCTTCTAAATCACCCATAGGTAAATTATACCCGACGGTTGGGATAACGTTGAGATTAGGCGTAAGAGCGAGATTCAATCCAGCCGTTGGTGTTAAATGCATTCCTTCGCCAGACAGCCATTGACCATCTACATATCCCAAAGTTAATCCTAAGTCGACGGCTGTTCCGGTTTTTTGACAAACAAGGATTTTATGTGATACGGCGAGCGTGTAATAGTTTCCATCTCCATCGGTGTTTAAACTTTCCCCATCTTCATAGTCATGGTAAAAAGCGACCGTCGGTGTTAAGAGTGTAGCCACCGCCGCGGACACAAAGAATTCTTTGGACGATGTGTTGTATTCCGGGAAATCATACCACGTGTGCCCGGCGCTGACGGTGACGGGTTCAAGTGTATACGCGTAAGACATGTAGTAATCACTTTCATCCGAGGTCAATGCGTCTTTACTTTCCACATCAAAACTTCCCCAGTAACCCACGGTAAAACCTTTTGTCGAGAAACTGAACCCCGGCTGTAAAACGCTGTCCCGGTCGAGATATTGTCCCCGCCATACATAACGGTTAAAGTAATCCAGAGTTCCTCCGCCGGTGATTTCCACCCCTAAATCTTTTAAATAACCTCCGAGTAGGGTGGGAGGTTCGACAGCTTCATCTTCTTGAGCATGCGCCGGAAGAGAAGTGTGTAGGCAAAATAAAAGAAAGAAACTGCTGAGTGTTAATTTTACGATTTTGCTGATGTCCTTCATGTTCATCTCCTTATGGTTGGTTGAATAAAATTAACGTCGGTTCAGAAAATAAAAAAGCCCTCTTTGCATTGATGAAAAATCAATGGAAGAGGGCAGCCTTGCCCAAACAAAAAACCCCTAACTGTAATTTACAAGTTAAGGGCTTCATAGTCCTTGGCCGGCGATCAACGCCGAATCGAAAAATCCCCCCGGAACGTCTTCGTTCTAAGGGAACTTTCAAAGTATATGAGTTTTTAAATTTTTGTCAAGAAAGAATTTTTTATGAATACATTTTCTTTCCATTTTTCTCAATTTTATATTATGATGTTTTCCTGCCGTACGCACGATGTGTACAAAAAAAGGTAAATTTTAGATGAGCGCGATTCTCGACATTAAAAATTTAAATAAAACTTACGCCGGCGGATTCCAGGCCTTAAAAAATATCAATTTGGAAATCCGTAAAGGTGAAATCTTCGCCCTGCTGGGACCAAACGGCGCCGGAAAGACGACGCTGATTAGCTCCGTGTGCGGAATTATCAATCCGACGAGCGGCACCATTCTCGTCGACGGACATGATATTATTCGTGAGTTTCGGCTCACACGCGCCTTGATTGGCCTTGTTCCGCAGGAATTAGCGACGGATGCTTTTGAAACGGTATGGGATACAGTTACCTTCAGCCGTGGATTGTTTGGAAAACCTTTTGACGCTCATTATATTGAGACGGTACTAAAAAATTTATCGCTCTGGGATAAAAAAGATAATAAAATCAGAACTCTCTCCGGCGGGATGAAACGCCGGGTCATGATTGCCAAAGCCTTGTCGCATGAACCGCGTTTATTATTTTTAGATGAACCGACGGCCGGCGTCGACGTGGAATTACGAAAAGATATGTGGAATCATGTCCGGACACTTCAGCGCATGGGTGTAACGATTATCTTAACGACGCATTATATCGACGAGGCAGAGGAAATGGCGGACCGTATCGGCATTATCAATAACGGTGAACTCATCATCACCGAACAAAAATCCGAATTAATGAAAAAACTTGGCCACAAAGAATTGATTCTCGATTTTAATGAAGCCATCAAGGAAATTCCTTCCGAATTGAATAAATACTCATTAACATTAAATGCAGAGAAGACCCAATTGATTTACAGTTTTGATTCCACCATCGAGGATAATGGAATTTCCAGCTTGCTGTCCGTTCTTAACCGAAATGGCCATACGTATAAAGATATTCATACCAAACAAAGTTCTCTTGAAGATATATTTATTAAATTGGTGACAAGAAAATGAATTGGAGAGCAGTCAAAGCAATTTTTTGTTTTGAAATGGCCCGTTGGTTTAGGACCTTAGGGCAAAGTGTGGCTTCGCCGGTGATTTCTACCGGTTTATACTTTGTTGTTTTCGGGGCCGCGATTGGTTCACGCATTGAATCGATCGACGGAATCAGTTATGGATCTTTTATTGTCCCGGGATTGATTATGTTGTCTGTTTTGACGGAAAGTATTTCAAATGCCTCGTTCGGTATTTATTTCCCCAAATTCACCGGGACCATTTATGAAATTTTATCTGCGCCGATTTCCTATATAGAAATCATGCTGGGATATGTTGGAGCTGCGGCAACTAAATCGATTATTTTAGGAATTCTTATTTTGTCGACGGCATTCTTCTTTGTTCCGGTTCAAGTCAATCATCCGTTTCTGATGCTTTTATTTCTTATATTGACGGCGGTAACATTCAGCCTTTTCGGATTCATCATCGGTATTTGGGCTGATGGTTTTGAAAAACTGCAAATCATTCCTATTTTAGTCATCACTCCACTTACATTCTTAGGCGGAAGTTTTTACACGATCGATATGCTGCCGCCATTCTGGCAAAAAGTTTCCTTATTTAATCCAGTCGTTTATTTAATTAGCGGTTTTCGCTGGAGCTTTTACGAAGCCGCCGACGTCGGATTGGGAATCAGCTTAGTCATGATCACGATATTTTTACTTATTTGTATCGGTATGGTGCGCTGGATGTTTACAACAGGGTATAAATTAAAAAGTTGATCTAGATATATTAAAAAGGAGATAGCGATGAAAAGAAATTTTCTGTTACTGATATTTTTTATGACGGCCATCTGCGTTGTATTCGCTCAAGCACAAGGTACGCATGAACATGAAGTTATGATTAGTCCTACTAAAGCTCAAGCCATGATCAAGGGTACATCACAAGATTCCAAGATATCGGGAGTAGCGGATTTTACCGAAAAAGGTGATGGAGTTCAAGTTGAGGTTCATATTGCTGGGGTGGATACACCGGGGAAGCATGGATTTCATATTCATGAATTTGGCAGCTGTTCGGATACAGGAAAAGCCGCGGGCGGTCATTTTAATCCGATGAAGGTTGAACATGGTTTTTTGCCGGAAGATGGAATGAAGTCGCATATGGGTGATATGGGCAATATTACTATTGATCAAACCGGTAGTGGAAGTATCTCTTTATTTCTTTCTAAGGTAACTATTTCCGGAGAAAATGGCATCGCTGGACGAGCCGTTATTCTTCATGAAAAAGAAGATGATTTTGGCCAACCCACCGGGAACGCGGGCGGCCGCATCGGATGCGGTGTCATCGGTTATATTGGTGTAGAATAACCTAACTGCGGTGTACGTCAAGTCCTCCTTACGCGCGATACGTCATCCTTTACATATTAAATAAATATAGTATATTTGAGGTCGGTCTAAGCATTAATGAATATACTAAATATAAGGATAAATAGAAATTATGTATCACTTTAATAAGTTTAGGACTTTAAGCCTCACAATAATTTTTCTAATCCTCGTCTTAAATCGTCCCACGTACGCTCAAGTTGCCATCACGAATTGTACTGGGCTTCAAAATATCTCACAGAATCCGACTGGATCGTATTATTTGGCCAACGACATTAATTGTGTAGTCATTAGTCCACCCCTAGTTGGTGGGCAGTTTACACCTATCCGTAATTTTCGCGGTACTTTTGATGGCCGAGGACATACCATTTCCGGATTAAATATTAATCAGCCACAGTACAATCATGTTGGTCTTTTTGGAAGTATTACAGGTACAGGTCATGTTAAAGATTTAATTATTGCAAAGGCCAGGGTCGTAGGAAATTCGCGAGTAGGTATTTTAGCTGGTTATATGGAAACTGCGAGTGTTTCTAACGTTACTGTTATAAACAGTAAGATTTCGGGAACTTCACAGGTGGGCGGTTTAATCGGTGAAAGTAATAATGGCACAGGAATTTCCAAGTCCGTCGTGAGGGATGTGACCGTTTATGGAACATACCAGGTGGGCGGTATAGTCGGAAAAATGATCGATGGATCAGCAAATAATATTACTCAGTCGTCGGCTAAAGTTACCATTTTTGCCTCAGTTGCCAACGGAGAGAGTGTGGGGGGATTGGTCGGATTTTCTAAAAGCGGCGATATTATTGAAAGTTATTCAGAAGGAAGTATTCAGGGAAATTTGAGTGTGGGTGGCCTAGTCGGCTTTACTTTTGAAAATGCCGGTATTCATAATAGTTATTCAAAGGCAATGGTCAGCGGGTATCAATATGTGGGAGGTATTGCGGGGTGGTTTGCTTCATTTGATGATGGTGTCAGCAATACCTATTTCGCAGGGACAGTTACGGGGAACCAGACCGTTGGAGGATTCTTGGGGAAATGGGAGTCTGGGACACGGAGCTCGAATTATTGGAATATAACACTTAATCCAACTCTTCCTGGTGTCGGCAGCGGAGATGCGGCCGGTATTTTGGCAAAAACCACGTCTGAAATGTTTCAGCAAAGTACTTTCATAGGTTGGGATTTTTATAACATTTGGATTATAACCAATGGATCTTATCCGAGCTTAAGGACGAATTTAGTCAATGATCGTGTCCGAGGAGAAGCGGAATATATTTTAGCCTGTCAGTATAACAATATTGGTCACAATGCTGACGGGGCGATTAATAATGTCACCGGGTTGCCGACATGGGTGGTTCCAAGAGAAAATGGCTTGGCTATACTTGGTTTGATTAAAGCTTCTGAAGAATTAAATGATCCGGTTTATCTGCAAAAAGCTCAAAGAGCCGCGGATTACTTAGTCAGGGTCCAGGATATCGATAATCATTTAGCCTTTCCTTATAATCGTAATGACGGCGCTTGGTATAATCAATACAGTTATGACCAGCCGCATGATAATTTCGCCAAATCTCCTTTGGCTACCGCCGAGGTTATGATGGCATTCCATAAGTTGGGATTTAATACCGCTAATGACGCCCGAAAAAACGCGATGAAAAATGGAGCTGAATTCTTACTGAAACTACAAGATGTGGCCAATAAAGGCGGTATCGATGATGGACTGTTAGGAGCTGGAAAAACGGCGGGCAATGTCTACGAGAAATGGCGCTGGGCTTCGGACAATTCTTTCGGTTTTTTGGCTTTAAGAGCAGCGGAAAAATGGGCATCATTGAGTGGAAATTTCGTCGACGCGCAAAAATACCACGACGCGGCTAACAGAATTATTATCGGTGTTAATAAAGTGCTGTATATATCAAACCCATTAGATCCTAACTATAACGTTTGGCGCTACGCGGTTAACGAGAATCATGTGAATCAAACCGAAAAAGGACGTAACTGGATTAATTACGCGCCGCAAATGCTCGATATTCCGGCCATTGGCGTTGGAGATTTGGCTGTCGGCGATTGGATTCACACTCATTTACAAAAATCCGACGGTGCGGTTGTCTGGGCGGATATTAATAACAGTGAAAATCCCGACGATGAAAGTAAAATGAAATCACCTGGCTATTCATTTCAAGCTTCTTTGGCATGGATGGATTTAGGTCAATCAAATTACTATATCGGCGCCTGGAATTGGGCGGTGAACAGCGGATTATGGAAGTTTCCCGTTTCGTGTGATGGAACCGTCGGCGGTTGGATCGATTGGATTAATAATGACAATAATACCGGCGCGCAATGTTGGGAACGATTTATTGATACTTCTTTTTATTCGATCACGAATTTAACCGGCGGTTACGATTTTAATATTCCATCATCGATGCCGGTTCCGAATCAACCCAGTATTATAACGGTTGAGCAGGGCCGGTTATTGTACGCGCAAAACGTCGGCGCCGACGGGACGCTAGAGAAGAAAAAATTGTATTATATTAATGGTGTTACCTGGAATCCGTCGACGAGAGCTCCGGTGGTTGGTCCTGATCCAAGTAACCCGCTGGGGGCAGGAGTTAATTATGGATTTTTTTACAATCCTCCGGGTGTCCGTCCCGATAATATGTTGTATTGGTGGCAGCAGGAATTTGAAAGCCATTATATTGAAGACATAAAGCTCATGAAAGAGATGGGAGTTAATACCGTTCGTATTTATTTTGAATTAGGCGACGACGATTTGGTTTTAAAAAGGGCTGAAGAAGTTCTGGATGAATTATATTTGAATGGAATCATGGTCATTATGACTGTATCTGGAGCCAAAGATGATTTAGTCAGCAATCCGCCGCGGTATGTCAATGTCGTCAACAAATTCAAGAATCATCCCGCCATACTTATGTGGACTTTGTTAAATGAATGGAATTTTTCTTGGAGTTTGCAAAGTTTAGGGTTTACCAGTCTTGCGGAGGCCATGACCCTTATCAACCAAGCGGCTTTGAATATCAAAGCTCTTGATAGTAATCATCCGGTTACATCGGCATTGGGAGATGACTTTAACAATATTCCTTTGATTGTGTCTACCGTCGGAAATATTGATATTTGGGGCATCAATATTTATCGCGGAGCGAGTATGATTAATCCAAATAATGTTTTTAAACAATGGATGAATACGACGACAACTAAACCATTGTATATCAGCGAATATGGAACAGATTCATTTGTCACGACCTTTTATCGCGTGGATTCCGGTTTCCGGATTTACGATGTCGACGGTCATGTAGATGAGGTCGCTCAAGGAAACTTTATCAGTAACCTATACGGAGAAATACTTCCGCATATGGCCACCAAAGAGAATAATGAACAGTGTGTGGGCGGATTTATTCATGAATTTAACGATGAAATCTATAAAGCGGGCAATCCTTACGTTGGCCTAGGTTCTCTTCCGGATGTCAATCCGAATGGAACAGATTATAGGATTTATAATAAGAATGGATTTGCTAATGTCGGTCAGCCCGACGGTGTGACGAATGAAGAGTATTTCGGCTTGGTGGATGCCGATCGAAATCCAAAACAGGCGTATTATGTAATTAAATCTCTTTTTAAGGCGAACACAGCGGCGGATCAAAATACTCAGAATGCGGATAAATCCTCACGACACGATGATTAAAGCTGGATTGTGCCTTAATATAATGAAACGATATTTTTTATTCATAACCCTGTTGGTATCTTTCGGCTGTCGAACATCCGGTGTTACACTTAATGATGTTCACTCCCAATTAAACGCTACTTTAGTTGACCATGTTTTTTATCCGAAAAATACGGATGATGTCGTCAACATCATTTTAAAAGCGAAAAAAGAAAAAAAATCAATCAGTATATCGGGCGGAAAACATGCCATGGGCGGCCAGCAATTCGGCGTCGGGACTCTTCATATCAGTCTTTCGGAAATGACGGATGTTCTGGCTTTTGACGAAGAAAGTGGGATTGTCAAGGTTGAGGCTGGTATAACGTGGCCTTTACTTATTGATTATTTGTTAAAGGCGCAAGAAGGCAAGCAACAGCAATGGGGCATTCGGCAAAAACAAACCGGGGCTGATTATCTTACTGTCGGCGGAGCATTGTCGGCTAACGCGCATGGCCGCGGACTGGCGT
The DNA here is from genome assembly GCA_018062515.1 of Candidatus Omnitrophota bacterium. GTDB lineage: Bacteria > Omnitrophota > Gorgyraeia > Zapsychrales > Zapsychraceae > JAGOSC01. Next base: position 12,668 of record JAGOSC010000045.1, read on the forward strand.
TTAAACCGATCATTGAAGACGTCGTTTCATTTACCTTAATTGACGCTGAAGGAAATATTCGGATGGTCAGCCGTCAAGAAAATCCCGAATTGTTTTCACTGGTGATAGGCGGCTATGGCTTATTTGGAGTTATTGCGACGATTGATCTTCAGTTAACTCATCGTCAGAAATTGGAAAGGCGTGTGGAGGTTATTGCGATCGAGGATCTTCCAGCAAAAGCGAAACAGCGTATAGACGAAGGCGCTCTCTATGGTGATTATCAGTATAAAACCGACGAGCAGGCGGAAGATTTCATGCGTTCCGGCGTCCTGGCGACATATCATCCTGTTTCTGATGACACTCCTATGCCGGAAAACCAGAAACAAATATCCAAAGAAAAATGGAAAGAGTTGGTGCGTCTGGCGCACACGGACAAAGGAAAAGCGTTTGAATTGTACAGCGACCATTATCGATCGACCGACGGCCAAATTTATTGGTCTGACACGCATCAGATGAGTTATTATTTTTCCGATTATCACGATTTTGTTAACCAATCTATGCCCGGAAAAAGCCAAGGGTCATTGATGATCACCGAAGTTTATGTTCCCCGGAATGAAATAACGGGATTCATTGAGAAAATACGGGAGGACGCTTTAACGCATGATTACAATATTATTTACGGCACATTGCGGTTGATTAAGAAAGATGATGAAAGTTTTTTAGCGTGGGCTAAAGATGATTACGCGTGCGTCATTTTTAATTTACGCGTTGAGCATACGCCGGAAGGCCTCAAAAAAGCGGAACATGATTTTCAAAAGATCATTGACCGTGCGCTGGAATTGAACGGGTCGTATTTCTTAACTTATCACCGTTGGGCCCGTCCGGACCAAGTGTTTTCCGCTTATCCTCAGTTTCCGGAATTTCTGAGGCTCAAACTCAAATATGATCCCGATGAACGTTTTCAGAGCGAATGGTATCGACATTATAAACAAATGTTTAAATAGGATAGTCGTTTTTAGCTTACTTTCCGTTAACGACAAGGATAAACTCAGCGCTGAATTTCTCCAGTTTTTGTTCTCCCACCCCGAATACGTGTGAAAACTCCGTCTTGGTTTTAGGTCTGCGATGGCACATATCAATCAAGGTCTTATCCGAGAAGATAATGTAGGGCGGAACCCCTTTTTTATCCGCAATTTCTTTGCGTTTAGCCCGTAATTTTTCAAACAGAGCTGTGTCATAAGATTCACTTTGGGTAATATGAACCGCTTTAGAAGGTAAAGCATCTTCTCCTGGGGGATAGCCAAGGAAATGTAGTTTGTTGTTTAAGAGTTTATAAGAACTTGGAGTAAGGCTCAATACGCCATAATCATCATTTTTGTCGAGAAATTTTTGGTCCAATAGCTGATGGACTAAATTTTGCCATTGCTTTATCGACCATTCACGTCCTGCTCGGAAAGTTTTACAGCGATGATGATTATTGTTTAAGATTTTCTCCGCTTCACTACCACGCAGGACATTAATAATATACAAGGCCCCAAAGCGTTCATCTGTTTCTAAGACGCATTGCAAAAATTTGGCAGCGGGTACGGTTAAATTCATGGCTGTTTCTTGTGGATTTACACAGTTGTCGCATAAACCACAGTTTTCAATTGTGTATTTTTCACCAAAATAAGTGATCAGCGGAATACGCCGGCATTGACGGCTTTGGGCATAAGCCATAATGGAGTTTAAATGATTTTGCGCCATCTGTTTTTGCGATAAGTCTGTTTTTTGATCAATAAAATATTTTATCTTGGCTGAGTCGGCGGAGCTAAAGAGTAAAAGGCAGTGAGAAGGTAAGCCGTCTCGTCCAGCGCGACCTGTTTCCTGATAATAGGATTCAATGTTTTTTGGAAGATCATAATGGACAACAAAACGCACATTGGGTTTATTGATCCCCATCCCAAACGCTAGGGTCGCTACCATAATGGGAATGTCATCGCGGATAAATAGTTCTTGGTTCTTGTGACGAACTTCAGCTGATAAACCCGCGTGGTAGGGCAGGGCTTTAAAACCGAATTCATTGAGGTCATTGGTTAAGCTATCAACTTGCTTGCGTGAAAAACAATAGATGATCCCGCTTTGGTTTTTAAATTTCTCAATATATTCGATCGTTTGATCTGTCGCGCGGCCTTTGGGAATGACTTCATAATATAAATTATCCCGATTAAAACTGGCCACTAATTCACGCGGTTTATTTAGAGCAAGATTGGTTATTATATCCTGACGAACACGCGGTGTGGCGGTGGCGGTCACGGCCAGGAAAACGGCGCGAGGGAAGTGTTCCCGTAAATCCTTAATTTTACGGTATTCAGGGCGAAAATCATGTCCCCATTCCGAAATACAATGCGCTTCATCAATCGTTATACAATCTACCGCGCAGGAGCTGAGCATCTGTAGGATTTCATCTTTAAATAATGTTTCAGGCGCGCAGAAAAGAAGTTTGGTTCTCCCGGAGCGGATTCGGCCTATGTTAATGTCATACTCTTCCAAGGTTAGAGTACTATTTAATACTTCGACTTCAATGCCCAGACTTTTAAGTTGATTAACCTGATCCTGCATCAAGGAGATTAATGGAGAAATAACAATGGTCAGTCCGGGAAAGATTAACGCCGGGATTTGGTAACAAAGAGACTTGCCTCCGCCCGTCGGCATTATAAGCAGCGTATCTTTTTTATCCAGCACCGATTGGATGCATGTTTCCTGCAAAGGCCTAAAGGAGTTATAACCAAATATAGAATGAAGGATATTTAATTTCATAGGATTTCTATTATAACGTGCGGCTATCTAATATCTAGTGAAAGTATTTGGGATGTGTTAGACTGGTGCACTTATGACATTTTCAACGTTAGGATTATCTCAGGATTTACTCAATGCGGTCAAATATGCCGGTTATGAAAAACCCACCGCTGTTCAGGAACAGTCGATTCCAGTCATCTTAATGGGGAAAGATATGATCGCCCAAGCAAAAACGGGAACAGGAAAGACGGCTGGGTTTGTTTTGCCGGTTTTGCAGATGCTGCAAGATTCTTTCTATGGAAATAAAAAAGTGATTCAAGCGCTTATTTTAGCGCCCACGCGTGAATTGGCCATGCAGATCCGTAGTGTTATTAAGATTTACGGGAGGCATTTAACAAAACCGCTGCGCACGGCATTGCTGGTTGGCGGGTTAAATATTGATGTGCAATTAAGAGATTTGATGCACGGAGCGGATATAGTCGTTGCCACACCAGGACGGCTCTTGGACGCGGCTCGACGGCAGAAAGTTAATTTTGATTTTCTTAAATGTTTAGTTATTGATGAAGCGGACAAGATGTTTGATTTAGGATTTGCTAAAGAATTAGAATCAGTTTTAGTTTTACTGCCGCAAAAAAGGCAGAATTTATTATTTTCAGCAACAATCGACGATAAGGTTAAGATTTTGACGCGGAAGTTTATGCCCGACGCTGTGCACATTATCATTGATGATGCGGCCCCATCGGTTGAACGCATCCGGCAGCGGGTCATTCACGTTAATCGTACCAATCGCGGGCCGTTATTAAGGTATTTGATTCAAACAGAAAAATGGCCGTATGGGCTGGTCTTTGTGGCCAGTGTGAGGGCGGCCGATATCCTGGCGGTCAAACTTAATAAAGCTAATATTGAGACAAAAGCTTTTCACGGCGGATTGACTCAGTCGCGGCGGAGTCAAGTATTGAGTGATTTTAAGAATAAGAAGTTTAAAGTGCTGGTCGCAACCGATCTGGCTGCCCGCGGTATTGATATTGATAAACTTCCTTATGTCGTCAATTATGATTTACCGCGGTCGCCGGATGATTATATTCATCGAATTGGACGAACCGCGCGGGCTGGAGAAGAAGGAACAGCGGTCACATTTATCGGTCATGAAGACCAGCCGCATTTTACTCTCATTGAAAAAAGAATACGGATGCGTTTAGAAAGAGAATCCGTCAATGGTTTTGAATTAACGGGAGGCTCATTACCCGAAGTAAAAGGTAATGCCCCCATCAAAGGTTTGCGCATGAGTAAGAAAGATAAAACTCGTATCGCAGCCATCAAGAAAGAAGGATAAAGTGGTTGAAACATCGAAAGATTTTAAAAGTATAGGTTTAAGCCAGGCAATACTCGACAATTTAAAGTCATTGGGTTATTTGGAAATGACGCCCATTCAGGAGAAAGGTTTGCCGTTTATTTTAGGGGATCGGGATTTTATCGGACAGGCCAATACCGGTAGCGGTAAAACAGCTGCCTTTGCGTTAGGTATCTTGACCAAATTAGATTTAACTAAACAAGTGCCTCAGGCGCTGGTGATTGTTCCTTCCCGTGAATTAGCTGAACAGGTGGCGAATGAGATCCGCCGCTTAGCGCGTTTTACCAGCAACATCAAAGTGATCACTCTTTCGGGCGGTACAGAAGAACGCCACAAGGTTAAGTCATTAAAACAAGGGGCGCACATCATCGTCGGTACTCCGGGACGTATTACCAAATTGCTGGAAAAGGGAGAAATAAATACGGATGATCTTAAAGTCCTTGTTTTGGATGAAGCCGATCGATTACTTGAAACAGGAAGTATTGCGGAAATAAACCACATTGCCTCATTGACGCCGGAGAACCGGCAAACCATGCTGTTCTCGGCGACATTCCCCAATGGTATAAAAGAATTAAGTATGGAACTATTGGAAGACGCTGTTCAGGTGACCATTGACTCACAGCATCTGATGAGCACCACCAAACAATTATTTTTTAAAGTGGAAGAAGATAAGAACGATGCATTATTGCGTTTATTGGGAGCTTACAGCCCTGAGTCTTGCTTGATTTTTTGTAATAGCCGAGAGGTTTGTCAAAAAGTGGCTGGGTTTCTACGGACAAAGAAAATTGATTCTCTGCAGATTCATTCGGATTTGGAACAACAGGACAGAACGTTAAACTTGATTAAGTTTGATAATAAAAGCTGCCGAATTTTGATAGCCACCGACTTGGCTTCCCGCGGGTTTGATATAAAGGACGTGAGTGTGGTGATGAACTATGATTTACCCAACGATCCTGAGCTTTATATTCACCGCATCGGACGCACAGGACGGGCTGGCCAGGAAGGTTTGGCGATCAGTTTGTATAATTCAAAAGAATTTAACACTCTTATAAGTATAGGTAAGTATTTACAAGTAGATTGCCCGACGATGAAGTTGGATGATTTAAAAAACCTTAAACCTTTTGTCACGCGTTCTTTGATGTCGACAATGTATATTAGCGGCGGAAGAAAAGACAATGTGCGCCCTGGAGATATTTTAGGCGCCTTGACCAAAGAAGCCGGGCTTAAAGGTGAGGACGTTGGAAAAATTCATATTTTAGAAGTCAATAGTTATGTGGCCATCTCATCGGATAAAATAGAACAGGCCATCAAATATTTCAACGCGGGGAAGATCAAGGGCAAAAAGTATAAGGTTGGAAAAGCTTGAGCTTTCAAATTGACTTCAAATAAACTTTTGGTATATTAGAAACAGATATTTATATCAAAAGAAAAAATGCCCGTCAAAAAATTTAAAATAATCCAGCCATTTTTAAATATCCCTGAATTTACCGCCATTATTAGCGGAAAGATAGTTGAATTCTTGACGAATACTTACGGTGTGACATTATTACGAAATTAAATCAAGAGGAGGTTTGTTATGTTTGAATGGATTTGTAGTCCAGAGGCGTGGATCGCGCTTGGGACGTTAACCGCGTTAGAAATTGTTTTGGGTATAGATAATATTATTTTCATTTCCATTCTCGTCGGACGTTTGCCGAAAGAACAACGTGATTTCGGACGTAACATGGGGCTGGGCTTGGCCATGGGAGCGCGTCTGGTTTTGTTGTTCTCGATCACCGCGGTCATGGGCCTTACTAAAGATTGGTTTGCGATATTCGGCCATGGAATTTCCGGACGTGATGTGATTTTAATTGGTGGCGGGTTATTTCTTTTAGCCAAATCAACGCATGAAATTCATGATAGCCTCGAAGGGCCTGAGGAAGATAATCAGCATGCCGTCAAGAAGGCGGGGCTTGGAGCGATCCTTCTGCAGATTGCGATGCTTGATATCGTGTTTTCCCTGGATTCAGTTATTACAGCGGTGGGATTAGTCGATCAAATTTCCATCATGGTCATTGCCATTGTTATTGCTGTGGGGGTTATGCTTTTGGCTGCCAAATCGATTGGGACTTTTGTCGACCGGCATCCGACGATAAAAATATTGGCTTTGTCGTTTTTGATTCTCGTAGGAGTGACGCTTATAGCCGAAGGATTAGATTTTCATGTTCCTAAGGGTTATATTTATTTTTCAATGGCGTTTTCTATCGGAGTGGAAATGCTCAATATAAAAATGCGCAGTAAGAAAAATAATCCGGTCAAGCTGCATAAACCGATCAATTAAGATTGAAAGGAAAAAATATGAAATCATTCATAAAAAGTATGTCCGTGATTGTTTTAAGTTTATTCATTGTTGGCTGCGGCGGGGGAAGCGCGGTCAATGAAAATAAACCAATAACCGAAATCAAGGCGGAAGCGGAAAAAATGTCTGTCAAACAATTGCAGGCGACGATTCAGAAATATGAGGCAGCAATTAATTCCAGAAAAGACGATCTTGAAAAGCTTAGGGCGAAGATTGAGAATATTCCGTTGAAAGATTTAATCAGCGACGAGACAAAAAAATTAAAGAAGGAATTAACTGAAATCGGTTTGTCCGTAAAGGATTTGTCTGACCGCATGGGCGTGTACGCAAGTGCGCTAAGAACTAAATCAAATTAATATTTGTATTCTTTCCATTAGAAAAGCCGTCCTTAAAGGGCGGCTTTTTTATTAGTCAGTTAATTTTTTGAAACCTTACTAGGATTTTCGATCTTTGACGATATAATAAATTTTATTGTATTAAGAACGGAGAGGGGATTGACCGCTAAGAAAATCAGAGTAATTCTGCGTTGGGTTCATATTGTATGCGGATTGGTGATTATGTGTTTTATTTATTCGCCGTTCCATGAGTACAGTGTGTTTCAATGGATCATGAAACTTATCATTATTCCTGTAGTGACGTTTACCGGGATTTGGGTCTGGAAATTTAGACAATTCAATAAATTTTTTAAAATCATTGAGTAAATGCGTAACCAGGGTTTGTTTTTTGAATAGCATTGCCATGAATCGTTTATTACCTATAGTTACCTTAATAAGTTTTATGTGCTGGATTATGCCTTTGGGTATTTCAAATCTTTCGTCCTCTTTAGGCAATCATAGAGCCCCTAGCGGTTGCTTATGCGGCGGATCGTTAGACAAAACAGCTAATTATTCAAAATATCTACTTGAAGATGCTTGTCACGGTAAACAACCGAATAAATTTGGAGGCCTGGCGAGTAACGATTTGTTTGTTTTTATCGATCGTTCTGAAATGCATATTGCTGCAACTCATTTTCCCTTTTATTATTCCTTCCTTTACAATTTTCATATATCTCCGTCGGCAGAACACGTCCCCAAAACGATTCCTTCTTAATCTCATCATTTAATTATTATCCAAATTTAATCCGAAGGAGTTTGTGTTTATGAAGATGAAAAACGTGTTTATTCTTTTTATATTATCATTGATCATTTTGGTTCAAGAAGCCGCATTGGCCTGTGAAATGTGCACGATTCCAAGAATTGGCCGTCAGGAAAATATGGTTATTGATTCAGACAAGAAATGGTTTACTCATTTTTTATTTGAAAAACAAGACTGGGATGCTTATGGGGCCGAAGAAGCGCATGAATTACATCATGACGGACATCATATTCATAATAAAACCAGGGAATATTTTTATCATGTTGGGGTGGGACGTAACATCAATGAACATTTGTCATTGACTCTTGATATGCCTTGGGCTGTCCGTGAATCTTTAGGCATAGAACATGACAATCTGGGTGTTAAGGAAAAATCAGAAGGCATCGGTGATTTGAACTTGATCGGCGCCTATGAAATTTATCATCAAAATAATAGAGCGGTTCGTCTGCTCAGCGGGGTCAAGTTCCCGACGGGTGAGACCGATGAAACCAACTCATTGGGGGAGAGGTTTGAACCGGAACTGCAGCCCGGGTCAGGTTCCTATGATTTTATTCTCGGAGGAGTTTTTGAACAGCAATTGGACCGCATCATTTTAAAAGGAAATTCGACGTACACCATTAAAACAGAAGGCGAACAGCAGTATGAGTTTGGCGATGTTTTTTCAACATCTGTTTTTACGGATTATGTCGTTAATCCGGATAACGAAAATTTTATCGTAAAAGCCGGTATAGATACGAATTATCAATATTCCAGCAAAGACAAAGAAGAAGGGGTTAAGCAAGAGGATAGCGGCGGACATACGCTTCTGACCGGGCCTTCTTTAACCCTGGCTGGTACGAATGGCATGTCCGTTTATACAAATTTCTTATTTCCTGTATGGCAGGATCTCGGGGGACTTCATCAGGAATTAGATTATGCGTGGACAGCCGGAGGGAAGATTATGTTTTAATAACCAATGATTATAGGATAAATAAAAAGACCGTCTTCGGACGGTCTTTTTATTTGCTTTGACATGCTTAACCTATATGTTATAGTTGTAATAGTTTACAACTGATCCGTACATCTAAAGGATTAAGTGTCGTCATGAAAAATATTTTTCGAATTCCGATTGTATCAGGATTAATCCTTTCCGTTTTCTTATTTTCCATCTATTGTTGCTGTTTTCAAGATATAGTCCAAGCCAAACCAAAAGTCCCGCCCTGCCATCAGGCTGCTCAACATACAGACCAATCCCACAATAATCAAGAATGCAATTGCCATAAAAATATTTTAGCCAATGATGTAGTCGCTGTTATTGATGTAGGTTTATTCCATGTAGACATATTTAACCTTGATTCTGTTATTGCTATTTTAAGCCCGGTCACTCTTTCGCTGCGGTCAAGTTATCCTGAATCACCGCCTGGTGTTTCTTCTGCTGTTCCACTCTACATTCAAAACTCCGTCCTACGTATTTAATATTCAATCCCATAATTGATACGTGTTTTAAATTTTCTATATCTTATGATATGGATTTGCGTTCAAATGGTATTGGAATTATTGTGAGGAATAAATA
>JAGOSC010000046.1 GCA_018062515.1 Candidatus Omnitrophota bacterium
CCCTTATATGTTTATCATGAAATCGTACATAATACCTATGTTGTCAATCAGTTCCGGGAAAAAGGTGTCATTTTTGTTGAAGATATCAATGATGTCCCAGTTGGTTCCAGGGTTATTTTTTCCGCCCACGGTGTTCCCCCTACCGTCATTGAACAAGCCAAAGCGCGAAAATTAAAGTATGTTGATGCTACGTGTCCCTTAGTCACCAAAGTCCACAATGAAGCAGTTAAATTTTCAAATCAAAAATATGAAACTGTTTTAATCGGACATCGCGGACATCAGGAATTAATCGGAACGTCCGGATATGTTGATCCTCAATTTTTGCATATTGTCGAAGACGAAGGCGAACTTGACGGACTTAAAATTGATAAAGACGCCCGCGTCGCTTATATCACGCAGACGACATTATCTGTCGATGACACGGAAGCCATGATTGATAAACTTAAGGATAAATTTCCGAACTTAAATGCTCCGGCGCGATCAGATTTATGTTATGCAACTCAAAATCGTCAGGATTCGGTTAAAGAATTAGCTGGCATATGCGACGTGATCATCATCTGCGGCTCACCCAATAGTTCAAACAGTAATCGTTTACGGGAAACCGGTGAAAAAGCTGGTTGTCCAAGTTATATCATTGATACGGCCGCTGAATTAGATTTGTCTGTTTTACAAGGAAAGAAAAAAGTTGGAATCAGTTCAGGTGCTTCCGTTCCTCGTGTGATCGTCGAAGAATTGGTGAACATCATTCAAAAAAAATTCCCCAATTCCTCTCTTCATGAGTTTGAAAATCCCGAAAAACATATTGTTTTTGCTTTGCCAAAAGAATTAAGAGATTAAATATGGCTAAATTAATTATCGACGGGGTTGAGCATGAAATCCCTGACGGAAATAAAATTGACGAAGTTTGTGAAAATGAAGGCATTCCATTTAGTTGCAATTCCGGTGTTTGCGGAACGTGTCAGATCGAAATTCAAGAAGGTCAGGCAAATCTCAATGAATTGAATGACGAAGAAAATGTACTCGGCATGGATCGTAATAATCGGCTGAGTTGCCAATGCCGTATTATGGGCGGTGTCGTCAAAGTAACCTATTAATATGAAATTCATCCTCTCTTCAACTCCACTCGAACAGCTCAATCTAAGACAAGATCTTGTAACACATTCTGCCGGTGCACTTAATTGTTTCGAAGGCATTGTCCGAAATCACAATCAAGGCCGACAGGTTAACGCGCTTGAATACGACGCATATCCTGATTTGTGTGAAGTCGAAATGCAGAAGATTTTCCGTGAAACAAAAAATAAATTTAATATAGTGGATGCCGCCTGTTCTCATCGAATCGGCCGTTTAACCGTCGGAGAAATGGCGGTTTGGATTGGGGTAACATCTAATCATAGAGATGAAGCCTTTAAAGCTTGTCGTTATCTTATTGATGAGTTGAAAGATCGTTTGCCCATTTGGAAAAAAGAATATTATCTCGATGAAAATTCTGAATGGATTAACACGCAAAAATTAGCAGATGAACAAACATTTAATCCTCAAGAATATTATTCCAGACAAATCCTGCTTGATCAAATTGGTCCTCACGGACAAGAAAAGTTAAGTCATGCCAAAGTTTTGGTCGTCGGAGCCGGTGGTTTGGGTTGCGCGGCTTTGATGGGTTTGGCAAGCAGTGGAATTGGCACAATCGGAATCTGTGAATTCGATCTTTTACAAGAAAGTAACCTGCACCGTCAACACCTTTACAATCATCGTGATATCGGAAAAGCAAAAGTACACTTAGCGACTGAGCGTATTAAAAGTTTGAATCCCAGTGTTCAAGTCATTCAATTTCCCTATGAACTGACACCTTCTAATATCCATTCGGTTATCGATAATTTTGATATTGTTCTGGATTGTACGGATAATTTTAAGGCTAAATTCCTAATCAATGATGCTTGTGTTTTATATAAGAAATATTTGATCGCCGCTAGCCTTTATCAAACCGACGGACAATTGAATACATATCATCCCGGAAAAAATTCTTGCCTACGCTGTTTATGGCCGGAAATTCCGGAACAAACTTGCGTGGAAACATGTAAAGAAGCCGGCGTCCTTGGCGATTTAGCGGCCATTTTTGGTCACATGCAATCCTTGGAAGTTATAAAAATTTTATTAAATTTATCACCACAAATTGGAACCACGCTAATTTATAACGCGCTTAATCAAAATATTCAAAAAATTAAATTCCAAATCAATCCCGATTGCCCCGTTTGCGGGCTTTCTCCTTGGATCAAGTCGATTGATGACAATAATTACAATTCGCAAAAAGAATTTAAAATCAATGTTCATCAATTGAGTACCGATGACATACGAAAGTATAGTTGGATTGATGTGCGTGAAGACATGGAACGATTGATGAGCCCACTAACAGAAATTGAAAATGAACATTGGCCGTTTTCAGAATTTTCCGAAGACTGGCATCATTCTTTACCGTCGGAAAAGTATCTTTTTTTCTGTGCCTCGGGTTTACGTTCTCAACATGTTGTGGAAAAATTGCGCCTGCGCGGACTTAACAATGTCTATACATTAACCAATAGTTTTGATCAAATAAAAATGCATCTCGTCAATCAACTTTTAAATCAAAACGGTTCTAAATAATGATTTCGCCCTTACTTTCCGATCATAATATCCGCCTCATGTCCGACAAGCATTTATCGTCGTGTACGACGTTTCAGCTCGGCGGAGCAGCTAAAGGCATTATCCATTGTCAAACATCCAAAGAAGTTGAGCATGCTGTGCGTCAGTTAAATTCATTACATGAACCATTCATTCTCATCGGTGGAGGATCGAATTTGGTTGTCAGCGATCAAGGCCTTAATTGTTTTGTGATTCGTTATGTCAGTGAATCACCGGTGATCCGTTTGGAAGGCAACGAATTAATGGTTGGTGCGGGCACGGTTCTGGATCAATTGGCTTTGTTTTCCGCAAGCTGCGGATTATCAGGATTAATTTTTACGAGCGGGATTCCCGGAACGGTCGGCGGAGCCGTGGTGGGAAATGCCGGCGCTTTCGGTAAACAAGTCGGTGATGTTTTAGTATCAGCGACTGTTTTGGATTTAAAAGGACGGAAACGAACCATAAAAAATGAAGACTTCAAATTTGAATATCGGCATTCTGCCTTAAAGGAAACTCAAGAAATTGTTTTAGAAGTCGTTTTTAAAGTGCAACCGTCAGATCCTCTTTCTTTATTACAAGAACGTGGAGAAATACTGAAGATTCGTCATGATAAACATCCGAATTTAAAGGAATATCCGTGCGCGGGAAGTTTTTTTAGGAATATAGAGCCGACATCTAAGGCGGAGCGTCGACAAGCCACAGGTTGGTTCTTAGAACAGGCGGGCGGAAAATCACTTACCTTCGGTGGGGCAATTATTTATCCTAAACACGCCAACATTATTGTTAAAAGTAATGGATGCTGTTCTCAGGATGTATATGAATTATCCAAGTTAATGGCTAATTTAGCCAAAGACCATTTCAATCTTGATCTTGAACGTGAAGTCCGTTTTGTCGGGGACTTTAAGGGCAAGCCCTCTCATCTCTCAAACGATATAATCTGGTAATTTTATTCTACAGCTGGTTCGGTATTTTCTATCATTTGTTCATCCAAGAGTTCTGGTTGAACTTCTTCGAACACACCTTGATCATCGAAATTCTGAATAGGTTCTTCACCAACTTTCTTCAGCAACTTCTTCGTCTTGGCGTCAACTTTTTGCTTAGCAACTTCAAGTTTTTTAAGTGAATTCTCATGATCTCGTTTGAGTTGGGCTAATTCTTTTTCAGCGTTGACTTTTTCTTCGGCTAAATCATTTAAGGCCTTTTCACGTTCAGCAATTAATCTTGTTTTTTCTTCTTCATATTCACTATCCCAATCTTCAGCGTCTCGGGAAAGCTTGGCGTGCATTTCGTCTTCTTGGGCTTTATATCGTTCTGTAATCGCTTGATTTTCTTTTTCCATTTCCATCTTTTCAGTTTCATACTGTTCGCGCGTAGCTTGCATTTCCTTTGTAAACTCTTCCTTCGCGGCATCCAATTCGTTTTTCATCGCTCTTTTTTCTTCTTCGAAAGCATTATGAGCGGCTTCTTTTTCTTCGGCTAACTTTTCTTTATTAGCTTCTAACTCAGAGGCAACCCTCTGCTTTTCTTCGGCTAATTGTTCAGTAGCTTCTTTATTCATATCTTTTTGGGCGTCAATCTTATTGACTAAATCTTCATGCTGTTTTTTAAGCAAATCATAATCTGCATTCATTTTTTCATTTTCAGTAAACAGCTTTTTATTTTTCTTCCGAATTTTTGTATTGTTGATGACCTGTGTTTCATTATCTTCGGCAACGGTATTACTCTGCAGAGCGGACAGGTTTTTGTAGGATTTCATTTGTTCCTGGTAAACAGAATCATCGTCGGCAAATGAATTTGAACAGATAGGCGCAAATGAGAGAACAAAACTTAACAAAATGAGTTGATTTCTTAGAGTCATAGAGTTTTCCTTTCAAGCGGATTATTTAATATATTAGCTAATATACCATATAATTTTATATATACAACTTTTTTAAGACCCGTTTTTTATTTAACATATTCCACATCAGAGTCTTATGATCATCCGCCGACTTGAAACATTTCAATCTTAGACGTCAGACTTTTAGCCGGTTGTCCCGCTCTTAAATTGGAATACTGATCGTTTCTTGCTTTCCAAAGGTTTCGGATAAATTCTTTTAAAGCCGCATCTCCCACTCCGCTTCGCAAAACATCCTTAATACTTGGACCTGTTTCGGCAAATAAACACGTTACGAGCCGCCCGTCGGTTGTTAAACGTATCCGTGTGCAGGATTGACAAAATGGTTGGGTTACGGATGAAATAAAGCCAATCTCTCCTTTGCCGTCACTAAACCGGTACCGAGAAGAAACTTCACCATAATACTGCTTGTTAACCGGCTCGAGCGGATATTTTTCGTTAATACGGTTGAAAATTTCTTTTGATGAAACGACATATTTTCTATCCCAATGGTTACATGTGCCGACATCCATATATTCAATAAATCGAACAACGTTGCCTGAACCTCTAAAATACTCCACGATGTCTATAATTTGGTGATCATTAACTCCCTTTTGTATGACAACATTAATTTTGATCGACTTAAATCCGCACGCTTCGGCCGATTTAATTCCAAGCAATATATCTTTCAACGGGCTATTTGTACCATTCATCTGTTTAAAAATTCGTGAGTCAAGGGTATCTAAACTAACGGTGAGACGATTTAAGCCCGCTTGTTTTAATGAAACGGCATGCTCCTGTAACTTTGAACCATTGGTGGTTAAGGCTAAATCTTCAATGCCTGGGATTTGTGATAAACTTCGGATGAGATCGGTAATTTTAGGACGAAGTAATGGTTCCCCGCCGGTGAGCCGTATTTTTCGAACTCCGCATTGGACAAAGATTTCCGCAATCTTATAAATCTCGTCGTAACTTAACCATTGTTCAGGTGAAAGAAATTGATAAGGACCATGTTCTTCTTCCCTCGGCATACAATACGTGCAACGAAAATTGCAGCGGTCAATGACGGAGATACGAAGATCTTGTAAAGGCCGGTTAAGTAAATCGATTGGATTTGACATTTTATTCCGTTGAAATTTGTGATTTATGATTTAATGCAGCCTCAAGAGCATGCCAACTTAGATTGGCGCATTTTATTCTCGAGGGATAATCCCAAATTCCTTTAAGAATAGAAATGCCCCGTAAATCATGTTTATCTTGGTCAGGATTCAATTTTTGTTGAAGCAAACGGTTAAACTGATCAAAAATATTTTTAAATTCATTTATATTTACATTTTGTAATCGATCAGCCATTAAGGACGCGGAACATTTACAGACAGCGCAACAATCGCCGACAAATGATAAATCTTGAAACGTCCCGTCGATAACATTCGCGTAGACGGTCAAATCATCACCGCAAACGGGATTGTAACCCTTGGCCGAGTGCGTAAATTTCTTTAATTCATGGTAATGATTCGGATGCTGGCTGTGCGCGATGATCGCGTCTTGATATAAATTGTGAGGTGCTTTTTTCTTCATCACATCTATTGAAATATATCAATCGCTTTTTTGACAGCCTCGATGAATTGATCAATTTCAGACTTAGTATTATACATGGCGAACGACGCACGGGATGTGGCGCTGATGCCGAAATGATCCATGACGGGCTGCGTGCAGTGATGTCCGGTTCGAATCGCCACTCCTTCTTCATCGACGAGTGTGCCCATGTCATGCGCATGAACAGTTGAATGGATGAAAGAAAGTATTGATGTCTTCGATTTGGCTTGGCCGATGATTTTTATTCCTGGTATTTCCATAATCCGTTTACTCGCATAATCGAGTAAATCTCGACGATGCGGTTTCGTATTTTCTAAACCAATTTCAGAAACAAAATCAATAGCCGCACCAAGTCCGATCACATCGGCGATATTCGGTGTGCCCGCCTCAAATTTATATGGCAATTTATTGTAAAGTGTTTTCTTAAATGTGACGGATGATATCATGTCTCCTCCGCCTTTATATGGCGGCATTTTGTCCAGCAAATTCGCCTTACCGTATAAAATACCCACGCCGGTTGGACCAAAAAGTTTATGAGATGAAAAAGCTAAAAAGTCGCAATCCAATTCCTGAACGTCAATCAATTCATAACTAACGGCCTGAGCAGCGTCGAGTAAAACAGGAACATTGAATCGATGCGCCTCTTTAATAATATCCCGAACCGGATTGACCGTTCCCAATGAATTAGATACGTATACAACGGAAATAATTTTTGTTTTTTCATTAAGAAGACGTTTAAAGGCTGGAAAATCTAAATTTCCGTTATCATCAAAAGGTATAATTTTAAGAACACATTTTTTTTCTTCCGCAACCATCTGCCAAGGAACAATATTGGAATGATGTTCCATTTCCGAAATTAAAATTTCATTGCCCTCACGAAGAAAAGCCCGGCCGTAACTTTGGGCGACTAAATTAATCCCATCCGTTGTTCCGCCGGTAAATATAATTTCATCTGTACTAGCTGCATTTAGAAATTCCTGAATTTTCTTCCGGCTGCCTTCATAGGCCGTTGTTGCCTTTTCGCTGAGCGTGTGCACTCCCCGATGAACATTAGATGTTTCATGTTCATAATGGTATTTCAACGCATCAATAACTCGACGAGGTTTAAAGGTTGTGGCCGCATTATCAAAGTAAACCAATGGTTTCCCATGGACTTTAACGGATAAATTAGGAAATTCCGCTCGGACCTTCTCGACATTAAATTCAGTTTTTTGATTATTCATTAGAGTTGAGCAAATGACGGCTCTAGTAAGGAATGAAGCTTACGGTTGATGGCCGGATCTTTAACCGTGTTAATAAGAACATCCACGAAACCTTTAACTAACATTTTTCGACTCTCCTCACGCCCAATACACCGCGTTTGGAGATAAAACATTTCATCTTCGTCGAGCTGACCAATGGTTGCCCCATGCGTGCAGCGAACATCGTCAGCAAAGATTTCCAGTTGAGGTTTGGTGTCAACACGGCATTTATCACCGAGTAATAGATTTTTATTTAATTGATAAGAATTCGTTTTTTGCGCAATCGGTTTCACAAAAATCTTTCCGTTAAAAACAGCGCGCGAAGATTGATTCAAAACCCCTTTATACAATTGATTACTAATGCAATTAGGGAAACGATGATCGACGGAGGTATGATTATCCACATGCTGTTGACCATACAAACAGTAAAGACCATCTAACGTTGAATTGATTCCTTCTCCGTTTAAAACAATATCCAGATTATTACGGTTAAGCGCACTGCCGGTCATTAGGCCAAGACTGTTAAAATTTGAATTTCTTTCCTGCCATACGCGCGTGGTATTAATATGAAATGCTTTAAGACTTTCATGCTGGGCTTTGTAGTAATGCAGCGTCGCATTTTCTTCTAAATGAATATCCGTCAACGCATTCGTAAAATAAACAATTTCACGGTTAAAAGCGATATGACTTTCAAGAATTGTCGCTTCAGAAGATTTTCCCGACAAAATAATTGTTCGTGGAAAGGATAAAGCTTCCCCATTCGACGAGCTAGTGACATGAACAATGTGAATATATTCAGGAACGATACTATTCGATGCTATTTCGACGAACACACCGTTATCCGTTAAGGCAGTATTTAATGCCACAAAAGAAGTTGATTCGCTCGTCGAATATTTCGATAAGAGTGATTTAATTTTTTCACCATGCGTATTAACTGCTTTCGCCAAAGGCAAGATCGTTAGGCCCTTTGGTAAATCCTTCAATCTGGAATTTTCTTCACTGAACTGGCCATTAATAAATGTGATTCGTATAGGGCTGTCGGCACAATATTCTTCAAAACTTTTCTGTTCTTTCAGTTGCGCCTGACCGTTAACATCAAATTTTTGATTCGTTATTGAAGAAAGATTTGTGTATTTCCACTCCTCATCCTTAACGGTGGGAACACCAATACTTTCAAAACGATTAAGGCTGTTCTTTTTAAGATCTTTTATCCAACCAATCTTTTCTTGCTGGATACGTTCATCTGCCACTTTTTTAAAATCTTTGATAAAAGATGCTGTATATATTTCCTTGTCACCCATGAGTTTATTCCCTTGAATATTATTTAATTAACCAGTCGTAACCTTTTTCCTCGACGGTATTGGCTAGTTCTTTTCCTTCGGATTTAATGATTTTTCCATCGACCAAAATATGGACATAATCGGGGACTATATAATTTAAAAGTCTTTGATAATGCGTGATGATTAAACAGGCGTTATCTTTTCTTTTTAATTTATTTACTCCACTGGCCACAATTTTCATCGAATCCACGTCAAGACCAGAATCGGTTTCGTCCAAAACAGAAAACCGTGGGCTTAAAATTGCCATTTGAAGAATTTCATTACGTTTCTTTTCACCGCCGGAAAAATCAACGTTTAATGGTCGCTGAGTAAACCGATCATCCATTTCCAACATTTTAAGCTTAGTTTGCATATATTCGTTAAATGCAACGGGATCCATTTCTTCCGCTCCCTGATGTCGGCAGATTTCATTAAAAGCAGCTCGTAAAAATACGCTGGTGTTTACACCAGGAATCTCCACAGGATATTGAAAAGCTAAAAAGATTCCTTCTCGCGCGCGTTCTTCAGGCGATAAGTCGAGAATATTAATCTTTTTAAAATTAACATCATAAAGAATTTCACCTTCCGTCACCTCATATTGAGGATGCCCGGCGATGACCTTCGCCAATGTGCTTTTTCCGGAACCATTAGGCCCCATAATCGCGTGAACTTCCCCGGGATTAATGGTCAAATTAATACCTTTTAATATTTCTGTTTCATTGTCTTCAACTTTTGCGTGTAAATTTTTTATTTCAATCATTGTGTTTATTCCTATTCTATTTGTCACCTGACACAAGTCACAATGTCACACGTGTGACATGTGTCATGTAACTTGTGACTTTATTTTATCCGACTGAGCCCTCTAATTTCATTTCCAATAATTTAACCGCCTCGACGGCAAATTCGAGCGGCAACTCTTTAAAAACTTCCTTACAAAAACCATTAATGATCAATGATATGGATGCCTCCAAATCTAATCCGCGGCTGGTTAAATAAAAAAGCTGCTCGGCATTAATTTTGGAGGTGGATGCCTCATGTTCCATTGTTGCTGAATTATTATTGATTTCAATATACGGAAATGTGTTAGCGGAACATTTATTTCCGACGAGCATGGAGTCACATTGAGAATAATTACGGGCATTATCGGCGGAAGGCATTACTTTGACTAGTCCGCGATAAGTATTATTCGATTCATCCGTTGAAATACCTTTAGATACAATGGTGCTAGTCGTATTTTTTCCGATATGAATCATTTTCGTTCCCGTGTCGGCTTGCATACGATGATTGGTTAATGCGACTGAATAAAATTCACCGACGGAATAATCACCTTGTAAGATGACGCTAGGATATTTCCATGTAATCGCTGAACCAGCTTCAACTTGCGTCCAGGAAATTTTAGAACGTTTTCCGGCGCATTTTCCCCGTTTGGTAACAAAATTATAAACACCACCTTTACCTTCCTTATCACCGGAATACCAATTCTGGACGGTGGAATATTTAATTTCCGCTTTATCTAAAGCAATCAGTTCGACGACGGCTGCGTGCAATTGATTTTCATCGCGAGACGGCGCCGTACAACCTTCCAAATAACTGACATAACTGCTGTCTTCCGCGACGATCAACGTGCGTTCGAATTGACCGGTTCCGGCAGAATTAATTCTAAAATACGTCGACAATTCAAGCGGACAACGTACACCTTTAGGAATATAACAAAATGATCCATCGCTGAAAACCGCTGAATTAAGCGCGGCAAAGAAATTATCACCATAAGGGACAACAGAGCCCATATATTTTTTAACCAAATCTGGGTGATTATTGATCGCTTCCGTCATGGAACAAAAAATAACCCCGACTTTTTCCAACTCAGATTGATGAGTTGTTCCGACGGAAACACTATCAAAGACAGCGTCGACAGCGACGCCGCTTAAACGTTTTTGTTCACTTAAAGGAATACCTAATCGTTCAAACGTTTTTAGAAGTTCAGGATCGACTTCACTCAGATTTTGAACGCCTTCTTTCATCTTTTTCGGAGCGGTATAATAACTCAAAGCCTGATAATCAATTGGGCCATACTTAAAATTTGGCCAATGCGGCTCTTTCAATGTGCACCAATGTCGATAAGCCTTTAAACGCCATTCACGCATCCAAGCAGGTTCTTTCTTTTTATCGGAGATAAGGTTAATAATTCCCTCATTCAGACCAGCGGGAATGCGGTCCGTCTCGATATCGGTGTAAAAACCATATTTGTAATCACGTGAAGACAAAGCATTTTGTTCGATTGTTCTTTCATTGAGCATTTTATCTTCAACAGCTTTATTCATAGAATTTTCCTTCATTTAAGAACTTACTTTTTCGACCAGATGTTTTTTAAACCGGATATTCTTTTCTCCGGAATGCTTGCATTCCAGAAGCTGGCCGATGGAGATTGAACTAAATAACTTATTTACACTTTCATTGAGTGATAACATCGGAGAAATAATCTGACAGGTGTGATTAATTTCACAACTGGAGTGATCCCCATGCAAACAACTGGCAATTTCAATAGGCCCAACGATGATCAACGATAAATCACACAATGACAATTTAGATAGATCGCAAATAATTTGATAACCGCCCTTGGCTCCTTGTTCTGCCTGTAAAATTTCCTGCTGAGCCATAATCTGCAAAACTCTCGACGTGGGATCGAAAGGCGTGTGATAAATATCACAAATTTCTTTGGCGGATGTTAATTGACCTGGGCCTTTATGGCTCATGTGCTTGAGAGCTATCAGCGCGTATTCAATTTTGCGATTGATTTTAAACATATTATTTCTTTAATTCCACCGGCAAATCATTAATTTTTGCCGCCACAATAAAATCGTTTTCTGATAATCCGCCGATGGAGTGCGTACTTAATTCGATGCGAAGATTTCGGTAGCCTGTTAAGTGAATATCCGGATGATGATTATCACGTTCTGCGATTTCAGCGATCGACTGGATGACCTTAACCGCGGCTAAAAAATTTTTCATTTTAAAAACGCGATAAATCGACTTGTGATCATCTGTGACTTGCCAATCTGGCGTTCGCTTTAAATATTGCTCGGCGTCATTTTCGTTTAAAGGTTTCGCGCCGCCTTCACATGGTTTACATTTTTGCTGCATCAAAGGCAGATCTGACATGACCCATAACTCCTGAGTGGCTTAAAACGCTTCGGCTAATTCAACAGATATATCCGGATTAAATTGATCACGTAAAATATTCTCGATCGCTTTCATCGTTCCCATCGACGAGCTCGGGCACGATCCACACGCGCCTTGATAAAAAACTCTTAACACATTATTTTCATAACTGGTTAACTGAATGTCGCCTCCATCCATTTGTAAGGCAGGACGCACAGTCTGATCCAGAATCGTATTAATTTTTTCCATTTCCGGAGATTGTTGAACCGGGACTTTAGATTCAACTTTACTTTCCTCGACTTGAAAATTTGGATTATGATCTTTAGCTTTTTCTAAAATGATCGACCGGATTTTTTCTTCAAGATCATCCCAATCAGCAGATCCGTCCTGAGTAACCGTGATGTAATTATCATAAAAATAAACCTCATTGATCGCGGGGCTTATTTCAAAAATACTTTTCGCTAATGGATTATGCTCAGTGGAGCCATTTTTTTTATATGTAAAATTTCCATCGGTTTTTACCGGTATATTTAGGACAAATTTGAGGGCATTTGGGTTAGGCGTGCTTTGTATCATTAATCGAATATCCATTTTGATCTCCATACTGTGCGTTCAATACTTAGACAGGTTTTAATTTTATATACTTCAAAAAATAACTTATATTAGGTACTAATATTACATATACGTCTGGATAAATCAAGGCATTTTCCAGACCAACTCTTTTCTTTTCAGGATAAATATTGCTTAACGACTAGCTCGGCAAAAGCAAAACTGCATGTAAAGGCTGGAGATACAGCGTTTAAAATATGTAAACTCTTCTGGTCGCCTTCGATGATAAAATCTCCGACCAGTTCTCGCGTGGTTTTATTGAGCAATTGAGCCCTAATTCCAGGCTGCGTATATTCCGTAAAACCGTTGGGATCAATCGATTCGACCATATCTTGGGCTAAACTGATGAAATACTTTTTATTATATTTTCGTAATTCTTCAAAGGCTAAATTCCGAAAACCAAACGAATTATTCAAGAAAAGGTTAGCTTCTTCTAAACTAATTCTAAATAATTCATTCAGTTTAAAACGGCTCAAACCGGAATATTGTTCTTTCCAAAAAGCTGGTATCGCCGTTGGACCAATTTTGATACTTCCATCCACCGTCTTAGTAAAATGAACACCTAAAAAGGGATTTTTGAGATTTGGAACCGGATAAATATTCACCTTCACATCCGTTTTATTCTTGGTGTATTTTAAATAAAGCCCTTTGAATGGAATAACCGTATATTTTTGTCCAAATCCAAAATCTTGAGCGATTTTGTCAGCATAAAGTCCAGCGCAATTAATTACTCTCTCCGCTTCGAATTCTCCGCGATTTGTGATCAATGTATTACTTTTATTTGCTAAATATTGGGTCTGATAAGAAAATTCAATACCTTTTTGTTTTAAATCTTCGACGAGAGTTCGACAGACTTCCTTCGGATCAATCGACGCGGTGTCCGGCGACCACAAAGCTTTTTTAAACGTCTTTACATTCGGTTCAATTTCTTTAGCGCGACCTTCATCAATAATCTGAATATTAGAACCGTTTGTTTTTCCGCGTTGTTCTAATTCCAAAAGAGTTTGCAGCTCTTGCTCATTACGGGCGACGACGAGTTTTCCGCATTCATTGATTTTAAGGCTTTTTTCCCGACAGAAAGCCTTCATCGCTTGACTGCCTTTAACAGTCAATTGAGCTTTCAAACTATTGGCGGTGTAATAAAAACCGGCGTGCAATATTCCGCTGTTTCGGCTGGAAGCATGAAACGCTTCATGATCTTCTTTATCGAGAATTAAGATTCTAGCGTCGGGCCATTTACTCTTAATCGCCTTGGCCAGCGTCAATCCGATAATACCGCTTCCGATGAGAATATAATTGTATTTAGCAGACATTTTTATTAGAATAGGATCAAAAATTGGAGTTTGAATATTCTGAAATTTCCCAGAACAAAAGATTTTGTGATGGGATTTACAAAGAGTTCAGTTCATGGCTAAAAAGAAATTTACCTACGCTCAAAACGCCCCATTTCTCGTCACTGTCAAACCGGGAAAATATTCCTGGTGTTCCTGCGGTGAATCAAAAAAGCAACCTTTTTGTGATGGCTCCCATGAAAATACCGGCATGTATCCCGTCATTGTTCAAATCACTGAAGAGAAACAAGTTGCCTGGTGTGGTTGTAAATCTTCGCAGAATCCGCCGTATTGCGATGGCACACATAAAAAATTCTTGTAGCTATAGGTGGTAAGTGATACGTGACAAGTGATAAGTTTTAAAAAATTAATTTATTCCTTAAACCCGTCAACATCCTTCCAATATCTTCTGCTCTCTGAAACAACTCAGTAAACTCCGACAAACTTATATATTGTAGATCCCGGCTTAAAATTAAATAATATTTTGTCTCTTCCAGAGAGCCAAGTGAGATTTGGAGAAATCGTGAAAAATCTTTTGTACTCTTTCGTTGTCCTTCAGCAATGTTCGCGCAGATCGACATAGAAGATCGTCGAATTTGACTTACCAGGCCAAACAATTCTTCTTTAGGAAAACATTTAGTTTTTAAATATATGTCGAGAGTCAGACGGTGAGACTTTTCCCAAACAATTAAATCTTCAAATTTCTTAATGAGCATAATTCCCCCTTTTGTTGTTTTGGGGGGATGAACCTATCACTTACCACCTAACACTTATCACATATCACTTATCACTAATTAGCTTTTTCTAATAAGTATAATCCATTCGTCGCAAAAATATTTCGTAAATATCTTACCCGATTATTTCCGTTCGTCGCACTTTCTGCAATAATCCGTATCCCATGGTCACGGCAAAAAAACCGAAAATCTTTAAGGCTTAAAAAACGTAAGTTCGGCGTATCATACCATTCATAAGGAAGGCCTTTGGTCATCGGTACCCGCCCGCCGAAGAATATCTGTACACGCGCGCCGGTGTGACAAAAATTTGGAATCCCGACGATAACCTTTTTCCCGACGCGTAATGCTTCTAAAATAACTTTTTTTGGAAACAAAACTTCCTGAAGACTTTCATTCAAAATGACATAATCAAAACGTTTACTCGAATAATCCTCAAGACCGGTATCAATGTCACCGTGCGAAACACTCACGCCTTTAGCCATCGATTCATAAATCGCTTGTTCATTAATTTCAATTCCGGAAACATGACAATGTTTTTCTGTTTTCAACAAAGCCAGCAAAGATCCGTCGCCGCAGCCTAAGTCAAGGACCTTAGCTCCATCGGTGACCATTTCCAAAATGATTTGATGATCTAAACGCATATTATTTTTCAAACCTTTGTAAAAAATGTGAAACTAATTTGGATTGATTTTCTACTTCCACCAAAAACGCGTCGTGGCCATAACTCGATTCAATCAATATCGCCGATACGTCGAGGTCATTGGCTTTCAGAGCTTTCACCATTTGTTTAGATTGATACGGTGGATATAACCAATCTGAACTAAATGAAATAACCAAAAACGGACACTTAGCCGGTTTAAACGCCGATGTAATATCACCCGTTTCTTCGGTGATATCAAAATAATCCAAAGCCTTGGAAAGATATAAATAGGAATTCGCGTCAAAACGTTGGACAAAACTTTCACTACGGTATTTTAAATAACTTTCCACTTCAAAATCCGTCGAGAAATCGTATCCAAGCCGTTCTTTTTTCATAAGCTTTCGACCGAATTTTTCGTCCATGGACTTCTCGCTCATGTATGTGATATGTCCGATCATACGCGCAACAGCCATGCCGCGGACGGGAATATTTTTTCCATAATAATTTCCATTTTCCCAGTCGGGATCGCTCATGATTGATTGACGCGCAACTTCATGTAAAGCAATTTGCTGGGCGGTGTGCCTCGTATTGGTAGCAATCGCAATACAAGATTCGATAGAATCAGGAAACATAATCGACCATTTAAGGGCGAGCAATCCTCCCATCGATCCACCAGCGATACTCAACAACTTTTTAATTCCTAAATGATCAATCAATTGCTTTTGGACCACACACATATCTTCGATGGTGACGACAGGAAAACTTAATCCGTATGGACGTCCGTTTTTTGGATTCGTCGACGCTGGGCCGGTGCTTCCCTTACATCCACCGATCACATTCGCGCAAATAACAAAAAATTTATCCGTATCAAAAGCCTTACCTGGACCAATCATCGTGTCCCACCAGCCGGGTTTATCGTCACCAGCATGATAACCCGCCGCGTGAGCATCGGAAGTTAATGAATGGAAGGTCAAAATGGCATTACTTTTCTGTGCGTTCAGTGTCCCGTAGGTTTCATACGCAACCGTAATAGGCCCAAGAGTTTCTCCGCTTTTAAGCTTGAGTTCATTCGGCAACTCATAAAAAGTCACAAATTTTGTTTCGACAATTCCAAGATCAGGCATAATGAAGTTTAAAGTTTAAGGCTTAAGGTTTCAGGTTAGAAATATTAAGAATGTTATCACAGGCGGGTGGGTGTGTAAAGCTTGGAGTTAGCGTTTATTAGTGGTAAGTGGTATGTGATAAGTGGTAAGCGCCGAGTGACCGGTCGTGATTACAGATCACTTATTACTATTCCTCATTATACTTAAACATCGCCTCAATACAGGCGCGGGCACGGTCCATGATGGCGGGATCGATTTTCACGTGATCACGTTCGGTAGGCGCGGTGAGAACACGTTTAATATCTTGAAGTGTATTGGATTTCATATATCGGCATAATGTGCAGGAACCGACAATTCTTTTCTGAGGAAGTTCGACTTGTAAACGTCCCGCCAAACCGCATTCCGTTAGCAACATGAATTCTTTATCTTTAGATTTTTTCATGTAATCAAACAGTTCCGACGTGCTGCCGACAAAATCAGAATTTTTGACTACTTCCGCATTACATTCCGGATGGCTGATAATTTTGGCCTTTGGATATTCCGTCTTGACCTTAAAAATTTGATCAGCGCTGTACTCTTCATGGACATAACAAGTGCCGTGATAATATTTGATATCTTTTTTAATCCAGCGTTTGGCGAGTTCATTTCTCAAATTAATTCCCATCAATTTATCAGGGAGAAAATAAATTTTGTCATTCGGAATATTGATACAGATTTTATAAACATTCGACGATGTGACGCAGACATCGCATTCCGCTTTGACTGCTGCCGTCGTATTGATATAACAAACAAACGTATAATCAGGATACTGTTTTCTTAATTTACGGACTTCCTCGGCGGTAATCGAATCCGCTAATGTACAACCATCTTCCAATCCTGGAATAAGAACGTCTTTTTCCGGATTAAGAATCTTAGCGGTATCGCCCATAAAACGAACCGCCGCAAAGACAATCGTCGACGCTGTTGTTTCCATCGCATTCTTACTTAAGGCATACGAATCTCCGACGTAATCAGAGACTCCGTAAATAATTTCCGGTGTGACATAAGCGTGCGCGAGTATGCAAGCATTGCGTTGTTTCTTTAGAAAATTGATTTCATTGATGAGCGGAACTATCTCATTACATTTTTGCAGAGAATATTGGCAAACCTGCCCACCGATGTGGACATCCTTTAATAGATCATATAATTCATCGGCAGTCATGGCCTTTTCCCGACCTAATAACATGCGGCCACCTTTCCCCTTAATACATTTGGGCTGGCTCCGGTAATCTCGACGTGAACAAGGTCACCGGCTTTATATTGTCCTGTTTTGGCAATAATCACGGTCTTATTACTATCGGATTTACCAAAATAAGCATCTTTAGTTTTATTGGCTTCCTCAGCTTCAATCATCACCGGTTCGATACGGCCAATATGTTCTTGATATTTTTTATACGAAATTTCTTTTTGTAATTCATTTAGATTAACGATGCGCTCGGTTTTAATAAAATCCGGCACATCATCTTTGAATTTACGTGAAGCAATGGTTTGTTTGCGTTCCGAATATTTAAACATGAACGCTGAATCGAATTCAACATGTTTCATCAGATTATATGTGTCTTGATAATCCTGGTCTGTTTCCGTCGAGAAACCAACAATGACATCGGTTGAAAACGCCACGCCGGGAATGCGATGACGGATTTTATCGACCAATTTCATAAATTCATCCCGCGTGTACGTACGGTTCATCAAATCTAAAATACGGTCACTGCCGGATTGCAAAGGTAAATGGACTTGTTTACAAATTTTGGGATTATTGGCCATCACGTCGAGGAATTTATCGGGATAATCTTTAGGATGCGGTGATGAGAAACGGATGCGTTCAATGCCTTTGACTTTCGATACAGCCTCCATCAAATCAGCAAAATCATATTCTTCGTGACGATATGAGTTTACATTTTGGCCTAACAAAGTGATTTGTTTAACACCGTCGTCGGCCAAGCGTCTGGCTTCTTCGACGACATTATCTAATGATCGGCTGCGTTCTCGTCCACGTGTATACGGAACCACACAAAATGTACAAAAGTTATTACATCCGCGCATAACAGCAATCCAGGCATTAACCCCTTTTTCTCTTTGCGGATACACGTCGCTGTACGTTTCAAATTCGGACAATGTGACATCAAAAGGCTTATCCGTACGGGCGGGTTTTAAACCCGCCCCTACTGTTGCAACATCATCGACAAATGATTCAGCAATCAATTGCGGTAAACGTTTATAGGAATCGGGTCCGGCGATAAAATCGATATTAATATTACGGTTTTCCAATAATTCCGTTCGTAAATTAGTGGCCATACAGCCGAGAATACCAATCTTGAAAGGTTTATCGAGTGTTTTGGGTTCGTTGGGTTGGTTGAGTTTTTTGAAATGTTCTTCGCGTTTATGTTTGATCTCATGAATACGTCCATAAATCTTGCGATGGGCGTGTTCCCGAATAGCACACGTATTGAGCATAATCACATCAGCCTCGATCTCACTCTGCGTGAAAGAATAATTCTCTTTCGCGAGAATTGCCTTAACGAGTTCAGTATCATACTCGTTCATTTGACACCCGTAGGTCTCCAAAAAGACTGCACGCTTTTTGGGGGCCTTTCGGGTTGTATCATCGATTTTTTCGTCTTCTTTAAGCATTTTAATCCTTCTTCATAACAGAATTTCCAAGGCTGATTAATTTCAACTTTTACTATTTCTTGATTCTGGACATATATGCTATTAAAAATAATTCGCATAAATGTTTTTAAAGCATAGTCGATATTCTCTTGGGGTGGCGTTGTTGGGAATTTATTTAGAGTAGTTAAAAAATCTTGCGTTTCCTTCAAGATATCAAATTTATTTCTTTTTTGTAAAATTTTAAGATGAATGTTTTTTATTTCTGATTTTAATCTTTTTTGCTCCATAAAAAGGAGGCCAGATTTCTCTTTGTAGAGATCCACGTTCATCAAGTCTTCAGAGTATACCTCATAAATACCTCTTTGTTTCTCAAGATTTTTGGCCAAAAGCCTTTCGTTCTCTTCTAATTGCTCTACATAACATTCTTCCGGCTCTTCTACCGAACATTTAATTATATCGCCTAACTCTTCCAGTAAATGTATATTCTGGCAGATTACGTCAATTATTTCCCACACTTGCTGATTAACTGATTCTTCCGTAATAGCTTTATTCGTGCATTTGTAATATGGGGTTCCGTGAGATGCGCAATAGTACCATGGTTTTTTCTTGTTTTTTAGTCTGTTGGTCGTGACCATCTTACCGCGATAGGGTCTTCCGCATTCATTGCATTTTAAAACGCCCGATAAATGATATATATTGTTTCTAAATCGGACGACGCCATTTCGTCGATTGCGTTCTAATAATCTTTGAACTTGATCAAATTCTTTTTGCGTAATTAATGGTTCATGCGCATTTGGGACTTCGATAATTTTCGATTTCTCGTTGGGAATAGATTTATAGCCTTTGCCGTGTCCATCTTTTGTTTTTTCTTTCATTGCATAGCGTCTTTTATTCCAAACAAGCGTTCCGAGATATACTTTATTCTTCAGCACGTCACTAATAAACTTAGTATAAAATTTACCGCCATTTCTTGAAGGGACACCAAGATTATAATAATGAGCCGCTATTTGAGTGGTGCTTCTCCCATTTAAGTACATTGTAAAAATTTCTTTTACCATTTTGGATTCATCCGCATGTGGTTCCAATTTTTTTGTTTCTTTATTGTGTATATAACCGAGCGGTGTGTAACGTGCTCCTTGCCAATGGCCTTTTTTAACACCCTCAACCATTCCAGGGAATACTCTTTCAATCAGTCGATTCCGTTCGAACTCAGCGTAACTACCCAACATTTGTATTGCTAATTTTCCAGCACTCGAGGTGGTGTCAAAAGGTTCCGTCGCGGATTTAAATCCAATTCCTAAAGATTGAAGTTCTTCGAGAAATGATAATAATTCTCGGAGATTTCGGCTTAATCGGTCTTGTTTATATACGATAAGCAAATCAAATTTTTTGTTTCTTGCATCAGTTAAAAGGCGCTGAAAGGCGGGTCGATCCATATTGTAACCGGAATAACCATCATCTTGATAAACATCCGCGTCATGAATACTACAAAAGTTTTTCCAATCTAAATTTTTTATATATTGCAGAAGATAGTTTTTTTGTACTGTAAGGGAAAACCCTTCTCTGGCTTGATCTTCAGTACTTACCCTAGTGTATAACGCAACTTTCATACTGAGATATTAACTCCTAATTGTTTCATGCCATTTTCGGATGTCAGAAATGCACTTCTCCGTAAAAATGGGCCAATCTTTATAATCTCGCTTAGGTTTAACCCAGCCTTTGCGCACCCAGTTTATCATAGTCTGGCGATGCACACCTAAAATCTTTGCCGCTTCTGTCATGGTATACGTTTTCATTACCTCTCCTGACTGAAACGGTATTTTACTTAAATATACATCATTATACAACTAATTTTTTCTGGATCGATTGTTGAATGGTTTGTTCGCACAAGTATAGTTTTCTAAAAACAATTTTGCTAAAACATTAATTCCTTTGTAAAAAGAATTTTCTGCCTCTTCAAGGACTACACCGTTAATTCCTTGTTTTTCGAGTTCAATTTTCAAAGCGCTCCACCCTTTTTGTTCTAGTTTTTTACTTAACTTTATCATTCATTAAACACCACCCCCCTTGCGAGTTTCAGTTCCTGCCGGCCCATGCCTTTCCAGAAGTTGACGCACCTTTCCTTCAGCTCCGCTTTTCCCAAGTTCATCTAAAATTAATTTTCGTAATGCTCTAAATTGATGAGGTGAAACAGATGATTCGACGTAAAGCAAAATTTTATTTTTAGACTCGTCATAGATTTCAAACATTTTTTCAACATTAAAATCCATTTTTAACTCAAATGTATGGTTGTTGTATTTGTAATTTTTTATGGGAGGATTTTCGACATTTTCTTTAATTACTTAAAGATGTTTACGAAAATGGATGCAAAAATATGATTTATTTGCAGTGCCCTACCCATAAAATTTCCCTGGCTGGAGTCTTATTCGGAGGTAGATAAATCAAAACAGGAAGGTAAAATTAGAGCTTAAAGAGAGGGATCTTTAAGTAAGTCAATTTGATTTATCATCGAACTATAAAAAAAATATATCACATAAATTTACTTTGTCAAGACGATAATTTGATTATTAATCAAATATTATCGAAAATTACTTCAAATATGAAAAATGATTGACTCTGGAAAACACTTAAACTTTAGACCATTTCAACCTAAACCCACCCTTCCAAACCCTTAACCATACCCAAATCACTTTTCTAAAACTAAAAAAAAATAAAAAACAATACTCTCTCTCATTTAATTATGATCCTAAGTCTCCCGATCAAAGCGGGGCCTGGCCAAGACTACTGTCCCC
>JAGOSC010000097.1 GCA_018062515.1 Candidatus Omnitrophota bacterium
ATATACAACAAATGCTGTCCAGCAATATTCAACTATCAGGGAAAACGTCGGATATTAAAGTTATGGCCGTGGATGGGCGGGTTAAGCTTCAAGGGACAGTGAAAAATAAAGAAGATATAGAAAGGATTATTAAGCAGGTTGAAAATGTAGCTGGAGTCGATCATGTGGATAATCAATTAAAAGTTGGAGAATAAATGGGAATTAATAATATAATATTAAATATTATTTAAATTTGACTCTCATATCAAAAAAATTTCTTTCTAAAAATTATGATTGAACTTCATCATCGCAGTGATTTTACAGAGCTTATTGATGACCGGCATATAGATTCAAAAATATTACGTCAAACATATCAACAAATAAACAGAATAAATGTTTTCACTTTGGGTTATTGGCCTACCCTGGATGCTGTGAAATATTTTTTGACGCAAGAAGGGCATGACCGTGTCTTGAAAATTTTGGACATTGGTTGCGGTGACGGAGAAATTTTAAGACGGATTGATGATTACGGACGCAAAAGAAAATTATCTTTAGAATTAACAGGCATAGATTTAAATCGCGAGGCCGTTTCGTCGGCTGCCGATGCAACGACTTCTCCTATCAATTTCATTCATGGCGATATATTTTCCCTCGATGAATGCCTCACATACGATTTGATCATCAATTCTTTAACCATGCATCATTTAACTAATCAAGAAATCATAAAACTGATGCGATGGATGACAACGCATGCCCGTAAGGGCTGGTTCATTTCGGATTTGAATCGGCACCCTATTCCGTATTATTTTATTAAATATTTTGTCAAAATGGTGAGGTTCAATCCCATCATTTGTCATGATGCGCCGTTATCGGTTGCCCGAGGCTTTAAGCGCAGGGAATGGGTTGATCTTTTGACTCAGGCGAAAATGGATTTAGCTCGCGTCAAGATTTCGTGGTATCCTAATTTTCGTTATGGAGTCCGTTATGAAAAATAATTATGAATGTATTGTCGTCGGTGGAGGAGTGGCTGGTTCAACGGCGGCATATCATTTAAAAAAACTTGGTTATGACGTCGCTGTTTTGGAGAAGACTCATGGACCGCATCACAAAGTCTGCGGGGAGTTTTTAAGTTTTGAAGCCCATATTTTTCTTAAAGAAATGGGTATTTCTCTCGATGATAGTCCCGCCGTAAAATATTTTCAATTATATTCACCGCATTCTAAAGTAGGGTTCACCTTTCCGTTTCCCGGCCGTGGAATTTCGCGTTATAAACTGGATGAACAGCTTTTGAATAATACCAAAGAGGCGGGAGTGGATATTTTTCGCGGTGTATACATGAGGGGATACCATAAGGAAGAAAACGGTCTTTATAAGATTGAGACGAATACGGGAAATTTTTACGCGCGGCATATCTTTATAGCTACTGGAAAACATGACTATTCCAAAGAACACAAGCGTCGAGGAAAAGATCATTCTTATCTTGGGTTAAAGACACACATTTTCCTTAATTCTCGTCGACAGGATTTTAAAGAAACAACGATGTTGTTTTCTTTTCCGGGAGGCTATGGCGGGATTTGTCCGATCGAAGGGGAAGCTACCAATTTTTGTTTTGTGATTGATAAAGCCCTGTACAAATCATTTCATGGAGATTTTGACGCGGCCGTCTCTTATTTAAGACGTTCAAATCCGCAACTCGATGCTGTCCTTCAACACGCGGATTTTATAGCGCCGGTTTGTGCCGTTGGAGAAATCCCTTACGGATTTATATCCCGTCGAAGTCATCACGGCAATGTATATTTTTTGGGCGATCAGAGATCGGTTATTCCTTCTTTTACCGGCGACGGAATGGCGATTGCTTTAAGTACGGCTAAAGATTGTGTTTATGAATTTCATTGTCGTCAAAAAAACTTGCCTTTTGAAACTAAATCCATGCAAAGAAAATTAAAAAAACAAATGCATTGGGCCCTTCTGGCGCATGCTATTCTAAAAACTTCGTGGTTATTAAATGTATGCGTGTCTGTTCCCCCATGCAGCCGTTTTTTAATCGAAACATTTTTTAAAAACACCAGGGTTTCTCTAACCAAAAATATTTATTCCAATGATGAATCGACTGTCCTTGAAAACATTTATTCTCGACGTTGAAACCGCCAATCCGCCGAATAGCCTGACACAAGAGGAAGTTTTAACTCTGATTACGGATAAAGTTAAACCGGATGCCAGCGCTTTAAAACTTTATAAGAGATTTTTATTAGATAAAGGGATTCAGCGTCGATATTTTTCTTGGAATAATTTACAGGAGTTGCTGGATGAATCGGTGGACGAAAAAATAAAGCGCTTTGAACACGAGGCTGTACGTTTATCGGTTGAGGCGGTTCAAAAACTTTTAGAAAAGCTGAACTATAAACCGGGCGATATTAATGCATTGTTCGTTTCGACCTGCACGGGTTATTTATGTCCGGGGTTAAGCACATATATTAGTCAACAGCTTGGATTATCGGAAAATATTTATACTTTGGATTTGGTAGGCTTAGGTTGTACCGGCGCTTTGCCAGGTTTACGCTCGGCGGACGATTATCTAAATCGGTATCCCGATTCAAATGTTTTAGTGGTAGCCGTCGAGATTTGTTCCGCCGCCATTCATTGGGCAGAGAAACCAGAACTTATTTTATCAAATTCTATTTTTTCCGACGGGGCGGCGGCCGTCTTATTGACCAATAAGCCGAAAACTTCGGGTTTACAAATACAGAATATTTCTTCGGTTTTGTGGCCGGAATACCGCGATGAACTACGTTTTAAATACCTCGATGCGCGCCTATGTAATGTGATTTCGCCTAAGGTGTGTGATATCGCGTCTCGAGCCATACGCGCTCTTTATAAAAAGCCTTCAGCGGATCCTACATATTATGCTTTTCATTCGGGAGGACGCAAGGTTTTAGACGCCATTCAGGAAAGTTTACATCTTTCGGATGATGATATGTCACCGTCCCGTGAGATTTTGAGGGATTATGGAAATATGTCTTCACCGTCGGTGTTATTTGCTTTAAAGACTATTTTGAGAAAAGAGTTAGAGGACAAAGATTCTGTTGTCTGTTTTTCTTTTGGGGCTGGTTTTTTAGCTTCGATGCTTCAAGCGCAGTGGCGATCAACCGTGTGATTGAACGTTTTTTCAAAAAATAGTGTAAAGAATTTAGTTATTAAGGCGGGTAGTTATGCCCGTAAACTTTCCCATTGCCTCATAAAAAGGAGGCTCGAATTTTTCGAAAGCCCTTTGAGCATTATACTCACCTGTTATACCCTGGTACCATTGATTCTTGTTTGACTCCTCTCTAAAATACCTTCATGCAAGTAAAAGATTCACCCCTTAAGAAATTCGACAAAATGTCTTCAGACAAGAAGCAAATTTACATTGTGGATGACGATGATTCGGTGCGCCGTTCACTTAAAGCACTGATGGTCAGTTACGGATTTGCCGTGGAAATATTTTCGTCTGCGGAGGAATTCTTTATTACTGTGCCGAATAGCGTTAAAGGCTGTTTGATCCTCGATATTCATATGCCGGGATTAAATGGATGGGACACACAGGAAAGACTTAAGAAAGAAGGATATAACCTCCCGGTTATCGTTATTTCGGCGGATAAAGAAGACGCTTTTAAGGAAAAAGCTTTAGAAGCAGGAGCCGTGGGTTTTTTACAAAAGCCATTTGAGGATCACTATCTGCTCAACTTGGTTAATCAAGTGTTTAATACGACAGAGAATATAAATAATAAAAAAGACAAATTAAATAAGAGAGGTAATTAATGCAAAACCTGACTAAAAAGAATTCGCGCAAAGAAAGAATATTTTCGTTAACTGAAAACAAGGATAATTCTTCATACCAAAAGAAAAATCAAAACAGAATTTCTAAGGAATCGGAAACAACATCAAAGAAAGACGAATTACCGTCATTATTGACAGCTAACCAAGCTAAGAAGTCTCTTAAGTATCTTGATGGTTGGCAATTAACGGATGATCACAAAACGATTTATCGTGATTTCATCGTACCTAATTTTATTGCTGCTATTGACCTAATTGACCGTATTGCTGTTATTGCGGAAGATGAAAAACATCATCCCGACATTCACTTGACGAAATACCGCAATCTTCGTGTTGTGCTAACAACGCATGAGGTGAGTGGACTTTCCGAGAAGGATTTCACAATAGCTACGAAGATCAATGCTCTGCCCATACACACTAACAAACATGATCATAGGGTAACAATAGATCCCCCAGCAGAGAATAAAGAACCGGCGACTAAGAAAGATAAGCCGGTACAAAAATTACAAAGTGAGCAGAAGCATGTTCAAACTAAACAAAGGCCAAGTAAAATTTTGGCGTCAAAGAAAAATGCTCAAAATATAAAAGGAATGCAAACGAAGAGAGATTTTAACAAAACACATAAGCTTATTAAAACGACATAAATAATTTGTATTGATTAAAGGAGAGCATATGGATGGTCAAGTGGATAAAATGAAGGGAC
Source organism: Candidatus Omnitrophota bacterium (assembly GCA_018062515.1). Classification (GTDB taxonomy): domain Bacteria; phylum Omnitrophota; class Gorgyraeia; order Zapsychrales; family Zapsychraceae; genus JAGOSC01. The sequence continues at coordinate 4,496 of JAGOSC010000097.1, forward strand.
GCGTTAAACAAGCTGCCGGCGATCTTACGAACAATAAACGGTTAAAGGCCGAAGGTAAAGCTGATGAGTTTCGTGGTACTATGAAAATTAAAATTGATAAAGTTGCAAAGGAATTAAAGAGACAGGTATAGATGGAATTATTGCATATAGGTTGGGAAAAATTATTTTTCCCAGCCATGTCTTTGTTAGAGATTTTTATACCAAAGAAGGGCTTTTAAGCCAAATTCATGAACAAGGGCTTGTTCATTTTCAGAAGTTAAGGAGGCTTATCTTAAAGGAGATGGACAGATCGGCATTATAAAGAATAAGAAGTCTTGACGAAACAGGGTAATCATATGAAATTTCTAGGCAAAATGTTTATCATCATTGTCCTTGTCGTCGTGATTTTAATTCCCGTCAGGAATAATATCATTCGAATAGTTATTGAGCAACGCGTTCAGGCAACCACAGGGTTAAGGCTGGATATTGGTACACTCGATTTGGATGTATTTAAACCCACTGTGATTATCAAGAATTCCAAATTATATAATCCTCCCGGATACCCAGATACAGTGATGCTGGATATTGGGAAAATTTACATTCATTATAGGCCCAGGAATATATTCAACAAACCGATGTTGATCAAAGAAATGTATTTTAATATACGGGAATTGGTATTTGTACGGCAATCAGCCGATCAATTGAATTTGATTACGTTAAAGGACCTCATACCAAAAAGCCCAAAACCAAGATTTATTATTTACCATTTAACATTGAATATCGGTAAAATAACATATAAAGATTACACCCAGCCTCCGACGCCATTAGTCAAAGAGTTCAATATTAATACAAAAGAAGATTATACCAATGTCGAGGGTGGCCGGGAATTGACACACTTAATATTGGTGCGGGCTTTGACCAAGACGAGCATTTCTCAATTAGCACAGTTTGATCTCAATGGGCTTAAACAGAGTATTTCTA
>JAGOSC010000098.1 GCA_018062515.1 Candidatus Omnitrophota bacterium
AAACTCCCCCATGGCTCTTGCGTTACATAATATGACTCCATACAATAAGCCCCATTTAATATTTGGTAATGTAATTAAGCAAAATGTCTGCCATCCATTTGCCCCTAAAGTCAACGCAGCCTCTTCCTCTTCAGTTCCTTGAGCCTTCATAACGGGAATTAATTCCCGCGCAATCATGGGAAAAGTGACAAAGATCGTCGCTAAAATAATAGCCGGCGGAGCAAAAATAATTTTAATTCCATGATCGATGAACCAAGGGCCAAAAATTCCCTGAGCTCCAAATAGAAGTATAAAAATCAAACCGGATATAACGGGAGACACAGACAATGGCAAATCAATAAGTGTTACCAGAAAATTTTTTCCATAAAAATCAAATTTCGCAATAGCCCATGAAGCCGCCACACCGAAAATTAAATTGAGCGGGACGGCAATGACCGCGGTTAATAATGTTAACTGGACGGCAGAAATCAAATTCGGATCATTAAAGGATTTTAAATAAACGCCTATTCCTTTATTCAAACCGCTCACAAAAACAGCGACTAAAGGCAATATAATGAACAAAGACATATAAATAAGCGCAATGGCGATTAATGTCCGGCGAGTAATGGCTGATTCTGTTCGTGAAGACATTAATTAATACCAATCCTTTTTGAGGATACCCATTGTAAATAATTCGTAAAAGCTAACAAAGCGAATGAAATTAGTAACATCACAACGGCAATCGCCGTCGCACCGGCATAGTCATACTGTTCCAATTTCGTCATAATCAAAAGCGGCGCGATCTCCGTCTTATTAGGCATATTACCGGCGATAAAGATGACCGATCCATATTCACCAATGCCTCGCGCGAAGGCCAATGTAAATCCAGTGATCAACGCCGGAATGAGATTCGGAAAAAGAACGCGCGTGAATGTTTGCCAACGATTAGCGCCTAAACTGGCCGCTGCGTCCTCCAATTCAACATCTAATTCCTGTAAAACAGGTTCAATCGTCCGCACCACAAATGGCAAACCGATAAATGTTAAGGCTAATGTTATGCCGAACGGGCTATAAGCCGACTCAATCCCCCATTTATATAGATATTGTCCGATCCAACCGTTTTGCGAATATAAAGCTGTTAGCGTAATACCCGTAACCGCCGTCGGTAAAGCGAATGGAAAATCAACTAAAGCATCGATTATTTTTTTTCCAGGAAATGAATAACGCGCTAATACCCACGCGATAATAAATCCAAAAACAACATTGATGAGGCCGGCAACAAAACTCGTGCCGAAACTAAGACGATATGCGGCCATAGTGCGCGGCGCGCTGACAATGTCCCAGATACCGCTTAAACCAATACTTGATGTTTTAATAAACAACATCGAGAGCGGAATCAGTACAATCAAGGCTAAATAAAAAAGGGTATATCCTAAGGAAAGGGAAAATCCGGGAAGAGTTGACTTTTGTTTGAGTAATTTAATCATGTTATTTGGTATTTATTTTACTAGTATGATGAAAAATCAGAACCCCACCAATAAATTTATAAGAAAATATATTGGCGGGATTCATTAAAATACACCACTTATCGAATAAAATCAACTTAGGAAAATTATTCGATTATTGATAAATTTGATCAAAAGTACCTTGATCCGCAAAATGTTTTTTCTGCGCATTTTGCCAACCTCCAAACACTTCATCGACGGTAAAAAGCTTAACCGCAACAAATTTACTGGCATACTTTTGAGCAACATCTTCTGAACGTGGACGGTAATAATTCTTGGCTATAATTTCTTGTGCTTCATCGGAATATAAAAAATTTAAATATTCATCGGCGATTTTACGTGTGCCACGCCGATCAGTATTACGGTCAACCACACTAACAGAAGGCTCAGCTAAAATACTTACCGAAGGAACAACAATCTCAAACTTATCCGGGCCTAATTCATTAACCGCTAAATAAGCCTCATTTTCCCAGGAAATAAATACATCGCCAATTCCACGCTCCACAAATGTGGTAGTTGAACCGCGGGCACCGGAATCTAAAACCGGAACATTTTTAAAAATCACTTTCAAAAATCCTTTAGCCTTTTCTTCATCATTGTCCCATTTTTGTAAGGCATATCCCCAAGCAGCTAAATAATTCCAGCGGGCGCCACCCGATGTTTTTGGATTCGGTGTGATGACTGATATACCCGGCCGGGCTAAATCATCCCAATCTTTAATCGCTTTTGGATTACCTTTGCGGACCAAAAAAACGATCGTCGACGTATAAGGAGCGCTATTCTGTGGTAATCGGGCTTGCCAATCTTTTGGGATGAAGCTTGATTTCTCGGCGATGGAATCAATATCATAGGACAACGCTAAGGTCACCACATCCGCTTCCAGCCCATCAATGACAGAACGGGCTTGTTTACCGCTTCCTCCGTGAGATTGATTAATGACAATTTCTTCTCCCGTCTTTTCTTTCCAGTGCTGAATAAACAGCTTATTGTAATCTTCATAAAATTCACGTGTTGGGTCATATGATACATTTAAAAGCGTAACTTGCTTTTTGGCCAATGCATTTTCCACCCATCCCGTCATAAAAAACATTAAAAAAACTATTATAAATAAACCGAATCTTTTCATGGAACATTCTCCCTGATTAATTTTTCGTATATTAATAGTTCACCTGAAATCGTGTAAAGACAATACTTTCGGTCGGACGATCTAAGCCAGCTCCGTTTCCGCCGTCGAATTCAGTCCGTTCGAAATTAAGTGACGTTCTCAAAGTTCTGTTAAGAAACCAAGTTAATCCAAGCCCCCAGGAATCGGCTTCGGAAACAGACGTGCTTAAACTTGAAAAACCGTTATCGAATGTGCTGTCGTCAATATCTAACTGTCCATAACGCCCGGTAATACCCCAAGCTCCCCAGGTTTTTTCTTTAAAATCGAACGGATTCTTAGGGATAACACCTTTGTAACTAGCATCTTCTCCTGTTAATACATAAATACCCGAAACCTGCCAGGCCTTATTTTTAAACGAATCACGAATGATTCCCCCACTGGAGCGAATAACTTTTTGTTCCGAACTAACATATTCAGCTAGCAACCCAAGTGAATTATAATAATAATATGCCTGAGGAGATAATCGAACATGGGCACCATCTGCAGATACCGTCGATGAATAATTAAAAATGGACATTTGACCGGCGGAGCGATATGTAGGAAGGGTACTTCCTTCTTTATGGCCATAACTTCCTGCGATTCCGACTCCTAATCCTTTTAGACTTCTTGTGTCAAAATTCTTAAATGGATGAGCGAAAACACGGGCGACAAAATCTTTATCATTATTTGTGTCTCCATCGGAGCTTCCGGCATCGGCCACACCGTTAAAAAGACCAAAGGCATAATTTACAGTCTCTTTAAGTAAATCTCCCGAAAGCTGAACACCCACATCCCGATTCGGAGTCAGATTGTTCGTCGGCCCAAGTTCAATAAAGTTGGCAACAGTATCTGATTGTAAACGCTCCAGTCCAAGAGGTACTTTAAACTTACCGGCCCTTAATTTTGCCTTGGGGAAATACTTATATTCAAGGTAACCATCCACCAACTGATTTGTTCCACTGCCAAAATCAGGCGCCAAATAAAAATCAAAATCACGTGCGGCTGTCCCGTCAAGAATTATACGCGCTCGACGGACCAAAAATGTATCTGTTCCTGATAAGCTCGTTGTGCCCGATACACTTTTATCATTGTCGGTAAATATTCTTCCATCAACTTGAACCAAGCCGCGGATTTTCAACTTATAACTTTCATCCGGGCTCTTAATACTAAACCCGTCCTTTGCCGATGCGGAAATGATGGGCGCTTCCTTTTTTGCCTTATCATCATCTTCTTTTTTCAATTCAAGTTGACGTTTGACAATCGCTAATTCTTGTTCCAAAAATTGTAACCGCTCTTCCAGTGATTTTTCATCTGCTGCCCAACCCTGTGCTGGCCAGGTTGCCGTGAGAAACGCTAAACCAACCAGTAAAACCTTAAATCTTCTCATCTTCTTCTCCCTATTATTATATGACTTCCAGTACTTCTGGTCGGTCAGCTGTGAATCGTTATTTTAAAAAAGGCTTACAGTTGTCTGTTAATTTGAAAGAAGATAAGGACACTTCCATACCTAATGGAGCAGATCGCATCCAAAACTTCCCTCTCTTTATCAGTTAACCTTTCGCCCGTTTTATTAACCTATTTATCTACCGATTTAGTAGTTTATTAACCCAAAAAAATTTTATATATGATACTGCATTAAAGTGGCTGAACTTAAATTTTTTGTCTTTAGTAGAATATCTTCCATGCTTGTATTATCCAAAATTCCAGCTATTGATTCGCGAACCTCTTTCATTACTAACCGAATACCGCAATGATGTTCATCCTGACATTCCTTACACCGCGCATAAGCCGTTTGGCTGACACAGGGTACGGGGGCTAATGGGCCATCCAGTATACGCATAACCTGCCCGACCTTGATTTCGGATGGATGACGGGCTAATTGATATCCGCCTCCTTTACCTTTTTTACTGTCTAAAATACCTTGATTTTTAAGGTCTAGCAAAATCGCTTCTAAAAACTTTTTTGGAATTTTTTCTTCTTTGGCTAAATCTGCAATTAAGACAGTCCCTTGATTGTACTTTTTGGAAAGATGTATCAAAGCATGCAGGCCATATTTTGTTTTACTTGAAATCATAATCTAATTCCCTATCGTTTTTATAGAGTATAAATTCAAAAAAAATATTGTCAAGAAAAAATTTTATGATTCCGCGGGATTTCTTTTCTGATGCAGACTTTGCTCAAACTGCTTAATAGCCGCCATTTTACCTAATACTTGTAAAACATCGCCACCGTCAATCACCGTTGCCCCGTTAGGAACGTAAAAATTTCCATCCCGGCAAACAAGTACGACTAAACATTCGTCTGGGACACCGATTTCAAATAATCTTTGTCCAACAGCTGACGCATTGTACGGAATAATCACTTCTTCTAAATCGGCATCAATGCCGCCTCTTTTTTCAAATTCGATGGGAAATGTTTGTTTTTGAGTTGCTGGCCCTTCCACCTTTAATAATTTCGAAACATATCGAATCGATGTTCCCTGTAAAAATATGGATGTTAAGACAATAAAAAAAACGATATTAAAAATCATCTCAGAGCCCGGCAAATTAACCAACAATGGAAACGTTGCCAAAATAATAGGAACAGCTCCTCTTAATCCAACCCACGATAATAATAATTTCTCATTTGTTTTTACTTTGCTGAAAAATAAAGCGATAAATATGCTG
>JAGOSC010000099.1 GCA_018062515.1 Candidatus Omnitrophota bacterium
GCATTTGTTGTATATGAATAGACAGCGCGCCATCTGCTTCCTTATTAAAATCTGATTTATAAGTAGAATCATTGTCTAAATCTTTGCGATCATTGTCCTCCGCAACTTTTGAGGCTGTGTTAGCCTGAGTGACCTCAGTATTTAACTTAATGGGAGCGCTGTCTTTCGCCGTCACCATAGCCTCCGCCTTGGTAGATACCGAAAAAAACAAAATGACAACTGCCATTAAATAATATATTTTATCCATCATGCTTCTCCTTAAAACTTATACCTGCCTTTTTATGTTATTTGCGACCTTCTGAATCTTATTTTTCATAGTACCCCGAAACTCATCCGTCTTACCTGCGGCTTGCTTTATACGTCCCGTCACCTTATCCATCTGACCATCCATATGCGCTCCTTATTAAATACAAATTATGATTACTTCGTTTGATTAATAATGCTTAAAATCTCCAACATAACCTCCGCAACTTGCAAAGTTACGAAGGATTATGTCAGTGAAACGATTGGGGTGGGTCGGTGATTCAAAAATGTTCGGACTCCGATGTTTTGTTAATTCAAGTCACGTCGTGTAATTCCACCATCCCTTTGAAGCCGTGATGGATAATTGGAATGAGCATGGCAATAGATTTCATGATTATAAACACTCAAAATTTGCTTACACTGAGGATACTTACACTTTCTTCCCTTACTTGACGTCATGGATTTTTTGATAATGGCTCCTTTCTTTGATCATCCCAAAGATAAAATTAATAAAAATTTAGGAATTCTTTTTTAACCGTTCTTCTAATTCTATTATCTTCGCGTTAAGATCATCAATTTTTTTACGTTCAGTAATGTCTTTAATTGTAATGACGATTAATTTTGTACGATTGGCTTCCATATAAATGCGGCAGGCATTCAATAACATGACACGCGTACCGATATGAGGAAAATCATGTTCAATCTCAAAATTATTGAAACTTGTCGTCTTGGGAAGTATCTCTTCTAACAACTGCCGCAGTTTCGGAATATCCCATTGACGATTTCCTAAGTCATAGATAAATTTCCCCTCGGTCTCCTTTGATTTTACGCCAAAGGCTTGATAAAAAGATCGACTGGCTAAGGCTACTTTTAAATCTTCATAAAGAATTATTAAAGGATCGTGCATAGTATTGATGATGCTCTCCGTATATTTAAGGGCATCTTCTATATCTAATTCTTTCAATTTCTTTTTAGATTCCATATTCACCCCAACTTAGACCGAACACGACACTGGTAAATCCCAACACCGTCGCAATAATGGCAATAATAAAAAATGTGAGCGCCCAATCTAACATAACAACTTATCCTTTAATTTATAAATGATTGCCTGATCAAACCCATCAATTCTTTTTCATTAATCGGTTTTTGAAGAAATCCCAATGCCCCTTCTTTTAAAACTTTTTCCTTAAGGCCGTTATCTTTATCAACCGTAATGATAATGACCGCACGTTTGGAGCCTGATTTTAAAAGACGTTCTTGAGCTTCCCAGCCTTTTAATCCCGGCATATGAATGTCCATAATTAAACATCCGGGAATTCCATTCGGTACAGCACTAAAAAATTCCTCGGCGGAAGTAAATGTCTTCACAGGAAGCCCATAAGATGCAATTAACAATTTGAGGGATCGGCACACGGACTCATCGTCATCTACAATATAAATTTGTTTCTTGTTGAGGGACATTCTTCTAGATCTATCCAGTTGTGATTCCTCTAATTGCTCGAGAGATTCACCGGACAATGGATTCATCGCGAATGGCCAAACGGTAGAAAGTCGTGTTTATCATTTGTGACTTCCAAATGGTTGGTGACTTCATCAACGACTCCAACAGCCATCGCCGTACCAGCCGCCAGATTCATTTGTTGTTCAGTTGACACCTGTCCATCCAATGTGATCGCCCCATCATCGACGGTGACATGGATATCACCGGCAACCTCAGATAACCCTTGGTCATCTTTGATGGCTTGGCCAACCTCGTGTGCTACTTGTTGATCAGAGATTATCTTTTGAGTATCTAAATCTTTGGGCTCGATAAAGCGCGGTTTAGGCGGATTACTCTTAACAGGATTTATTCTATCGATGTCACCTGGCTTTTCCGATGGTTGCGGTGGTTCTTGTTTATACAAATTGATCATGATGAACATCCTTTTTCGATATTAAATTACTTATTTGAGTAAATGGGTTGCGAGATAAATACTGGTTCTTTGAAGCTTTAAACAAAAAATAGTACGAAATATGAGTAAACTCTTTATCTGATTGTCCTTTTTCTTGAAGAGTTAAATGAAGAAGTTCAGCAGCATCGTCGAAACCCAAAATTTGAGCGTAGGCGTGAACTACACCATACTCTGTCATCTTGTAATGTTCCACCTTTTGTGCTGCGTCAATTAAACGAAAATCTCTAATATTAGTATCCGAAAATTTCTTTTCTATAGCCTCTTCTGCTTCGACTAGACCTGCCATGACTTGGCATTTAGTTTCACCGGTTTTTTCATCAAACTCAGCTAAAATTTTTTCCAAACGGTTAACGTGTTGCTGAGTTACTTGCGCATGTTCACTAAATATTGATTTAAGTTTAGGCAAAGAAGCTGCTTCTTCCATTTTAGGCAAAGTTTTGACCAGATGTTTCTCGACGCTGTAAAGATCTTTAAGTTGTTCCACAAACATCTTTTTCAATCCCGTATCATTCATTTTTTTTGAAACTATTTTATTCGATATCATAGGCATGCTTTTCTTGTTTAATGAAAACAACTAGCCGGTTCTTTTCTGGAGATACCAGCTAGCAGCTTACTTGTTTATGTTTTTGACAAAGTTTCTTCGATGGTCATATTATTGATCACCTTGGTCACACCATTTACATCATTAGTAACTTTGGTGGACATCTCTTTTCCAGCTCCACTGCTGGCCTTACCGCTTAACGTGACAACACCGTCGATTGTTGCAACACCGGTTTTAAATGCACTGGTTGAATGATGCGACATAAGCGCCATCTTGACTTGAGCAGTAATAGATGCATCATCAATTTTCTCACCCAAAGTTTGCACCGGTTTGACCGTAGCTTTAGCAATAGTCATTTCATTCTTCACTTCTTTAACGCCGCTAATATCTTTGGCGTATTCGCCAGCTAAATCTTTTTGAGCCTGGTTTTCAGCTTCGCCGCTTAACGTGACAATACCGTCGGCAACCGCTACCTGAGTAGCAAGTCCGCTGACATGCCGATTATAGAGAAGTGAATATTTAATTTGTGTGCCGATCCATCCATCAGAATTCTGGGCCGGACGTTCACCTTGAATTTCAATTTGATTATCTACACTCTTAACACCAGGCAAGCTCGCCACGGTTTCGTGTGCTAATGATTTATGTGATTCTTCCTTAACAGCTCCGGTCAATGTGACGACACCGTTATTGGAATCAGTTTTAATGTTATCGTCCTTAAGATATGTTTTATAAACATATGACTTCGTCGCTGCTGCTTCGATACGTTCATCTGTATCAGATGCGCGCGCTGATGTGCCAGCGAATATAACAGCGGCTGTAACCGCAATAATTACTTTAGAATAATTTACACTCATGAAATACCTTCCTTATATATATCGTACTGTTTGATTTCTTATGTTTATTCGTTAAATATCATTTCGTATTTATTTCTTAGAAAAATTAAATTCTTTTTCTTCCAGTAAGAAAAGAAAAAATGGCTAATATCAAAAAGACAACAAACAAGATCTTCGCAATATCAATGGCTGAACCCGAGATATTCGTAAATCCGAATACTGCCGCTATAATAGCGATGACAAAAAATGTGACTGCCCAATTTAACATAATGAACTCCTTTTTTTCCTTATTCCCTTTGAAGGAATGAAGGGGATCAATCTTGAATCCTCAGATTCATAATGACCTCAATTAATGAACACAATTTTTAATAACTATGAATAGTTTAAAGAAATCGGCGGCAAGATCAATTGTACCGAGGTATAACCACCCCGCTAGCCTTACTAATGCCGTCGGGGTGGTATTGTTTGGTACAACCGAAAGGGTGGAATTTACTGCGGAATAAAGAAAGGTTATTGTCGTAGGAATTATATGCGGAAATTAGAGTGGGAATTTGTATCAATGGTAAGAAAAACACCCCCGTGGGATTAAGATTTTTAAAGATTTGAAACATTCTCTATAATTCTCTTTTCAACTTAACGATTAATTGATTAGCAATGCAATGCGGGTATTTTGTATGCCCGGTAAAACTTTTAAGAAATTATCTGATACATCATCAACAGATTTTAAAGTAGAGACCTTCATATTATCTTGATCAAATTTGACTTCATACCCAGTTTCTTTTTTAATAATCATTTCAAGGTCTGATGTATTTGCCTTTTTGGCATCAAATTTAACTTCTCTTATATTCATTTGATCAGCCGATTTTCCAAATGTCCCTGGAAGATAAATTGTCCCATTATTAAAATCAACAGCGAATGCAATCACGCCGGGAATTAAGAAAAACAACAATCCGATACCATCCAAAACCGCAACACCCGCATCAATCTTTCCGCCTTTTTGCCCTTTGCGTTCCGGATACATAATGGTTCCGCAACCGACTAACTGAGCAATTAAAATACAGCAAATAACTACTTGTAACGTATTCATTAATTTTTTTAACATAATGTCTCCTTCCCTTGCTCACCCCTTTTAAAAATGCCAGGCTTGCCTTAGGAATTGATATACCTATTTTATTAATGATCCCCTCTTAATCTGATCTTTACGTATATCGTATTCATTCTGAGTAATTTTTCCGCTGGCTAAATCTGCATCTAACTGTCTCATCTGCCGTTCAGCTTGAATTTCATATCCGGCTCCTGCACCTAATGCTCCCGCGCCTGTACCGCCCCAAAAAGCACCGCTGCAGCCCGTAAGTGTTAACCCTAAAAGCAATGTCATTAAGATTTGATATTTCTTCATTGATGACCCTCTTTCATTTTTTTATTTCCTTAGTAATTTTGATTTATATTTTTTGAATACCTTCACCGGCATTCTCTATATCTTTACCTGCGCCTCTCATCATGTTACAGCCCATCAATGATGTCGTTAAAAAAACCATAATAAGTATCCAAAAATAATTTCGTTTCATACTATTCCTCGCTTTTATTTAATTTTCAGCGTAATCACTGTGATTGCCGCCATGGATCGTATTCTAAAGATCAGTCGTAAATGATCAATTGTACCGAGGTATAAC
>JAGOSC010000100.1 GCA_018062515.1 Candidatus Omnitrophota bacterium
TAGGCTTAATCCAAACTATATTTGTATGAAAGATGATAAATATCGGGGTATGGAACAAGTGCCTTTTGAAATCAATGGAAGGACTTCTTATGGTTGCTGTCATACGTCTGCGGCTTATTTACAAGCTGAAGCGCTTCGGTATTCGGCAGATCCTTTGACAGGTGAGGCTGTCGATAAAGCTGATGCATATATTGTTTTAAAACCAGATGGAACCAATGGAGTGCTTTATTTCAAATCAATAGAAAATTACTCGAAATATACCGCAATGGGAGCGATCCAGAAAATTTATTTATGCTCCATGCATCCGGACATTCGTCAAACCTCTCCCGGAGCTTGCCCAAAATGCGGCATGGAACTTATTGAAGAAAAAAATAAAGATTGATCATAGGCGGGCACAATGTCGCATCAATCCATTAACTCGTAGCTTAAATTTATGTTTGTATGATGAAGGATAAATATTTCAATATCGGGAAGATTCCTGTAGAAGTCGAAGGTAAAACTTATTACAGGCGATGTAAAGGATATGTACAGTCTTTAAAAAATGATCCTGCCATTCGGTGCTGAAAATTATTCAAAATATTTAGAAAAAAATCAAACTCAATAATATTGAAAGGCGATTTATGAGTGAAAACTGCGCTCACTGCGCTCCCGATCACAACGATGCAAATATACAGCAGCTTCCTTCGAAGAATATTATTCTCATTATCGTTTCGTTGATATTATTTATTTTTGGGATGATTTTTAAGGAAAGGTTACAAGACACGCCATATTTACTCGGTGAATACAGCGTGTTTTTATTGGCCTATTTACTAAGTGGGTACAATGTTCTATCGGCGGCAGTAAAAAATATCATTCGTGGAAAAGTTTTCGACGAGAATTTTTTAATGACCGTTGCTACAGTTGGAGCCATTTTAATTCATGAACTGCCGGAAGCGGTGGGTGTTATGCTCTTTTATAAAGTTGGAGAACTTCTTCAAGATTTGTCCGTATCAAAAGCTCGCCGATCAATTAAATCCCTACTTGAAGTTCGGCCAGATTACGCCAATCTTAAAAACGGTAATGACATACAGAAGGTCAAACCCGAAGTAGTAAAAGTGGGCGACACAATTATTGTTAAACCTGGGGAAAAAATTCCTTTAGATGGAGAAATTTTATCAGGGGAATCACAAGTGAATACATCCATGCTGACGGGTGAATCCGTTCCACGGGATGTCGCTCCTGGCAAAACGGTTTTGGGAGGGATGATTAATCAGACAAGCGTTCTAACGATTAAAGTCACCAAGCTCTTTAGTGAATCCTCCGTAGCTAAAATAATGGAACTTGTTGAAAATGCGACGGCTAATAAAGCCAAGACGGAAAAATTCATTACTAAATTTGCCCAAGTGTATACACCGATAATTGTTATTTGTGCGGCCTTAATTGCATTTATTCCACCGTTTTTACTGAATGAGCCTTTTTCAAAATGGATTTATCGGGCATTGGTATTGCTGGTTATTTCCTGTCCGTGCGGTTTAGTGATCAGCATTCCCCTTGGTTATTTTGGCGGAGTAGGTGGCGCATCACGTCGAGGTATTCTTGTTAAAGGGTCACATTTTTTGGATTTATTGGCGCAAGTTAAAACGGTTGTTTTTGACAAGACAGGGACATTGACTCAAGGCCTTTTTAAGGTAACAAAAATTGTTCCTAAAAATAATTTTAAAGAAGAGGAAATGCTCCGCTGGGCGGCTCATGCCGAGGCCAATTCCAATCATCCCATCGCAAAATCAATCCTGGAAGCCTATGGAAAAAATGTCAACTCTTCCAGCATTCAATCTCACGAGGAAATTCCTTCACATGGAATTAAAGCCAGAATAGAAAATCGATGGATCATTGTTGGTAATGACCGTTTTCTTCATAAAGAAAATATTCAGCACGATGAATGCCAAGTTAATGGAACCGTTGTCCATCTTGTCGTCGATAAAACGTATGCTGGATATATTATGATTGGCGATGAGTTAAAGCCTGATGCCGCAAAAGCTGTGCAAGATTTACGAAATTTAGGTGTAAAAAATGTGGTAATGTTGACCGGTGACAGTAAGTCGATTGCCAAAGCTATTTCCGATAAGTTAGGATTAAATTCTTACTTAGCTGAATTGTTGCCAGAAGACAAAGTTAAAGCGTTAGAAACACTGATGACAAATAATAATAAAGAGAAAGTAGCTTTTGTCGGTGACGGAGTTAATGATGCACCAGTGATAGCCCGGGCCGACATTGGAATGGCGATGGGTGGGGTCGGGTCAGATGTGGCGGTTGAAACAGCCGATGTCGTTCTAATGACGGACGCCCCAGTGAAAGTCGCTGAAGCGATAAGAATGGGAAAGAGAACTGCTAAGATCGTTTGGCAAAATGTATGCTTATCGTTGGGCATAAAAGGAATATTTATTGTTCTTGGCATTATGGGTGTAGCTAATATGTGGGAAGCCGTTTTTGCCGATATGGGTGTTGCATTACTTTCTATCTTAAATGCGACTCGTCTGTTAAAATAAAGTCCATTAACATTTCTTGAAAGGAGAATAGAAGATGAAAAAATTATTTTTGGTGTTGAGTTTTTTATGTGTTCCAATGATGGCATTGGCAGCGACGGGAAAAGCCACCATTAAAGGGACAGCGCCAGATTCCACAATCTCAGGCGAGGCCACATTAACCGAAAAAGATGGCGGTATTGAAGTGGAAGTTCAAGTTGCCAATGCGCCTGTTGGAAAACATGGCTTCCATATTCATGAGAATGGAAGTTGTGAGGATATGGGTAAAGCGGCCGGAGGTCATTTTAATCCGGAAAAAGTTGATCATGGATTTTTACCCAAAGATGGTCATCAACATGCCCACGTTGGAGATATGGGAAGTATCGATATAGATCAAGACGGCAAAGGGACATTGAAATTATTTATGCCCGGTTTAACTTTAGCGCAAGGGACGTATGCAGTTGTAAATAAAGCTATTATTTTACACGAAAATGTCGATGATTTTAGTCAGCCAACGGGTAACGCCGGTGGACGAATTGCCTGCGGAATTATCGAATCGACAAATGCCGAGGGCGCGTCAATTCAATCTAATAAAAATCAAGCAATCGTTTATACGTGTCCAATGCATCCTGAGGTTCGGCAATCGATGCCGGGGACTTGCCCCAAATGTGGTATGGCTTTGGAGGTTAGTAAGTAGGCGCATAATTTCTTGACAATGTAAGCAAAGTATAGATAATAAGTTATAAACTAACTTATTTCTATGAGGCCAATTCTTAGAGCCCGATTTTCAATTTTTTGGAAAAGGGCTCTTTTTTTTATGGAAAATAAAATAATCGAAAAAGTAATCGAAAAAAACGGTGAAAAGGTCGTTGAGGTTCATTCCGAAGCTGGTGAAGTTCTATTAACTAAAACCAAAGAAGGTTATGAACTAAAATGCCCTACAACTAAAAAGATTTGTCTTATCAGTTACAAGCAAATGATGTCGGATTGTTTAAGCTGCTGGGCAGAAAAGCCAAGTGGTAAAGACAACCCTTTTTTTGGTGAACCCACCGATACTGCTTCAAATGTAGTTCATAAAGAAATTCCGAGTAAGAAAACGATTTGGAAATCCTTAATCAATTTTACGCTTTGGGCGATGGCTGCCTGTGTGGCTGCAGTTTTAATTTGGCAAGGCATAATTTTTGATGGTGCTCCTGATCCGACAGCCGAAAATCTCAATAAATTTTCTGTCATCATGAACGCAGGTATTTTAGTTTTTCGGGAAGGACTTGAGGCGATTCTTGTACTTTCTGCGTTAACCGTCAGTCTAGTGCGTACAGGTGAGGGGTATTGGAAACCAGTCGGTTTAGGAGCAGGTTTATCATTCTTAGCGAGTATAGCTACATGGTTTATAGTCATCGGAATTATTTCCAATATTAATGCGCCAGCCTTGGATGTACAGGCTGCAACCGGCCTTTTAGCAGTTGTCGTGCTATTAGTTATCATGAATTGGTTTTTTCATCGGATTTATTGGACGGGATGGATTGCGCATCACAATCAGAGGAAACAAAAAATCCTTGAAAGTTCAAAACCAACGTCTGATCTTTTTAAGGCGCTAGTTTTCTTAGGTTTTACTTCCGTTTATCGTGAAGGATTTGAGATTGTTTTATTTCTTCAAAATTTGCGTCTTAAAGCTGGAACACCGGTTGTTCTTTATGGTGTACTCATTGGTTTAGCTTTGACCGCAATGGTGGGGGTTTTAACCTTTATTGGCCATAAAAAGTTGCCTTTCCGTCGAATGTTGATAATTACTGGTGTTATGTTAGGATTTGTCCTCATGGTCATGGTGGGCGAAACCATCCAAGAAATGCAATTGGCTAATTGGATAGGGACAACGACCCTTAATTTTGAATTGCCAGGCTGGATGAATTTATGGTTGGCTATCTATCCATCCGCCGAAAGTTTAATTGCTCAATTTGTGGCGGTGGCTTTGGTACTAGGTTCTTATGTGGCATCCCAATATTTTCGTATTTGGCGACCACGATGGCAGGCTGCTCGTCGTCAGACTAGCATTGTAAATTTTTAATCTATGCATTGAACGGCTTAAGGTTATCAGCTATACTTAATCGATGAAAAATTGTTTGTCTAAATATATCATTTCCTCTTTAGTTTTGACAGTCACTCTGGCGACTGTTACATGTTGCACTGTTTTTGGCGCTACGGAAGCATCCTTGGTTAAAGTGGAAAAGCGAGCCCATAAGTGTTGTCCTGTAAAGGGTGATACATCTAATGCTCCCGAAAAATCAAATCAATGTTGCAAACCACAATTACAAGCGGACTTTTCTCAACAAAATTTATTTAATATTTCTCTTCCTTATACAAGTTTAATTTCAAGCACTTTTTTACCCCCGCAACTACCTTCCTTAAAAGATAAGTTCAATTTAGCTTACCTTGATGGCCCATCTAATCAGTTCTCTCTTCAACTTTATATCCAATTCCATAATTTTCGTATTTAGTTCCTTGGTTTAGATTTTTTTTCTTTCTTTAGGGAAGAAGTGTCTTTAACCTAGGAGTGTGTATGAAAAAATTCATTTTAATCGTTTTTATAATCTTTATCACCGTTGGCGGCTGGTGGTATTTAAAAAATCATCAAACAGTGCCGATGCTAGAGT
>JAGOSC010000101.1 GCA_018062515.1 Candidatus Omnitrophota bacterium
ACTCGATTGTTGATTGGCCATACGGAATTAGCATTAGTAAAACAGAAAGTGCAATTTTGATTAATCGCCATGAATAATCCTTGATATTAATATTAAAAAGTATATAACTGCTTATTCATCAGTTTGTAATCGCAGGTACCTATGACTGAACAAAATACACCCAAACAACCAAATATTCCTCGACCTAAAAAACGTCGTCCTAAACAGCCGAATAATAACTGGGTTTTTTGGATTGTTTTAGGTTTTATCCTGCTCTTGATGATGCAAAAAACCAGCACCGTCACACCGACGGGCCCGCTTAAAACTCTAACCTATTCTGAATTCTTTCAGCAAGTAAAAAGTAATAAAGACACCGGAAAAATCAAAAGTGTCACATTGGTGGAAAGCACCGAAAACACAATTACAGGTAAATACAACGATGGAACTGATTTTCGTTTAAATATTCCGATGAAATTCGATGCGCTTTTGGATTTAATATCTGAAGATCCGAATATTGATTTTTCAGTAAAACCGCCTCAGACATTTTGGCAGCAAATTTTCTTTTCGTTCATGCCGATTTTGATTATTATCACGTTCATTTGGTATATTTCCCAACGCGGCGCGCAAATGGGTAATAAAATTTGGTCTTTTGGGAAATCCCGCGCGAAAATGAATACCAAAGACAACAATAGCATTACTTTTGCAGATGTTTCCGGCGTTGATGAAGCCAAAGAGGAGTTACAGGAAGTTATTGAATTTTTGAAGGATCCAAAAAAATTTGAACGCCTCGGGGGAAAAATCCCTAAAGGTGTACTTCTCGTCGGGCCACCCGGGACGGGAAAAACTTTGTTAGCCAAAGCCGTAGCAGGTGAAGCCGGTGTTCCGTTTTTTTCATTAAGCGGATCTGACTTCGTGGAAATGTTTGTTGGTGTCGGCGCTTCACGCGTCCGCGATCTTTTTGAACAAGGCCGTAAAGCCTCAAAGACATCCGGTAAAGGTGCGATTATATTTATCGATGAAATTGATGCCGTCGGACGATTAAGATTTGCTGGTATCGGCGGAGGTAATGATGAACGCGAACAAACATTGAATGCTTTGCTCGTTGAAATGGATGGCTTTAACAATACAGGCGGTTTAATTTTAATTGCGGCTACCAATCGTCCAGATACATTGGATCCGGCTTTACTACGCCCAGGCCGTTTTGACCGTCAAGTCGTCGTCGGTCTTCCGGATATTAATGGAAGAGAAGGTATTTTAAAAGTGCATTCTCGCAAAATTAAATTAGCGGAAAATATCGATTTAAAAAAGATTGCGCAGCAAACCGTTTATTTTTCCGGCGCTGATTTAGCGAATGTTTGTAATGAAGCCGCATTACTGGCCGCCCGCGGCAATAAAGATGCCGTTGGCATGGCCGAATTTTATGCCGCGGTCGAACGCGTCACGATGGGGCCGGAGAAAAAAAGCCGCACACAAACAAAGAAAGAAAAATTAAACACAGCGTACCATGAATCCGGTCACGCCTTATTATCACTATACTTAGAGGACGTTGATACATTTTCAAAAGTATCCATTATCCCTCGAGGAATGGCAGGTGGTTATACATTAACTCCACCGACGGCGGATAAACATTATTTTAATAAAAAGGAACTCAAAAGTTTAATGGTCATGCTGCTCGGAGGTTATGTTGCCGAAGAAATTGCTTTAGGTGATACTACAACGGGTGTTTCCAATGATCTTGAACGTGTATCTAATTTAGCCCGTTCCATGATTTGCCGTTATGGTATGAATGAAAGTTTAGGGACGCTAGCTTATGAAGAAGGCCGGGGGCATCATTTTCTTGGCCGTGACATGATGGAAAAAAAAGAGTATAGCAGTGATACCGCTAAAAAGATTGATGAAGAAGTTCGTGCCGTGGTTAAAGAAGCATACGATCGCGCCAAAAAATTGTTGACCGAAAACCGAGTCCATTTAGACAAGCTAGCCAATGCCCTCGTCGAGAAAGAAGTAATGAATTTAGAAGAAACCAAAGAATTATTGGGTATTGCCACCAATGAACATGACCCTTCAAAAGAAGAAGCCGCTCATAAATCCAGCGAAGAAACAAAACCAGCCTAAACCTAGTCCGACGGTGGATCGTTTCAAACAAATACCTATTCCTCGAAAAAATTTTATATTAAAGGCACGTACATTTGCCCTTGAACTCGGTCACCAGACACGAATCATGGGTATTGTGAATGTCACACCGGATTCTTTTAGTCAAGATGGACAGTACAAGTCTGGACTTAATTACAAAAAAGCTGTCGCTTATGCTATAAACATGGTGAAAAATGGAGCGGATATTCTTGATATCGGCGGAGAGTCCAGCCGACCCGGCGCAAAGAAAATCACCATCAAAGAAGAATTAAAACGAATTATTCCTATTATCGAGGCTTTATATTCCAAAACAAAAATACCTATTTCCGTCGACACGTATAAACCAATTGTTGCGAAAGAAGCTTTAAAAGCCGGAGCAAGTCTCGTTAATACAATCAAAGGTTGTGATGTCCCTACCCAATTAATTCAACATGTTCGGGATTATGATGCCGCGATCATTTTGATGCATATGAAGGGAACTCCATTAACGATGCAGAAAAAAATATCGTATTCGGATGTGATGGTAGAAATTATTAAATCTTTGCAAAAATCCAAGGAAAAGTGCTTGGAAAAAGGCATTAAATCGGATAAAATTGTACTCGATCCAGGAATAGGATTCGGTAAATCTATCCAGCATAACTTAAGTATTATCAATCGTCTAAACATGTTAACTATCTTGAATTGTCCGCTTTTGATCGGCACGTCGCGAAAATCATTTATTGGAAATATATTAAATAAGAATACCAACGAACGTTTAATCGGCACCCTGGCCACCGTAAGCGCAGCGACGATGAGAGGCGCTCATATTATTCGGGTTCATGATGTGGCTGCCGCGAAAGAAACCGTAAAGATGATGGACGCCATCCTTAACGAAAGTGAAATTTAATTTTTATGTTTGAAATATTCAATACAATTATTCCGGTGATTGAAATCCTTATTTTATGGATTGTTTTTTACCGCATGCTTATTTTCTTTGAAGGGACCCGCGCCTTACAAGTACTGCAGGGACTTTTTTATCTTTCCATTATTTTTTTACTGACAAAATATTTAGCCCTTGACCGGCTTAACTTCTTGTTAACAAAATTCTTTGCCATTTCGATCATTGCGCTGGTTATTATTTTTCAACATGAATTACGTCAAGGACTAGCCAGACTTGGACAGGGCACATTATTCAACATGTCTTTAGATGATTCCGACCTCGTCGCGATTATCGAAGAATTAACATCAGCGGCCTTTAAACTCTCTCAAGAACGAGTCGGAGGCTTGATCGCCCTTGAACGCGAAACAAAATTAAAACCATACATTGATAGCGGTGTTCCCATCGATGGAAAGATTTCCGCGGAATTGATTAAAAGTATTTTTATGCCAAATTCACCATTACACGACGGTGGTTTAATTCTTCGTGGAGGACGGATTGTCGCGTCATCGTGTTTGTTTCCTCTGTCGGAAAATCCAAATTTCAGTAAAATCATCGGAACCCGCCATCGGGCCGCCGTCGGGTTGACGGAACAAACGGATTCCATTGTCATCGTTATTTCGGAAGAAACCGGAGAAATTTCCGTGGCTTCAAACGGCCGTTTTATTCCGATTGTCAACCGTGACCGTCTAGTGAATGTCCTTAAGAGTTTGACCATGATTGAACCAAAAGCCAAAAAATGAAAAGATTCTTTTCTCCCAATTTTATGTGGAAATTGATTGCTTTGGGTTTAGCCGTCATTACCTGGTTTTATGTAAACGGTGAATTAACCAAATAATCCCCGCGCATTTTATTTCCATCGCAACACATTAAGGAAACAATGACAAAATTAGGCGTCAATATTGATCACGTGGCTACTTTGCGACAAGCTCGACGAGAATTTGATCCTGATCCTGTTCAAGCCGCGATGATTGCAGTAAAAAACGGCGCTGATACGATTGTCTGTCATTTAAGAGAAGACCGTCGACACATTCAAGACCAAGACGTTTTTAAAATTAAACAAGCCATCGGTAAACCCTTAAACCTTGAAATGTCGCTGCGTCCGGATATTATTCGAATCGCGCTGAAAGTTAAACCGGATTATGTGATGTTTGTTCCAGAACGAAGAGAAGAAGTTACTACCGAAGGCGGATTAGATGTTATAAAAAATTTTCAGAAAATTAAAAAGGCCGCGGAGCAGTTCAATAGAAAAAATATTATTGTGAGCGTGTTTATTGATCCAAAACCAGAACAAATTTTAAAGGCTAAAGAAGCCGGCGTATCAATTGTTGAACTGCATACCGGGGCATTCGCTCGAGCCAGGACACGGTCGGCTCAAAATTTGCAACTTAAAAAACTTAAAATGGCCGCGCAAAAAGCCAAAAGCCTGGGACTGACCGTCCACGCGGGACATGGTTTAAAATATCACAATACGAAAGCCGTCGCACAGATTAAAGATATTGATGAATTAAATATCGGCCACTCCATTATCAGTGAATCAATTTTTATTGGATTACCTGCAGCGGTGCGGCGCATGAAAAAAATAGTGAGTATGCGATGATTGTCGGAACTGGCATTGATATTATTGAAATTGACCGTATAAAAAAAGCCATTGAACGTTGGGGGGACCATTTTCTTAAGCATGTTTTTCTTGATAATGAAATCGCGTACGCACAAGCACACAAGTCACCGATTCAACATTATGCGGTTCGTTTTGCCGCTAAAGAAGCCGTGTTTAAAGCCGTCGGTACCAATCCGAACCTGGGCTGGAAAGACATACAAATCATTAATGATGAACACGGCCGGCCTCAAGCGATTATAAAAAATTCCGAACATAACAATAAAATATATTTATCGCTTTCACACTCCAAACACTATGCGGTTGCCAGCGCCATTATTACGTCGTGATCCTCGGCTTCACAAATACGATTTTGGCCACGCGCACATTATCGCCGGATCCAAACGCATGCTCGGCGCGGCTGCCTTAACATCATTATCCGCCTTACGTAGTGGTGCTGGTTTAGTTACTC
>JAGOSC010000047.1 GCA_018062515.1 Candidatus Omnitrophota bacterium
GCCTGAAGGCATCGGATAGTCCTTAAAATCTTTACAACTAACCCATTTCTGGGATAATTTCAGCTTCGGATTACTTTTAAATTGACAACGGAAAACATGCAAAGATACACGAAAATTCGTGTAATAATGTTTCAGCTGCATGAACGGTGTTTCCATTTCCGTTTCAACTCCCACCTCTTCTTTCAATTCTCTTTTTAAAGCCTGAAGGGGTGTCTCCCCGGGCTCAATTTTACCGCCGGGGAATTCCCACAAATCTGCCAGAAGGCCTTTGGATGATCTCTTTTGGATATAATATTTACCTAAACGCTCTGCAACTCCAACCGAGACCTGTAACTCCTCAATTACTTTCTTTTTTGGAGTAGGAATAATTTCTTGAATACCTCGTTCATTTGCCAAGCAAGATTTTCTTAACGGACACACGTTACAAATCGGCTCTTTACTTTTACAAACCAAGGCGCCTAATTCCATCAAGGATTGATTAAAGGTTCGTAAATTTTTCTTCGGCATGATTTCTAAAAGATATTCATTAATTACAGCATCATTCTTATTATCCGCTGCCCCTTCGATAGCAAGGAGCCGCATGATAACTCGTCGGACATTGGCATAAATTATGGGCACTCTTTGGTCGTACGCAATACTGAGTACCGCACCCGTCGTATACGGACCGAATCCTGGTAAACTTCTTAACTGATCGTATGTATCAGGAATTTTTTCGTCAAATTTTTCACAGACCATTTTCGCGGCCTTATGCAGATTCTTTGCGCGCTGATAGTATCCTAATCCCTGCCACATTTTTAAAATCTTCTGTTCTGATGAGTCACCAACGGTTTTTACCGTCGGAAATTCTTGAATCCAGCGTTCATAATAAGGAATGACCGCATTCACCGTTGTCTGTTGCAGCATCACTTCTGATATCCAAATTTTATATGGATCCGTTGTTATTCGCCAAGGTAAAGGACGGGAATTCTTTCGATACCAGGCGTTGAGTCGACTTGAAATGGAAGGGTCAGCTTTCTTCATGATTAAGTAGATTTTAACAAATCGGTGAACAGATTTAAAATGCCGGGGTGCTGCCCGACGGGCCGGCTGATTTTTATCGAAACATTCTTATGTTTTTGACGAGATTGTTGAATAATGTTCGGAATATCTTCATCGACATGTCGGCCAGAATTAAGGAAATTAAGTAAGACGATAATGATCGTTGCGCCTTTTTCAACACAGAGGTCTATGCCTTCAGGAATACTTGGAGTTTCGATCTCTAAAAAAGCATACTCAAGAATAGAAAAATCTGTCTTCCCTTTTAATTGATTTACTAATTCGATGACTTCTTCTTTGGTTTTCGAAGAGCGACTTCCATGAGAGATGACTAGCGCGGCTTTTTTCATAAAAGAATTGTCTGTACAGGAAATTTGGATAATGAAACATGTAATTCTTGGCCATAGGAAAATGGAAAAACTTTATTAGCCCCGTCGATGTAAATATTTCCTTGAGGCATGAGGGATGCAATTTTAATAGACTGTGCACGATTTAAAACCCCACCTTTCAGTTGATATGGTTTGTTTAAACCGGCATACAATTCACGCGGTAAATACTGTATATCTGTCGAATATGGATTCAGCAATTTTCCGCCAGCCGAATGAATAGCGCCTGAACTGCCCATCGCCGTTGATATCCAGACCCCCGAGCTACGCTGCTCTTCCTGCTTTTTATCAATCTTTATAATGTAACGGCTTAAAACCGCCGGATTTGAATGCGCAATTAATATATCATTCATCACATTCACTTTCTCCTTACCGTTATCTAGACTAAGAAATAATCTTTGAAGATTTTTTTGAATATATTTTCCGGTTTTCATTTTTTGAATGACTTGATCAAAATTATTTATATTAGCGACGCAGAAACGTCCAACGCTGAAAGATAATGAAGAATTTACACCCAGAATGAGCTGATGTTGTGTCGATGCCGCCGCGCGCAGAAATGTTCCATCTCCCCCGACGGTGATAATTGTATCGAACTCATCAAAAGGAACCCGTCCTCCTCGGAAATAAAATTTGGCTGATACACTATATTTCTTGAGTACCAGTTTAATATAATTCAACGTATTGGTATGTTCTTCATCGGCTTTTATGAGGCGAATCCACTGTGACTTTAACAGCCCGCTTTTTGGCCTTAAGGCGACTTTAACATTTTTCTCTTTATAAAGAGAAAAGACTGTCTTTTTATAGAGGACTAAAACTTTTTTCATATTTATAATGAATCGAATATTATGTTGTCATTTAAGTCTTTAATCGAATCAAAAATCGCATCCGCTTGACTTAAATATTCTCTGGGAAGCGATGTTTCTAAGGCAAAACATTTAAGGCCGGCTGCTTTAGCGGATTGTATTCCGTAGGGGGCATTCTCAATCACAACGGCCTCTTGTTTCTTTATCCCTAAATATTCTACAGCCTTATTAAAGGGTTCAGGATGCGGTTTTCCGAATTTTATATCATTTCCCGTGACGATAACGCTGAATAAATCATATAAACTTTTTGGAAGAATTCGCTCCATTTCCCGTCGGGCCGTCCCCGTGACTAAGGCTAATTTCAAATCATTCTTATGTAATTTCTTCAACAATGTTCTCGCCCCGGAAATAAACCGCTGTTTTACGTTCAACTTAAAATAGTCTTCTTTTGCAGATAATATTTTCATTCCTTCTTCTTTCTTATAAGGAATTTTGTATTTTTGATATATTTCCCGTAAGGCCTCTTCACCGGGCTGGCCCTCTCGACTATATATATCATGATACGTCACATGAATATTATTTAAACGCAAAACTTTCTGCCAAGCCCGATAATGATCAGGCATTGTATTCGTGATGACGCCGTCCATGTCAAAAATAACGGCTTTTACACGACAAATATCTTTATCCATACTCCAATGATCTTTCTGTTGATTGAAAAGCGTGAAATGCTTCAATATTTTCTGATTATAATGGAGGGGCAATGCTTTCTTATAGCTATTTCTTCTTTTGTCTCATCTTTTTACGTAAATCCGCGGAAGCCTTTTTCTTTTTTTCTAAGATTTCTTTCCTCTTTTTCGCTGCTTCCTTTTTTTTACGCAAAAGTTCTTTTTTCTCCCGTAATTCTTTATCCTTTGCTTTCTCTTCTGCAGCAAACTTTTTTTCTATACTTAATCTTTCCTGACGTTTAGTTTTATTATACGCCTCTTTTTCTTTCCTTCTTTGATTTTGTTCTTGCTGTATCTGAGCCAAAAACTCCTGTTGACGCTCCGGAGAGGCTTCACCCCAATTTCTGCCCGTTTGTTTTTCATAAAGATATTTAATGTCTATAGGAACATCGCTGGCAGCAAATAAAACTTTCGCATCAATTAGAGACACGCAAATAATAACGCTAAGAAAAATTTTGGATAAGTTCATTATGTATACCTTTTTTACTAGTATAACATATTCGGAAATTAGATAGAATTCAATGTAGAATTAATATATAAGCTATTGAATTATATACACTTACAGAATTAATTTATTCCGGCTTTAACCACTCAGAAACGTCATTGGAATATTGAGCCGGAATATTGTTTCTCTTAATAATTTCCTGATCAATCGAATCCACATCCGTATTACTTAATATATATTTTGTTCCGGAATTTGTTTCGATGACGGTGAACGGTTTGGCCGTTTTTACTTTATTAAGTAACTGAACAAATTCCTTAAATGATTTAAAATCTTCCCCGTTCACTTTCGAAATCACTTCATTTCCTTGACCATGATATCCAGCATTAATATCGTCTGATAAGACATTTAGTAAGACAACAATTTCGCGATCAAATTTTAAATTAAGCCGGCCGTTTCCCAATAAATAATAATTCAAATTAATCGGCGCTTGTTCCCACCAACGTTTTCCCCAAGACATCAAAAGATCCGTGCTGAGAATAGTAAAAACAAAACCGCCATGAATATAATAAGTTGGTATTTGAATTTCATTCTGAAAAGGAATCAAATCCATAAAAGATGTGAGAGCGAAAGTAACGTTTTCTATTTTGGCATTACGCATAATCTTAAATTTTATTGATTGACCAAATTGTTTTTTTGAAATCAAATAGGGAAACGTTAAGCGCTCATTACCGCGAAAATCAAATGTCCCGTCTTCTCCAATAGGAACATCATCAATTTCAAGAAGAATATCATCCTCACGTAAATGGTCAAACGCCGAGGAATAAGGCAATAGCTTGGTCACCAGGACACCTCCCTCCGCGTGATCTATGCCATAAAAACGGCGTAAATGTACATTTTCAGTATTCACATAATTCATCCCAATGATGGGAAATCCATCATATTGCCCGTCGTTTAAATCTTCAAAAAAATGATCAATGATGGGCACAGGAATCATGTAACCAATATTCTGACCGGCATTAAGAACCTGCATAGCAATTCCAACCAATTCTCCGTCTTTTATAACCGGCCCGCCGCTATTGCCGGGATTAATCGCCGCATCAATTTGTACAGCCAACAATTGTCTTGAACTTTCTGAGTATGGAGAAATTTCTATACGAGAAACCACTCCTTCAGTAATAGATAATTTCTCGCCGCCTTGAGGAAAACCTAACACAGTCACAGTATCCTGTAACTGCGGTAAATCTCCGAACTTTAAGGGACGTGTATCTTTAAAAAAGTTAGGGTCCACCACTTCGAGTAAAGCTAGATCACAGTCATACCCAATAGCGACCACCCGCGCTGTAAACTTTTTCGAATCAGCATGTTTTTTGACTTGAATGAATGTGTGATCGGCAACGACATGCGCATTGGTTAAAATGCGATTTCCGGATATGATGGCCCCTGACCCGCTGCTCGAAGAAATGCCTTCGGACTGCCAAGGCCGGTAAAAATCAATATGATTAGAGGTAACGAAGATTTTAACAACAGATTCGGTAGGCTGGACGGCATTCGCAGCCGGGCTATATAAAAAGACCACATTAGCAAAAAATAGCCCGACTAAGAATTTTTTAAACATGAAGTTCTATGGAATAAGTTTTAATGATCACTCATTTGTAACGACATTTTCAACATCGGAATCTTCGCCGCTTTCCGATACATCCGGATGGTTTACGTCCATAGTATCAATTTCACCCTTAAGAAAAGAATTGATGTCATTAATTTTAGTTTGTAAACTCTGTATCTCATCATTAACGGCCGGGATTTTTTGTTCTTCGGCAGATAAACTTTGAAGTTCAGCTAAGCGTTGATAAATCTCCGCTAGCTGATCTTTGAGAACAACCAAGTTGTGATGTGTTTTGTTGATCACTTCAGATTTCTGATAAACTTCTACGTTCACATTGTCCAACTGATCTTGCAAATCACCCATCATTTTTTCTTTTTCTTGTACATCTACGTGCGTATCTTTTAACTTGAGCTTATATATTTCAAGCATTCCTTCAAGTTCTTTCATTTCCATGGTCTTCTTTTGAACCATTTCACGCAAATTGTCATTTCTCTCGCTGCGCTTTTCTTTCTCTTGCTGTAAAAGCTGTTTGAGAAGTTCAATATGATCTATTTTTTCTTTGGAAAGACGATCACGCGCAAGAACTTTTTCATCCAATCTAGCCAGTTCTTGAGTCAAATCATCGATTTGCTGTTTTTGATAGACGATGTCTTTATTTGCTTCGTCTAAATTTTCTCTATATAAAGCGATCGTATTCGTGATCTCTTTTAATTCATCATCTTTTTTCGTGATGACAGATAATAATTCTTGTTCACGATCAGAACTTATATTCGCGGCATCACCTTGCTTATCATCCGCGTTATCTGCTTGGTCTTTTTCGTCACTAGCTTCCAGCTTGGCAATACGCTCATCTTTTTCGGCCAGTTGACCCTTATATTCAGCTAATATGCCATTAATGGTTGTAATTTCTTTATTCTTACTGGCTAATTCTTTATCCAATTTATCGTTCTTTTCAGCCTTAGAAAATTGCTGAGCATATTTTGAGTCTTTTTGAATCTGGGATAACTTTTCATTGAATTCTTTTTCTCTATCCTCTAAGTTCTTAACATACTTTTCTTCATTGTTAAGTAATTGTTTTTGTAGTTTTTGCAATTTCTCATCTTTTTCTTTGATAACATTTTGAGCTTCCTCTAGACGAGATTCAACATCCTTCACTTTTTCATTCAGGGCTTTTATTGACTTATCTCTTTCAACAATTTGTTTATCTTTTAAAACCAAATCTTTTGACTGTTTATCTATGATTTGGTCTTTTTTAGCTAAAGTTTTCTTTATATATTCCTGCTTAAGTTCGTTCTGTTTCAACTTAGCGACTTGTTCACGCAATGTCTGTACTTCATCTTGATATTTTTGTGCTCGGGACAGAGAATCTTTCAGATTATCAACTTCATTCTTAAATTTAACCATATCTTCGGATTCTTTTTTTAACTTCTTGATCTGTTCTTGATATTCCGCAATTTCCTTATCTCTACTTTCCGGCTTGTCGGAAAATCTGCCTCTTTTCTTCGCACTTAAGTCTTTAACTTTTTCATTTAATTCTTTAATTTGATTGTCATTCTCCGCCAATTTAGCCTTCATTTGAGCCATCTTATTTCGCATCGTCTGATAGTTCACTTGAAATCTTTGAAGAAGTAAATTCTTGGATTCAACTTCAACCATCTCATCGCGTAAGTCATTTAAATCATTTTTCTTGTCTTCTTCCTTCGACTTTGTTTCTTCCAATTCCAATGAAAGAGCAATTAATTCTTTAGACATCTTATCAATCTTTTCATCTCGATTTTCTAAGGCTAAAAGCATGTCATCTAATTTTGTTTTAGTTTCTCCTAACAATCCCGCCACAGCTCCCGTATCTGTCTCATCGACAGGCTTCGCTTCAACCTCAACAACCGCAGGAGGCTCAATTGCAACAACTTCGGGTTGAACATCTGCTGCTGGCTCGGGCTCTACTTCGGCTACCGGTGGTGTCATAACAATTGGTTCATTTTCTACAGCGGGCTCAATCTCAACTGGAGGAGTCACACTAGCAACTTCAGGTTGAACATCTGAGCTTGGTAAGGCTTCTACATTAATCACAGGTGGAGCAGACTCTCCTGATTGTTCAGAAGCTTGTTGTTGACTAAAATCAGAAAGTGAAAGAATAGCAACTTCACCTTGAATATATCCATTTTTAGCATTGATTTCACGTAAACGATTGTACTGTTTTTCAAAAAGTTCAATTTCGCCCTGCAATCTCTTATTTTCCAATTTTAAAGAAGCGTGAATGACCTTTAGTGGGTCTTCTCCTTTGGCATAACGTTCTTTTATATCTGCTTCTTCCTGATCCAGCACAGATTTTTGTTCCACATCAATAGCGCTCATTTCTTTTTCAAAAAAAGAACGTTCAAAACCCTTCTGCATCAATTCTTCACCCAGGGCGTTTCGTTTATATTTGTAATAACCGCTTTTTTCTTTTAATTGGCCTGTATAATCCAGAAGGTCTTCTAATAAGATTAAATCCATTTTTTGTGAGGCTGTCACGTTTCTTTCGTGTGACAGAGATTTGAGCGCTTCATGTAGTCTTGTGTCAGCTGGATTCAGAAGAAACGCGCGACTAAAATCATTAATCGCATCGTTGGAGTTGCCTTCTTCCATCATTTTCTGACCATGCTCATAAAATGAATCAGCGATTTTATCAGCGGTTTCGGCATAGGAAAATCTAGAGGAAATAAAAATTAATCCAAGTAGAACAAATTGCGTAAGTTTAGCAGCGTTTTTCATCAGTCTTAAATCCTTTATTTAAAAATCAGTTGTTTACCTACAAATGAGAATAAGTATACCACCATACCGGCGATTCTACAAGGGCAGAAAACTTATATAAACGCATTTATATCAATTACTTACGTAATATAAGTATATTGCAAAATTAAACTCGGCCCCCTGATTTTCTTTTTTTTCGCTTAAGCTTAGGCCAAGCTTCTTCAATTAAGATGTAGCCCACACATCTCTTTGTACCACAATTACAAGGATGATCTTCATGGTCTCCCCAAGAATAATTGTAATTGTAAGTAATTTCTTCCCCTTTTTTAATATCCTTTAAAGCAATAATCCAGACGCGGCCTTTAATAATATCCGATTCGCAGTTAGGATCACACGAATGGTTAATATACCTGGCGGTGTTATATTTAAAATAGCCATCCAAATCATATCTCTTATTCAGTTCGAAAATATATACCGCGCCCATATCTTCATTGTCCGCATTATTCTCGAGTGGAATTTGCGCGCGGCGTTCCGACTCTTTTTTGGTTACCTTTTCTCCTATATACTCAATAACCTTGGTGCCTTCTTTAATTTCCACGCGGGCATAGACACCCGTACCGTGAATACCGGATTTTTTAAACGCGATTAATGGATGATTTTTTTTCTTGGGCAACATTGAGGTACCACGCAGATTTATAGGGTTAATTCTTCAAAACGGAATCGTTTAACGGAAAAATTAATTTCGCTTCAACTCCGCCATCAGAATGATTATTAATGACGATATCGGCATTGTGAATATCCATAATATTACGGCAAACTGACAAACCTAAGCCGACTCCACCTTTTGCCCGTCGGGTAGTAAAAAACGGGTCAAATATTTTGTCTACATCAGCTTCTTTTATTCCTTTTCCATTATCGATCAGGACAATGTAAATGTTATTTCCATCTCGAAAGGTTTCGATTGTTAATTTGCCGAATTGATCAACCGCCGACACGGCATTAAGCAGTATATTGATCATTACCTGTTCAATTCGGTTACGGTCAATGTTGATTTCCGGCAATTTATGATCAAACCGTTTGACAATATCAATCTCTTTTTTTTCAATTTCATGGTTAACTAAAGCTAATGATTTTACAACAAGGTCATTTAAGCTACATTTATCACGCTTTATCTCGGAAAGACTCGAGTAGTCGAGTAAATCTTTTATAATTAAATTAGCGCGATCAACACTGTCGACAATATTGTTTAGAACATTATTTATTTTTTCATTCGTCGGAGGAATTTGTTCGATCAGGTATTGAACACCGTATCGAATAGCCGCTAATGGATTTCGAACTTCGTGCGCTACACCGCTAGCCAAAGCACCTACGACTTTTAACTTCTCGGCTTGAATCAAGCTTCCCTGGGTTTTTTTCAGCTGATCATAAGCAGCAATTAATTCCGTTTCCATAGCCTTGCGTTTAATGGCATAAAGAAGCGCTTTTACCAGTGTATATCCATTATATTTTCCCTTAACTAAAAAGTCCTGCGCTCCATAATCCAAGGCCTGTATGCCCAATTCCTCCTCATAAGCACCAGTATTGATAACAATGGCCATTTGCGGATACAACTCACTAAAACGTTTAATTGTCTGTGTTCCTTGTTGATCAGGCAAATTAAGGTCAAGAATAACGACATCAAATTTGTCTTGTTCTAAAAATTCTAAACCGCCTTTGAGTGTCTGGGACGTTTTTAATAATTCCGGCGGGTGGCCACCCTCTGTCAGCATGGCTCTAATAATTCTCATATCAACCTGGTTATCTTCAACGACAAGAATTTTTAGCGGTTTTAGAAATTTGAAAGGATGTTCTGAACTCAATGATTCGTCCTTGGATTCCAATTAAAAAATCAAATACTGATAAATACCAGTTGCTCATTATAGGCGGAAGAAAAAATAGAGGCAAACGAATTCTGAATTTTTTCGAAACTAGGGGAATCTATAGGGGTTATAAAAATAAGGCGGGAGTGATAAAAACGGTTTTAATTATATTGCCTAAAGGATGATGGTAACCAGATCAATTTAATACCTTGTTTTTCGACCCAGTCTAAAACTTTTAAAACCTTTACAGAAGCGGTCTGAACAATGAAAGGGTGACGATCTTCACCTTTAAAACTACTGGCTACTAATCCTTCGTTGTAATAACCATAACTATCTTTCACCAGTCCGTTTTTTTTTGATTCTATTTGGTTCATCTCCTCTACTCTAGAGGATTTAACGGCGCTATTGTCAGCAGATAAATCTAAATCACCGGTATCTACTTCTGCCGCGTTTAAAACATCACCTTCAGCATAAACAAAAATAGGCTCATAACTCTCTACATAATTTTCTACACGGCGAGTATTTTCTTGAACATTTAAATTTTCTTTGGGAGTCTGTTTTTTTACTGTTTTGGAACGTGAATTGGATTTTTTAGGCGTAATATTGACTATTTTGGCTGTTGGAACACGCTTTGGAAGCGGTTGCGCTTTAATATCCTTAATCGGTTTCTCATCGTTATCAACATCCTTAATGGAAATAAATCCCATTTCCTTAATCCGGTCTCCTTGATCTTCAGCTGCCCAAGCGCCGGAAGCGAAGAAGATTAGAGACGTTACAACAAGATTTTTAATCGTTATGGATTTAAGCATACTGATAGTGTGCCATTCGAAATCTAAATTGTCAACATTACAAATTACTAATTTACAGATTCAAAAAAAATTAAAATTTCAAACAACCGCAATAAATTTATTTAATTATATTAAATTGCTTATTGTCGGGGACCAAAATAGCAGTTAAAAGAGCGGGCGTCTAAAAGCTCCCAATTTCCATGTTCATTTTTCTTTAAAAATATCACACTCGGACAGTCTATGCCTCCAGTCCAAAATGCTGCTATTGTTTTGTCTTTATTAAAACCTATCCTCGATTTTTGAAATTCCTCATTTTTAGCAAATTCACGAAGCCTTCCTTCATCCCAATTATATGCTTTCATATTCTTTCTCAGAAAATCTAAAAACAGATCCTGATCTTTAAAAAACTTTTCTACTTCTTGTAATACTGAACACGTCACCGGAAGAGTCTCAACATGAATGATAGGTTCACTGCGCATGACAGCTCCTCCAAAATGTCCTGCAAGAACCCTATACTCTTCCTCTTCAATAGGGACATCCAAACGTTCTGCATTTGTATTACATAACTGAGCCTTAAGTGCTTCCATTTCGGTATCTGCGAAAACAGGACTGCAATAAAATACGCTTAACAATAAAATGATAATTTTATTCATCCAATTGACCTAACCATGCAAATGATCATTCATTAAATTATTATGACTGGCGATAACAATCCAATGCTTTTTATCTTTTTTCCATGTCATGGTATATCGTCGGATTACATGCTTTATCCCGCGCTCGCTTTTCTCAATCGTAAAAATAAAATACTGAACAATCGCTATCTCGCCGTGAACTCTGATGTCCACCGGCTTTAATTCGCATATGATGATGTCGGTTGATTTAGTCCAAAATCCAACCCATTTTTCTAACCATGGACGGTCAACCGGCAAAGGACTTTCATGGCCATACCCGACCATATCCGGATGAATATATTGAATGAACTCATCAACTTTTTTTGTGATCAAAAAATTCCAGTGATCTTCCAGTGATTGCCAGACGTCATTTTGATCTGCGTTCCAATTGCTTGGTTTATTAGATGTCAGCTTTGACATGAATTATTCTCCTTATACTCTATTTCTAGTTAACAAATCTTAAAGCATTCATTCCTAACTGTCAATTCCCTCCGAAGAAATACCGGCGCCCTTCATTTGTTCATCCCAAACATATAGTTTCGGAAAAAAGAAACCAAACGAGAACAAAGATAAAAAACCCAAGCCATAATAATCATTGATATTTTTAGTCATCATAGTGAGTATTAACCCGAGGATACCAATAAATTCGCATATGCCGAAAATCACGATTGATCTCGTCTGAAAATGCCGTAACATTTCTGCCGGCGTCAGGCCTTTTTTCTTAATGTCTCGGGAATTCATCCGATTCATTAAGCCAATAGCGACGATCAGCGAAAAACCGACAAAACAAAAAATCGCGCGGATCATTTCCACCTGCGCAAAAACAGGTTGACGATTTGCCGAGCCCGCCACCATATAATAAGCAATAATTCCGTAAATAATGACGCTGACCGACGTCGAATAACCGATCATGCTCGTCGAACGGTATATTGCCCTTAGTTCATCGTCATAATTTTCCATAAATCTTACCGGCCAGTAATTTTTTTAGCTGTAGCTGACAGCTCCTCGGGAGTTGCGGCTTTCGCGTTTGCAAAATTAAGATCTTTGACGGAATGAATCGGTATCAAATGAATATGCGCGTGCGGCACTTCCAGCCCAGCGACCATAATACCGACTTTCTTACATTCAATCACTTTTTTAATCATGCCGGCAACCTTCTTAGCAAACACCATTGCCCCTCCGAGCAAATCATCATCCATATCAAAAATGTAATCAATTTCCTTCTTCGGGATAACGAGCGTATGTCCGGGATTAATCGGCCGGAGATCTAAAAATGCCAAATATTTCTCATCTTCAAGAATTTTATGACAAGGAATTTCACCGTTGATAATTTTAGTAAATAATGTCGGCATAATTTCTCCTTAATCTTTCAAATTCTGCGGAATTTGGCCATTTAAAGCATTCTCAACGAGACTTTTAATATCTTGGCTAAAGTTTGCTGATAAAATCCATTCAAGGTACGCACGATCTTTTTTAACGACATCATCCAAAGAATAGCGTTTGGCGTATTTACCGAACATCATATATAATTTTCCATTCCACCAACGGAATTTTCTTTCCGTGTCATAAAATTCATCAAAATTTTTATAATCAAACTCTTGCAGCGGTTCCATAGCCCCATCACAGTACTTAGCCGCCTGCATCCTTAGTATTTCGAGTGTAGCGTTCGTATCCGCCAAGGCCGAATGCGCATTTTCCAAATTTTTTTGACAATAAAATTGATACGCCGCTGTCAGATCACGCTTTTCATTTAAATGATAAATTTTCTGCGCGTCATATATTTTTCTTTGGTCAAGATCAAAATTAATGCCAGCTTCAGCAAGTTCTCGCCTTAACAATGGTATATCAAAACGCTCTACATTAAAACCTCCCAAATCGGCATCCTCAAGGAAGGTTAGCACTTCTTGGGCGACTTCTTTAAAGGCCGGTGCGTTCACGACATGTTCATTTGAAATCCCCGTCAAATCCGTAACTGCGGGAGGTATAGGCATGCCTGGGTTAATGAGGCGGACATATTCTTCTTTACTGCCGTCGAGAAAACATTTAACCAAAGCAATCTCAATAATTCTATCTTTATCAACCCATGTTCCCGTTGTTTCAAGATCTAATACAACGAGCGTTTTGGACAATTTCATAAGTACCTTTCTATTCGATAAACATTTATAAATTTTCTGACGTAATGATTTGACAGTTATTTGATCTGCCATTATAGTCATTAAAAATTAAGGAAAACGTATAATCAATGAGTAAACCATTTGGCATAAAACTAATATTTCTTTTTCTGTTCGTGGCTTCCGGCTGCAGCCTGGCTAAATATGGAATCAATTATTGTCAGACAGATACTCCCCGATTTGCTGATTATTCCGTCACCAAAAACATCCCGCTTGAAGACGGCCAAATCAAGGTCGTCAGTTATAATATCAAATTCGCAAAAAAAATCGATGAAGCCATCAGTATTCTCAATGAAAATAAAGAATTAAAAGACGCTGATATTATTTTTCTACAGGAAATGGACGAGATCGGAGCGGAAAAAATAGCTAGAACATTAAACTACAATTATATCTATTATCCAGCGGTATTTCACCCCATCCCAAAACAAAACTTCGGAAATGCCATTTTATCAAAGTGGCCGATCATTAGTGACAGCAAAATCATCCTTTCGGTTGACGGTGACAAAAAATTACAGAGAATTGCCGCCAGCGCCACACTTGACATCAACGGAAAAAAATTAATGGCCTTTTCCGTTCATATGCGAATTTCGATCAAACCATTTCTTCGATCAATTCAAACAGCCCGCATCGTCCAATCCATACCAAACGATGTTGATTATGTTATCGTCGCCGGCGATTTTAATACTTTTACCCAAATGGGATATTTTGCCGTCGTAAATCAATTTGAGAAAAATGGTTTTACGTTAGCAACGAAAAAAATCGGCTGGACGTTTAAGTATTGGTACACCGCAAACAAAAAATTCACCCTTGACCATATATTCACGAAAGGGATGAAAACGATTGATTACGGAAAAGTAAATAACCATTCCGCCAGTGATCACATTCCGATTTGGGCTGATTTTTCTTTAAAATAAATACCCGCTATGCTTTTGTAACGTTGGCGGCTTGCTCGCCTTTAGGCCCTTCAATGATTTCAAAATCTACGTCTTGCCCTTCCTCGAGCATTTTGTAACCATCACCTTGAATCGCCGAAAAATGAACAAACACATCTTTTCCTGATTCAGGTGTGATAAATCCGTAGCCTTTTTGATTACTAAACCATTTAACTTTTCCTTTTACCATCACGCGCTCCTTCGTTGTTGTAGTGTTTTTTTCAATAAATCGAACTGGGACGTTTTCACTACAAAATCATCCGCTCCAGCCGACTTTGCATCTTGCAAATCATTCGGTTGCAGACTGACTGTAACCATAATTACTTTCGTATTGAGATCCGCGGTACTTTTAATTTTTTTACATAAATCAAAACTATCCACGTCGGGAAAAAACGTATCCAAAATGACCAGCGACGGTTTTTCAGTAATCACTTTATTATATGCTTCGATTCCTTTAACGACATATCCCACATTGATATAACCTAATTCTTTTAGTATTTTAGAAATGCTGATTCTATCTTTATCACTGCGGTCAATCACCAAAACTTTTTCGGTAATTTCGGCTTGGTCAATTTGATTATCGGAATCTAATTCTTTGACTTTGGCTATTGCCGATTTACGGATATTGGAATATGGGTCTTCTCCGAACTTTAGGGATTTAGGATATTTGGCATGGTCATAAGCGGTTTCTTTTGAAATAATTCCCTGAATAGCTAAATCAGAAAGACTTTTCTCGAACGTGTGCATTTCTGAATCTTCTTCCGAATCCAATTGACCTCTTAATTCGATTAGCGCTCCCCGTCGGATTAAATTCCTAATAGAAATGCTGGTTAATAAAAGTTCCGTCGCCAGAACTCGCTCATTTGAGTCTTTGCGCGGCACTAAAGTTTGTGAGCATATCCCGATCAAATTACCGGCTAACTGAGCTAAGACTTGTTCCCGGTAACCAGCCGGATAAACGTCAATAATCCGGTTTAGTGTTTCAACAGCGTCTGGAGCATGGACGGTTGTTAAGACCAAATGCCCTGTTTCGGCGGCTGTCATGGCCATGGAAACAGCCTCAAAATCCCGAATTTCTCCGATGACGATGACATCCGGATCTTGACGGAGAGAATATTTTAAAGCGCTAGCAAAAGTTGGTGTATCTACACCCACTTCCCTCTGTATAACCAAACTTTTTTTCGACTTGTGTGTGTATTCGATCGGGTCTTCGATGGTAACAATCTTACGTTTTTCCGAATTATTGATCATATTGACTATATAAGTTAATGTTGTGCTTTTACCGCTTCCCGACGTTCCGGAGACAATAAACAAGCCTTTCTTCTTCACGGCAATTTTTTTAAGCGGCTCAGGCAAACCAAAGCGCAAGATCGTATCAATATCTAAAGCGGTGGCCCTTATGGTGGTAGCCATGTGGCCTTTTTCGAAATGAGCGTTGACTCGGAATTGATAGTCATTACGGTAGGAATAAGAACTGTCTAACTCTCGTTCTTGAATAAATTTGTGTTGCTGTTTTTCAGGAAGCATTTGAAAGATGAGTCTTTTGATCGTTTCTTCAGTGAGGATTTCGCTGCCCAAGGCTTCCAAATTACCATGAATTCGGACAATCGGAGGATTACCTACTACAAGATGCAGATCTGAAGCTTCCTTACTAATAACCATTTCTAATAAATCATCAATTTTCTTTAGTTCCATAATACGCAAATAATATAACACATAAAAACCAAAAGGAAAATATATGATTATTTATTTCGTAAAAGCGGTCTTGAACATTGTTTGGTCTTCTTGTATACTCATGTAACTATTCTTCCAAAACTTATGAAAAAACAAATCCTCTTATTTGATTTTGATGGAACGATCGCCGACACTTTTATGCAAATTGTGGAAATCAGCAATCGCCTGTCTCCGGAATTTAAGTTTAAGCTGATTCACCCGCATGAAATTGATATCCTCAAACATAATACACTTGAGGAAACAATTGAATACCTTCATGTCCCAAAACTTAAAATTCCAAGAATTCTTTTACGCGCCCGCGCGGAACTCCATAAGGATATCAATTCGATTAAACCGATTAAACATATCGAAGAAGTGCTTCACAAATTAAAACAGCAGGGATTTTATATGGGCATTATTACGACGAATTCGGTTAAGAATGTCAGAGAATTTCTTCAAGCTCATGATCTTGATTTTTTTGATTTTATAAGCTCGACGTCCAAAGTTTTTGGTAAAAGCAATTCCCTTAAAACTCTTATCCGTAAGAAAAAACTAAAAATTGAACACGCTTATTACGTCGGGGATGAAATTAGAGATATACAAGCAGCTAAAAGAGCAGGCATTAAGATGATTGCCGTTACCTGGGGTTTCAACGCGAAGGATATCTTACAAAAGCACAATCCTGACTACCTTATTTCAACGCCGTCGGAGTTAGTAAAAATCCTGCATTAAACAGTCTTCGCACCTCTAAATTCTAAGCTTTTTAATCCTTTCCCAGATACTGAAAACGCGGAACGCTCTTTCCTTCTACCGAAACCTCCTCCACAAACATAGTTAAAGGACGCACCCAAAGATGTTCTACGATTGAATCCGTTTTATATAAAGCTTTGTAAACAACCAGCCATTCCTCCGTCTCGGTATGCCGGGCCAAATCCACAACCTCATACTTTTTTCCTTTATAATGCTGATAAATACCCTTTTTAATGGATGGCTGCTTTTGATTCATTATGAAATTACCCCTTCAATTGTATTTATGAGCGTTGTGTAATCATCTCGTAGAGGACAAAAACCTTCAATAAAATGTTCCTGCGCCATCATCAATTCTTTTGGTGAAACCTCATCAGCTAAAAGAAGAATCCGCAGCGACGGGCATTTCACCTTTATTTTTTTTAATTTTCGGTAAAGACCTTCCTCTGGATATTCTTTATCTACTAAAAAAATATCGAATGATTTGGTTTTTAATAAATTCATCGAATCCTCGAACGATTGGACAGGCTGACATGTATAACCAAATTGAGCAGCGGTTAAGACATCAACCAGCATTTGAGTCTCTGCAGGTTTCGTTGACAAAAGCAAAATGGAAGTATTCATGTCTCGCGCTTTATTTTTGTTTAGTATAGTCGATGGGATGTCCGTATTTCTTGTAATCAATTCCGAGGCTTTCCATATCCGTCATCATCGGCCCATGAAATCCAAACGGCGTTACGATGAAAAAGGCATTGACCAAATCTTTTTCAATGATCTGGCTTCGATTATCTTTCCTCACCAACTCTTGTGCTTTCTTGGCGACAGGTCCTTCCGCCATGGGCCGGGCAAAAAAAGGCATTAGATTTAACATTTTCTCAAATTTGATCCTTGTTTCGGATTCCCATTCGACACTAAAAGGTTGATCACTCTTATTTTCCATATTTCTATCTCTCGGATAAATATTAATTTTACGTGCACAAATATTGTAGCTAATTTCATGTTGATATCAATCTCTTTTGACGCGGACGAATGTTTTCTCATTAAATTTCACATTTTACACATATTTAAGTTAGGAAAAGACTGGTAAAATTTGGGGACTGTAAGTATAATCTTATGTACATTTAACCCTGGAAAAATTTTTTGTCCTGCACTATGGAATCTAAAGTAATCCCAATTTTCAGTAATAAAGGCGGCGTCGGAAAAACATTCGTCGCCGTCAATCTGGCAGCCACGTTCGCTTTATCCAAGCGTAAGGTGTTACTGTTTGACCTTGACCTTCAGGCCGGTCATGACATGGCTATACCTCTTAATATAACGCCTGAACAATCTTTAGCCGACCTTCTTCCAGAATTAAGAAAATCAGAAAATTTAAACATCGTCGAACTTCAAAAACGCCTTGTCCATCATTCATCCGGGTTTGATTTCTTAACAGCTGTTACAGATCCCCAACAAATAAGCTTAATCCAACCCACGGACATTAAGGCGTTTTTGAATAAAGTCAGTGTCCACTACGATTATATTATTATCGATTTGGGTGTATCATTCAATGAACTGGTTATAACGGTGCTTGATAATTCTGATGCTATTTTACTTCTAGCGACGCCCGACGTCCTCGCTGTTTATCAACTCGCTTGGTGCATCAAGACATTGAAAGAAATGCATTTTTCCTTAAAAAGTGTGCGCCTGGTTCTTAACCGCGCCGAAAGCCAAGGCGGTGTCAGTTGGCGGGAAGTTAAAGCCGCTTTAGATATTGATATTATCGGACGCATTCCTTCCGATGGCAGGTCCGTGGGAAAAGCCATTGAACGCGGGATTCCGGCCGTCGAAGAAAATCCGCGCGGGCCGATTGCCGACGGATTTAAAAAATTAGCGGTCGAACTCAGCAAAAAAGAACTTTACGTGCCTAAATCTGAAACGAATCAACGTAATCTGCAATCAGATAAAATTGAAACATTAGTCGCCCAGGACGCTATTGTTGAATTTAAAGAAACAGAAAAAAAAGAATTACCGAAATCTGACGATTTATTTAAGTCGCCGGATTATACAAAGGTAAAAATAAATATACAAAAAAAATTACTGACCCGATTGGATGTCAACACCCTCACGCCGGAACATTTCAATGATCCCAAAAAAGCTCAGGCTTTAAGAGAAACCGCTAAACAAATCATCAACACTATTCTCCTGGAAGAAGGCGGAAAATACGCATCTTCTCTTGAAATTCGTACGCGAACCGTTAATGAACTCGTCAAAGAAACATTTGGTCTGGGAATTCTCGAAGAAATTATGGAGGATCCTCAAGTCGAGGAAGTTATGATCAACGGAAGTCAGGAAGTTTACATTGAAACCAAAGGTGAAATTACTTTAACCGGCCATCGATTTATCTCCGATCAACATTTAAGAGCCATTATTAACCGGATTATTGCTCCTCTCGGCCGGCGGCTCGACGAGTCATCGCCGATGGTCGACGCCCGGCTTCAAGATGGGTCACGTTTCAATGCGATTATCCCTCCTGTTTCTTTATCAGGTCCTTGTGTCACAATCCGTAAATTTACTGCCGAAAAATTAACCGCTGATCATCTTGTTTACAAATTTAATAGCCTCTCAAAAGAAATGAATGATTTTCTGCACTCCTGTGTCATCGGACGAATGAACGTCATCATCGCCGGCGGTACCGGCTCCGGTAAAACAACGCTATTAAATGTGTTGTCGGAATTCATTCCCGATGGTGAACGCATTATTACTATTGAGGAAGCGGCTGAATTAAGTCTACAAAAGGAACATTGGGCACGGCTCGAAGCACGTCCGGCTAACGTTGAGGGCCTCGGAGAAGTATCCGTCCGTGATTTATTCGTCAATACCTTAAGAATGCGGCCGGATCGTATCGTTATCGGTGAATGCCGCGGACCAGAAGTACTAGATATGCTCCAAGCGATGAACACAGGCCACGACGGATCTATGACGAGTCTTCACGCCAATTCCGCTAAAGATGTTC
>JAGOSC010000048.1 GCA_018062515.1 Candidatus Omnitrophota bacterium
GCGCGGACATTCATAGATCTTGACCACATATCCCGCCGTATTATAAGTGCCATAGTCAGGTTTTAATTGATTAAGTTCACTAATCGTATAAACGTTTCTGAGGGGTTTAGCATGCGACCAACCGATTGAGCTCAACGTCAACAAAATAAATATACTGAAGAATCTTGTCCTCATGATTTATCCATTTATTTCTTTCCAAGCAAAGCGAACATTTTCTTTTTATAAGCTTCGACTCCGGGTTGATCAAAAGGATTGATTTTTAATAAATAACCGGAAATCGCCACCCCCCGCTCATAAAAATAAATCAACTGGCCGAAATGATACGCGTCGCCCTTCTCTATATATAGGGTCATATTCGGTACTTGCCCTTCGTAATGCGCGGCTGCCGTCGCCTTATGAGCCTGCACATTGACATAATTCAAATCTTTACCGGCAACGATATTGAATCCATCTAAATCTCCGTCAACCGATGGCAATTTTATGGAATGATCCGGTTGTTCGATTTGAATAAATGTCTCAAATACGTTTCGCATACCGTCTTGCATTAATTGTCCCATAGAGTGCAGGTCGGTAGACATAATTAAGGATGCTGGAAAAATACCTTTTCCCTGCTTGGCTTCACTTTCTCCATAAAGCTGTTTCCACCATTCCAAGACATAAAATAAATTATCGTAAAATGATGCGGACACTTCGATGACTTTATTCTGCTTATAAAGCAAATAACGTGAGGCCGCATATTGATAAGATATATTCTTTTTTAAATCAAATTTCGAATATAAACGTTGTCCTTCGCGAGCGCCTTCGACCATACTCTTTATATCAATTCCAGCTAAAGCCAAAGGAACTAATCCGACGGGTGTCAACAAAGAGAATCTTCCACCAACATCGTCCGGAATGACATACGATCGATACCCGTTTTTATTCGCAATCGTTCGCAAGGCTCCTTTAGACTCATCCGTGACACAAATGATTCTTTTTTTCATTTCCTTCTGACTATATTTTTCAGCTAAGGCATTTTGAATAAGCCGAAAGGCTAAGGCCGGTTCCGTCGTCGTTCCTGATTTAGAAATGACAACCACGGTTGGATTATGATTCTTAATTTTTTCCAACAGCTGATAGTGATAATCAACACTCATGTTTAAGCCGGCGTAGAAAATAGGTATTTTGGTTCCGCGTAAGAAATTTTCCGCCGCGCGAATTCCCAAATAAGAACCGCCGATACCAATGCTGATAATACAGTCCGAATAACCGCGGACTTCTTCACCTAAATCTTCTAATTCTTTAATAAGATCGTCGCTGATTCTCGTCGGCAAATCACACCAGCCGGTAAATTCCGCGCCCGCGCCTTTTTTCTGTTCCAGATTATCGTGCACTTTTCTGATCTTATCTGAAATGGCCTCTATATCTTTTTGTCCAACATAACCTTTTAAATTGTCACGATCTAAACGAATACTCATTGTTTACCCTTTCTGTTAAATTTTTTCATCAAAATAGTGATACCATTTTCTCGTGGGTGAATAAATATTTTCAAGATCCTGCGGCCTCTTTCGTGGGGATTCCATGCAGGCCTGACAGCAGCATCCTTCATATTTCAATGCTCCTTCACGACTGCAAATAAACAAACGATTACAATCCGGATTCGAACAATTTAAATACTGATCAGAAGGTTGCCCGGTGATTTCACAGCGGCTCAATGGTTCTTGCTGATTTTTCTCAATCGGGACGGCAAGACGATCATCAAAGACAAAACATTTACCTTTAAAATGATCGCCGCCGATTTCTTTGGCATAATTAATAATTCCGCCGTGCAGTTGATTAACATCTTGATATCCTTTTTTCTTCATCAAGGCTGAAAATTTCTCGCAACGAATTCCGCCGGTACAATACATCAGAATCTTCTTATTCTTATCGAATTCAGTTTTATCCAGCCATGTCGGAAAATCATAAAAATTCTTTTCATCCGGACGAACGGCCCCTTCAAAATATCCGATTTTAGATTCATAATCATTACGGATATCGAGAAGAACATACTCTTCGTCCGATTCTAAAATTTCTTTCCATTGACGAGGAGAAAGATGATTTCCCGTATCTTTTTGAACATCAAATTTTTCGTTGGTTTTTAAAGTAACAATTTCCGGACGGGTTTTGACAACTAATTTTACAAACGGAACATAATCGGAATTTTCTTCTTTAAATTCCGTGCGTTCGAAACCTTTTGTGGTTAACAAATAATTTTTATAGGATTCGATTTGCTCAGGCGTCCCCGATAAAGTGCCGTTGATCCCTTCGGCAGCGATATAAATCCGTCCGAATAAATTAAGGCTTTGACATACCTTTTTATGCTCACGGCAAAACTGCTCGGGATCAATGATAGCAACAAAGTTATAATAAAGAATCACTTTATACATAAATTATTATTTTTGGTAAGGTGAATCGTGCGGTTAGGCTTGATGGATTAATTCTCGAACATCGTCTTCGGTACAAGGAATAGGCTGTTCAATAATTGCTCCAGCTAAAACAACATCATTCTTATATAAAACAACAGACTGTCCCGGAGTAACAGACTTTTGCGGCTCGGCAAATTCTATTTTGATTTTATCTCCCTCTAAGTACGTCATATAAGCCTTAATCTCGTCGGAATTGTAACGGATGCGCGCGTTTACTTCCATTCTTCCTTGAGGAATATCCATACTGACCGGATTAAATTGACTGGCAAACAATCCCTTCGCATATAAACGTGCCAAAGATCCGACATGTACCGTATTCGTCGCCTTATCGATTTTATAAACGTACACGGGATAGCCGAGAGCAATTCCCAATTTATCTCTTTGTCCGATCGTATAATTGATGATTCCTTTATGTTCCCCGACGACATTTCCTTGTTCATCCACGAATGATCCCGGAACGAAAACACTATCACCCAAACGCTGACGGATAAATTCTTTATACCCGGCCGCCGGAACAAAACAAATATCTTGGCTTTCCGGTTTATCAGCCGTATTTAATTTATATTTATTGGCTAAATCGCGAACTTGCAATTTGGTCATATCTCCGAGGGGAAACATGACTTTCGCTAATGTTTCTTTTCTCATACTATACAGAAAATAAGATTGGCACTTACGTGAATCCTCGGC
The DNA here is from genome assembly GCA_018062515.1 of Candidatus Omnitrophota bacterium. GTDB lineage: Bacteria > Omnitrophota > Gorgyraeia > Zapsychrales > Zapsychraceae > JAGOSC01. The sequence continues at coordinate 3,135 of JAGOSC010000048.1, forward strand.
TTTTTTCATTTCATAACGGTCAAATTCTGTATTGTAATGAATTTTGGCATAATGTCCCGTCGCTAAATAATCAGCCCCTAAACTCATGACTTTTGAATACAATGTCCCGAATTTTAAATGTTGATTGCAACGCACACAAGGATTCGGCGTTCGACCGTTAATATACTCGTTGGTAAAATTTTCAATAATATATTCATTGATATCTTTGGCAAAATCTAATACGTAATGCGGAATGTCGAGAATTTGCGCGGCGCGCTTAGCGTCTTGAATCCCGTCGACACCACAGCAGGAAGGCTTTTTACTATCTGGATGGGTAATACTAAAACACATGGTCACACCGACCACGTCATAGCCCTGTTCTTTAACAAGTGCGGCCACCACCGAGGAATCCACTCCTCCGCTCATGGCCACAAAGACTTTTTTATTTTTATTGTTTTCTGTGTTGATGTGAATCATTTATTTTTTCCTGTCACTGTATCAATCGCTTTATAAGTCGCATCTAATAATATATCTATTTCATCCCGTATTAATGATAATGGCGGCATTAAGACAATCACATTACCTAATGGACGTAAAATAATGCCATATTTTCTTACTTCTTGGCAAACTTTTATTCCGATTCGCTGTTCCCAAGGATAAGGCTCTTTGGTCTGGCGATTCTTAACCAATTCGATGCCGACCATAAAACCAAGCTGCCGAATGTCGCCCACGGATCCAAGATTATAAAACAATTGCAGCCGTTTACTCAAGTACTTTATTTTAGGAGCTAATCTTTCCAAAACCCTTTCTTTTTCAAAGACTTTCAGATTAGCCAAGGCCGCGGCGCAGCATAAAGGATTTCCCGTATAAGTGTGGCCATGAAAAAAGGTTTTCTGATCTTTATAATCATGTAAGAATCCCTGATAAATACGATTGGAAACTAAGGTCGCCGCTAAAGGCAGATAACCGCCGGTTATCCCTTTTGCCAAACACATAATATCCGGTTTTATCTCTTCATGATCGCAGGCAAACATCCTTCCCGTTCTTCCAAAACCTGTTGCCACTTCATCAGTTATGAAAATAACATCGTATTTTCGGCATAATTCCGCCATCTTTTTTAAAATACCTTTTGGCCAAACAATCATTCCCGCCGCGCCTTGAACAATAGGTTCAACAATCATGGCTCCGAGCTTGGAATGATCTTTTTTCAGCAAGGCTTCAAGTTTTTCTAGACATTCAAAGGCATAATCCGGGTATTTTGCCCCTTTTGGAGCGCGGTAACAATCCGGAAAATCAAATTGTATTGTTTTAAAAATTAAATCCCGATAGACTTTGTGAAATAAATCAATTCCTCCAATACTTACACTACCCAATGTATCGCCATGATAAGAATTCGCCAAATGTACGATGCCGACTTTTTTCTTTTGACCAATATTCTGCCAATATTGATACGCCATCTTAATCGCAATCTCAACCGCCGTTGAACCATTGTCAGAATAGAAAACTTTATCTAAACCTTTAGGTGAAATTTCGATTAACTTCTTGGATAATTCGATAGCCGGTGTATTACTCAGCCCTAAAAATGTTGAATGACTGAGCCGATCAATTTGCGTTTTGATCGCGCGATCAATTTCTTTTTTACGATGGCCATGAACATTCACCCATAAACTAGAAACACCATCTAAATAACGTTTTCCCTTTGTATCAATTAAATAATTGCCTTCAGCTTGATCAATGATCAGCATTTCATCGTTCAGCCAATCCTTCATTTGAGTAAATGGATGCCAAACATAATTTTTATCCCATTCACTTAAAGTAAACGTTCGATCATTAGATTTTTTTAAATAAATTTTTTTAAGATTAATTCGTCGATGACATTGTTGGATGATTTGTTTTGGTTCCAAGGAATGAAGAAACGGGATTGTTCCCAAAATATCAATGCCGGCAAGCTCTTTTATCGTCGCTGGATTAGTTTGATGAGCGACAGATTCTTTTTCATGTTCGGTATAATTAAAAATAACGCCTAACACATTTAAGCCGCGGGAGCGCGCATGCTCAATGCTCAACATTGTGTGATTAATCGTTCCTAATCCTGGACGGGAAACGATGATCACATCCGCATTCAAATCTTTGATTAAATCCGACACTAAATAATCTTTCCGTAAAGGAACGCTTAATCCACCCGCGCCTTCGATTAAAACAATATCGTATTTAGTAGATAATTGCTGATGAATGTCTTTGATTTTTTTAATGTTGATGAGTTTTTTCTGACGCTGAAAGGCGATATGCGGAGATAAAGGTTCGGGAGCGAAATACGGATTGATTAATTCCAGAGGATCAGCGACGGATAAATGCTTCTTTAAAAATAATGCATCATCCCCGGCACATTGAATAGGTTTATATATTCCAACATTATATCCTTGTTCTTTAAGCAGTGTTCCTAAACAAAGTGTTGCGATGGTTTTCCCGACGTGCGTATCCGTAGCTGAAATAAATATACTTCTTTTCATTCTTAAATCTTCTTAACGCCTTCAATCCAGATCACTTCGAAGGTCGCGTAAATACTGAACTTGTCACGGTAATGCTCTTCATAATACCGGCTAGCGCGCTCGATCCACTGTTTTCCTATGGTCATTTCATTATTTAAAACATTCGCGCCGATATCTTTAATCCATTTCATCAGACCCACCATGTCCGGAAAATGAACTTTAATGATTTCATAATCACTCTTGACCAGATTGAATCCCGCCTTCTCAATACTAGCGGTTATATTCTCCATAGAATAAAGCCGACGGAACGTCGTGTCCGTCGAGGATTTGGTTTGTTCAAAAGAATCGAACAACTCTTTGAATGTGTTGAACCCAAATAAGGTTAAATATATTTTTCCGTTATCATTTAACACCTGGTAATTTTCTTGAAACGTGAAATCTAAATCTTGAATCCATTGATAGGCGAGATTAGACACAATCATATCGAAAGAATTCTTTTTAAAAGGAAGCAAGCCGGCATTGGCCTGAATCACCTTTATATCTTCCCATTTTTTCTTGGCGGTGTTCACCATATTAGGAGCGAAGTCCAAACCGACGATTAAAGAATCAGGCAAGAAAAAGGAAAGTCTATTCGTCAACCACCCTGTACCCATTCCTATATCAAGAATGTGATCGACATTTTCATTGTCAATCACTTTACGGCTAAGCTCCCGTCCAATTTCTTTATGTAAGCTGCTCAACACGTCGTATTGCAATGCCGCGTCGGAAAAAGATTTTCTGATCCGTCGATCAAGCGCGTCTAAAAACATTAATCCGTGTCCTCCAAAAAACTTTCCAATACCTGATTAAATTCATGCGGTTTACTTAAAAAGGGGAAATGCCCGCATTGTTCAAAAAAATCGTATCGCGCATTGGGTTGAACCGTTCTTATATAGTTCAAAACTTCTTTTTTGCAAATTTCATCTTCCGTTCCATTAATAAACTGCATCGGAAGCTTAGTCATTTCCAATATGGAGCGTAAATCTTCCTCTTCGAGGACGTCCAAATATTGCATTAAGGCGTGTTTGATCGGCTTATTGTCAAATTGACGGAATTTCTGAAGCCATTTGAAACGCCGTGAATTCCGTTCATGTTTAGTGAACAGAGAACGGAAAAAAACATCCACAATGCTTGGATAAGATTGATCAAGTTGACCGCTAAGCTTGCGCATTTCTGCCACGTCGAGACCGTAGGGATAGTCTTCCGATTTGGAAAACTTCGGCATGGAGCCTACCATCACCAAACGTTCAATTTTTTCCGGAAAGGCTTCGTACATCTTCAGCGCGAACAAACCTCCGAGTGAACTTGAGACGACAGTAATTTTTCCCGGACATAATCGTATTAAAATTTTGCTTAGATCTTCACACATGTCGGTTAATTTCATTTTCTCCCAGCTGGTTTGCCCGTGGCCGGGAAGATCGACGGTGATTACCTGATATTTCTTTGAGAAATATTTTGACTGCTGCCGCCAAACGCGTTTATCCACACCCCATCCGTGAAGAAAAAGCAAAGTTTTCCCCTCGCCTTCAATATCATAATTCCAGATGATTCCGTTTTTTCCCTTAATGAGCGGCATATCAAATAACCCCTAATTCGCGTCCAATCTTCTGAAATTTGTTTAAAGCAAAATCAATATCTGTCTTGGAATGATTCGCCATGACGGTTAGCCTTAATCTCGCCGTATTGACGGGAACCGTCGGCGGGCGAATGGCACTGATCAAAACTCCTTCCTTTAATAATCGACGAGAAAATTCTACAGTCAAACTAGAATCTTTAACGAGGATAGGAATGATCGGTGTTGATGATTTCATACAATCAAATTTAGCTAATCTTAATCCCGCGCGCATATAATGAGCATTGTCCCATAATTTTTCTCTCAATAAATGATCTCTTTCGATAATTTCAATTGCTTTTATTGACGCTGCGGCGACTAAAGGCGGCAAACCTGTCGTGTAAATAAAACTTCTTGATTGGTTCATGAGAACATTGATTAAGTTGGCGGAACCGCAACAATACGCGCCATAACTTCCAGCCGCTTTGGAAAATGTTCCCATTTGAATGTCAATTTTTTTTCCCAAACCGAGATGTTCCGCCAGGCCTTTGCCTTTCTCGCCCATAACGCCCAAGGCATGCGCCTCGTCGATCATGACAATGCAATTATATAATTTTGCTAACTCAACAATTTTTTCTAATGGCGCGATGTCTCCGTCCATACTAAATACGCTATCGGTGATGATACAACGTTTTTTGCCGTGAGGATTAGCTTGCAACAATTTTTCCAAATGCTCCATATCGGCGTGTTTATACCGTTTCATTTGAGCACCACTTAACTGAATACCGTCGATGATGGAAGCATGATTCAATCGATCGCTAAAAATAATATCCTCTTTGTCAAAAAGCCCGGCGATGATACCAATATTCGCCATATAGCCCGTACTAAATAACAAACACTTCTGTGTTCCCTTAAATTGCGCCATTCGCTCTTCGAGTTTACGATGCGAAGGCATATTGCCACAAATGAGACGAGCCGCTCCCGCGCCGTAACCTTCTTCTTTCATACTATCGACCACGGCTTGGCCCAATCTGGAATCATTGGCTAATCCCAAATAATTATTGGAACAAAAATTTAATATTTTCCGGCCTTCAAAGGAAATCAACGGGCCTTGAGCGCTTTGAGTTTCACGTAATGAGCGCTTCAGATCTTTTTTTTCTAATTCAGCTAATGTGTTTTTGAGATAATCTTTGAACATATTTAAAACTAATCAAAAATTCCGAAATCCTAATACGGAAATTCGAAACAATATCTAAAAACCAAAATGTCCCGATTGTTAAAAACGTTTTTTCCATTCAAATTTGAACATTCGAAATTGTTTCGGATTTCGAGCTTCGAAATTCGGGATTACCTTGATTTAATTCCTTTAAACCTGAACGACATCACCCGTCATACAACGAAACTTCTCGCCCGAATCATTTTGCACAATTAATCCACCATGTTCGTCGAGATCAATGGCTTTCCCTTTGACATGTCCAACAACCACTTTCTTTCCTATGGTTGAAGACAGTTGGCGCCAGCGTTGTATCACCGGCTCAAATCCATGTTTATTTAAAATTTCATACCAGTATTCGATGCTACGGAAAATATCCTGCATCAGAACGACTCTGGACCAATTCTTACCGGTTTCATGTTTTAATGATGTGGCCGTGGCGGGCAAATATTTCATTGATGTATTCACATTGATACCGACGCCGATCACGATAAAACGTACGCGGTCCGTCTCTGCGCGCAATTCAGTTAAAATGCCCGCACATTTTTTATTGTGAATAAGTAAATCATTTGGCCATTTGATGTGAACATTCACTCCCGTCGATTTGAAAATAGCCTCGCAAATAGCGACAGCACTGAATAATGTAATCTTAGCTGCTTCCGACGGAAAAATATTTGGCCTTAAGATTAAGGAAAAATATAATCCTTTTCCCTTTGGCGATACCCATGGCCGTTCCATACGGCCCCGGCCTTTCGATTGCCCTTCTGTACAAACAACGGTGCCTTCCACCGCGCCGGAAACACCCAGCTGAAAGGCATGATCCATCGTTGAGGTTAACATATCGTGATGGATAAAATTTTTTCCAATGATTTTTGTCTGTAAGCCGTGAAGAACTTCATGCGGGAATAGTTTATCGGGAGAAGAAACAAGTTTATAGCCTAGATGCGGAACAGCGACGATGTCATATCCGTCTTTTCTCAATTCCTCAATATTTTTCCAAATCGCTGTTCGGCTTATCTTTAATTGCTGAGAAATATCTTCGCCGGAGATGTACCCTTCCGTCTGTTTTAAATAATTGAATATTTGATTTTGCATCGATTATATTCTAAGGCTACTCACCAATCCGGGAAGTTTATCCAATAATAAATTGATATCATCATCCGTCGTCCATCGGCCGAGTGTGATTCGAAGTGAACCATACGCTAAGTCATCCTCCAAACCAATCGCCCGAAGCACATGAGATGGTTCCATCGCGCCCGACGTGCAGGCCGAACCCATCGAGGCACAAATATTATTCATGTCCAGAGCCATAAGCAGTGATTCTCCTTCAACGCCCGCGAAAGACAAGTGAACATTATTAGGAAGTCTATACTCGCGATCACCATTGCAGGTCACACCGTCGATTTTTTGTGATATTTCTGTTATCAAACGGTTTCTTAATTTGGTTTGAATCTCAGCTTCGTGATTCATTTGCTCGCGTGCTAAGTCAATCGCCTTAGACATACCGACGATGCCGGGCACATTCTGTGTGGAGGCCCGCATATTTCTTTCTTGATCGCCGCCGCGTAAAAAACGCTCTAAAGGTGTTTTGCGTTTAACATAGAGCGCACCCACGCCTTTAGGGCCGTAAAATTTATGTGCAGAAAAAGAAAATAGATCAGCCCCTAACTCATCCATATGAGCAGGAATGTGTCCGATTGTTTGACAACCGTCGACGAGAAGCGGTATTTTCTTTTCTTTGGTGATTTGGCTGATTTTTTTAATGGGTTGAATCGTTCCGATTTCATTACTGGCATGCATCACCGCGATCAAAATGGTTTGATCGGTGATCGCTTTTTTAATATTTTCAGGAGACACCGTTCCTTTTGAATCGACGGGCAAATAGGTGACTTTGTATCCCAGCGTTTCTAAGTATTCAACGGGTTCTAAGACAGAATGATGTTCAATCGAAGAAACAATGATATGCCGTCCAATTCCTTTTAAGGACTGCGCGACTCCAAAAATGGCGTGATTATTAGACTCAGTGGCTCCGCTGGTGAAAACAAGTTCATCGGGCTGACATCTAATATAATCGGCAATATTTTTCCGAGCATCTTCAATGGCCTTTAAAGTTTTTCGTCCAATTTTATGCGGGCTGGATGCGTTTCCAAAATGTTCGAAATAATACGGCTCCATCGCTTTAATGACCGCAGGGTCAGTTGGTGTGGTGGCCGCATAATCAAAGTAAGTCATATTCATTTTTTCCTTTTATCCTGATCATATTAATAGAGTTACAAATGATTGTCAACCACTAAGGGAATCTGGGTTTACAAAGAAAACTTAATCAATGTTCGTCCACTCGAATAAATTGACAAGGCCAAAGCTCGATGATATATTGTCTAAGATTTTATAGCCCCTTTCGGGGCCGTAGCTCAGCTGGGAGAGCGCTTGCATGGCATGCAAGAGGTCAGGGGTTCGATCCCCCTCGGCTCCATTCTTTCGTTTTTTATGTGCTGGAGTGGTGAAATTGGTAGACGCACTGGACTCAAAATCCAGCGAGGGCAACCTCATGAGAGTTCGATTCTCTCCTCCAGCACCAAAATATTTTAGATTCCTTCTCTATACATAGCCTTAAATTGACAACATATAAGGAGCCTCTCATGAATCGATTATTTTCCACATTTTTTATTTTTTGTATTCTCATGATCAATCTTCCTGCACAGGCGGAACAAGAAAAACTTATACAACTGAAGGATGGGTCATCCTTAACCGGTCAGGTATTGGGATTGGTGGATAAAGTTTACACCATTCGCACGGCGGACTTAGGAATGATCAAAATAGAAGAAGAGAAAATCTTAAGTATTTCGAATAAAAATATTGAGACTAACCAAATTCCAGCAACGGAACCCGCTCTCATTCCCGTCGCTGTCCCCACGATAAATACAACTCCAACCACTCCCAATTTAACGTCATCCAACATGAATGCGCAGATGCAGACCATACAGCAAGATATCATGTCTAATCCTGTCCTCATGGCGGATATACAAGCCATGGCCTCTGATCCGGAAATTGTGAAACTCTTAACCGATCCAGCATTCATGCAAAGCATGATGAGCATGGATATGGCCGCCATTCAGAACGATCCAAAATTCAAAGTCCTTCTGGAAAATGAAAAAATGCGTTCGCTGATCGAAAAAATAAAGAATCAAAAATAATTTTGGATTGTCGTCGTTAACAGGCGGGTATTAGTATTTTTTGAATTTTACGTCTGGCTTTCCACATGCCTTAACTGTCCGCAGGCCCCTTTAATATCTCTGCCGCGCGGCGTTCGAATCGTCGCATGCACACCGAATTCAGCCAACATATCCCGGAACAAAAACATATCTTTTCTCGACGGTGTTTGATGATCAAATTCGGAAACAGGATTGTACGGGATTAGGTTCATTTTACAAATCAACCCCCTAAAGGCTTTCTTCAGAGCGCTCACCGCTTCCGGTGTGCAGGTGATATCTTTAATCAAAATATATTCAAATGTGATTTGACGTTTGGTGGCCTTTATATATTCTCGGCAAGCATCCATCAAATCATCAAAAGGATATTTACGGTTAACCGGCATCAAAACATTTCTCGACTCATTATCAAAACCATGTAGTGAGATAGCTAATTCAATTTGTAATCCCTCTTCGGCCAAGAGTTTAATTTTGGGAATAACACCGCAGGTTGACACCGTAATCCGTCGAGCACCGATATTAAAACCTTTTGGGTCATTGATGATGCGGATCGCTTTCATCAAGTTATCAAAATTATCAAACGGCTCTCCAATACCCATAAAGACAATATGCGATAGCGGCTTTTCATGTTTCTGCGATTCTTCTTTGACATGCTGAATTTGTGTGACGATTTCACTGCAGGAAAGATTGCGTATCCATCCTCCGATTCCACTCGCGCAAAACTTGCATCCGAATTTACATCCAGCTTGCGTCGAGACACAAACGGTGGTTCGATTATCCGTCGGAATCAAAACTGTTTCGATTTTTTGATGATCAAATAAGTCAAAAAGAAATTTGGTTGTTCCGTCTTCGGATATTTCTTTCTTAGCAATAGTATTCGGCTTTAGAACAAAATCCTGCCTTAATTGATTTCGTAAATCAATGGAAAGATTCTTCATCTCGTCGAAAGACCAAACATTTTTTTGATACAGCCACTCAAAAATCTGCTGAGCCCTAAATGGCTTTTCACCTTTAGACTCTAAATAATTTGATAATTCATTCAATGAAAGGTCATGGATATCGTTAACTTCAGGAGGGACGTTACTGGCCATTCGTTTTTTTCGTCTGGAATTTGCCGATTTTTCGATACTTATCGTAGCGGCCGTCGAGCAGTTCTTTTTTGGATAGTTTGGATAATTCTTTGATGTGATTACCTAAAGCTATTTTGAGTTTCTCGGCGATAAAAACCACATCACGATGAGCTCCTCCAATCGGTTCGGGAATAACTTCATCGACAATACCAAATTCTAAAAGATGTTCTCCGGTGATTTTTAATGCTTCAGCGGCTTGCGGAGCCTTTATTGCATTACGCCATAAAATCGACGCGCAGCCTTCGGGAGATATAACGGAATAATACGCGTGTTCCAAAATGAGAACACGGTCGGCAACACCAATACCAATAGCCCCACCGCTTCCGCCTTCGCCAATAATAACCGCGACGATCGGTGTGGGTAATCTGGACATGTCTTTTAAGTTCTCGGCGATGGCTTGGGCTTGTCCGCGTTCTTCAGCGCCAATACCCGGATATGCACCCGGCGTATCGATTAAAGCCACAACCGGGATATTAAACTTTGCCGCCAATTCCATGACGCGGATCGCTTTTCTGTAACCTTCCGGATGAGCACAACCAAAATTTCTTTTTAAATTCTCCGTCGTGTCGCGGCCTTTTTGATGGCCCATAATCGCAATTTTTTGGCCATTGAGCTTAGCAAAACCGGCAATCAAAGCTAGATCGTCGGAAAACAAACGATCGCCGTGGATTTCCACAAAGTCAGTGGTCATTAATCTAATATAATCTAATGTAAAAGGTCGATCAGGATGGCGGGCAATTTGAACTCTTTGCCAAGTGGTCAGGCTTTTATAAATCTGAGCCTTCATTTTTTCGAGTTTTTCCTGAAGTTTCTTTATTTCAGGTTCAATCGAAATATTTTTTTCATCACCAAAATTTCTTAATTCTTCAATTTTGGATTCGAGTTCATAAATCGGTTTTTCAAAATCTAGTATGCCCATAACAAACCTTTTTGTTTCCCATACCCTTCGACTCATTTCTCACTATCGTTCGAAACTCGCTCAGGGTGGTTCGATTCGTTGACTAATGGTGAGCGAGCGTAGCGAGTCGAACCAATAAAAATTCACAAGAGATCTAAAACTGCGACCTCTTGTGAATTCCTTTTTTTAATTTCCGTTAGTTAACAATATTCACTTCTGTACCTAAAGGAATGAGTGAATATAATTCTTCGACATCATCTTTCAACATACGGACACAACCGGCGGTAACCTGTTGGCCCATCTTGTCAGGTTCAATTGTTCCATGAATTCCATACCCAGGATTATCAAATCCTAACCAGCGGCTGCCTAAAACGTTAGCCGGACTTTCCGGCGGGACAACGACACCTTTATTAAACCAAACAGGATCTTCCAATTTAGAAGTAATCTTGAATGTACCTTCCGGCGTGCTGCTGTCTTTTCCCGTCGACACCGTATAAACTTTAACTACAGTCTCACCTTCTTTTAGGATCAATTTATTTTGTGATTTATCCACAAAAATATTAAATTTTCCCGTCCATATCCTTAACTTTTGGCCAAGGCGGATAACATTTGTATTAAGATTATTACTTTTCTTTATTAAATCAATGGTAGTTCCATAACGTTTAGCTAACTCCCCTAATGTGTCACCTTTAACAACTTCATGAGTGACAGAATCCGGAGTGGGGACATTAGAAAAAATAAGCGCCATATTCGTTTTCTCTAATTCAGACTGAACTAATTCCATATCTTGGTAATCCGAATAATCGTTATTGATTGTGCGCAAGATTTCCTGAGATTTAACTAAATCACCGTCATTTTTATACGTCATGGCCTGCTGAAAAAGTTCATTCGGGGCGCTGTTTTGCGGTGTAGCCTCGGCGACGGTAGCTTCTACCACTCTACTTTGCGATGTTCCGCGGCCTCGAATAAATAAAACTAACGCGAATAAAATAACAACACTGATTGAAATGATAATAACGTTTCGACGATTAAACAATTTAGACCTCCTTCAGTTAAGTCTTAATACCAAATGTAATAGAAAAAAGATGCTAAGGACATTCCTAAAAACCCGCCCACCAGCACTTGCAATGGAGTATGTCCGATCAATTCCAATAACTTATGGTTTTCGATCTTTCCGCGCCAATAAATATCGTCCATAACCTGATTCAAAAGTGCTGCTTGCTGTCCAGCGGAACGCCGCACGCCTTGAGCATCAAACATAGTCACTAAAGCAAAAACCGTGGATAAAGCAAAATCGGCTGAATTAAATCCTGAATGAATACCGCACGCCGTCGCTAAGGCCGTTGCTCCGGCTGCGTGACTGGACGGCATACCGCCTGTTCCAATCAGCCACTTAAAATTAAATCTTCTTTCGCGGACAACTCCAATTGAAACTTTGATGGATTGCGCGATGAGCCAAGATGTTATAGTAACCATTAAGATTTTATTGTAGAAGACGGAATTCATGAATGAATGTTCTTAACCAGCGCGTGAGATTGCAATATTGACGTCCTTAATCCGTTATGATAGTTTATATTATATTATTGAGTCTTAAAAAAGCAAGAATTATAACCAGCCTTCCCTCACCATCTTGCCCTGAACCATAAATTCATCCCCCAAATAAGATATAACGATTTTACTAATGCTTGTAATTATTCATTTTCATCCAAATTCTGCCATTTAAACAAGGAGAGTATTATGGCTGGTACTGTATCCCCAGAAATTATTGAAACTAAAATATTGTCTATAAGAGGCCATAAAGTCATGTTGGACCGAGATTTAGCAGCTTTGTACGGTGTTGAAACAGAACAACTGACTCGACAAGTTCGTAGAAATATCGAAAGATTTCCGCCAACCTTTCTCCTACACCTTACATACCAAGAACTTACAAACTTGAAACGCCAATTTGGCGGATCAAGTTGGGGTAGCATAAAAGAATGATAAATTAGGTCTCATTATGAAAGGAAAAATAATGACCCAAAAAACATCTAAATTCACAATTATCACATCACCCGAAAGCATTGAGAGCAAAATCATTTTTCTGAGAGGACATAAAGTCATGCTAGACAAAGATTTGGCTCTTCTGTATGGAGTTGAAACCAAAGTTCTTAATCAAGCGGTTAAACGTAATTTAGAGCGCTTCCCGGAAGACTTTATGTTTCAAATGACAAAGGAGGAATTTGAAAATTGGATGTCACAATTTGTGACCTCCAGTAATACTGAACCTGGTTCTTTAAGGTCACAATTTGTGACCTTAAAACAGGGGCAACATCGAAAATATTTACCATATGCGTTTACAGAACAAGGTATTGCCATGCTCTCCAGCGTCCTGAACAGTTCACGCGCCATTCAGGTCAATATCCAGATTATGCGGACATTCACAAAGTTAAGAGAAATGATGGCCATCCACAAAGATTTAAAACGCGAAATCGAAATGATGGAAAAAAAGTATGATCACCAGTTTAATATTGTTTTTGAAGCCATCAAGAAATTGTTGGAACCCCCGGAAAAACCGAAAGGAAAAATCGGATTTCATCCTTAAAACGAGGTACGAATATGTTAGCAAAAGTATATAGTTACACTATTGTTGGACTAGAAGCCTTTTTAGTCACGATTGAAACCGACATACACAGCGGTCTTCCCTTAACAAATATTGTTGGTTTACCTGACAATGTTATTAAAGAAAGCAAAGAACGCATTCGTTCGGCGATCAAAAACAGCGGATATAAATATCCGACTCAAAGAGTCACCATCAATCTTTCACCAGCTCATCTTAAAAAAGAGGGCTCTTCATTTGAATTAGCGATTGCTCTTAGCATTCTCGCCGCCAGTGAACAAATACCGTCTGAACCATTAAACGTCTTTGCAACACTGGGCGAATTGTCACTGGATGGAACAGTTAAACCAGTCAAAGGCGGATTGCCGATTGCCTTGGGACTTGACCGTCAAAAATTTAAAGGATTGATTCTTCCAAAAGAAAACGCGGACGAAGCCGCGCTTTGTTCAGAAACAAAAATATTTCCCGCCCAATCATTACTCGACGTGATTAGATTAATGACGGAACCAGATTATATATCGCCGTGGAAAATCAAATCATGGACATCCCAACCATCAGCTATAAACGTCGTCGACTTTTGCGAAGTCAAAGGCCAATCACATGCTAAACGTGGATTAGAAATTGCCGCCGCCGGAAATCACAATGTGATCATGATTGGTCCGCCCGGATGCGGTGATCCTGGGTGGATAGGCAAAATCACGCGTAAACTTATGGTTACTTTTGGTCGCTTCACTCCCGTATCGATAGGCTAAACTGGAGGTAGACGATGTTCCCACGCCGATAAACTGAGAATCATCATCCGTTGTGGAAGGATAATTTGAAGGATCAATCTCGATAAACGTGCTATTCGAAATAAAACTTAGTTGTGGCTCTATACAATATTTTCCATGAGCAATGACTTTAAAATCATGTTTTGCTTGTAAAACTTGATACAAAACACGTCGCTTATTTTTGTTTTCTATCAAAAATTTTCGCAGTTCCTGAACATAATCACCAACCTTGTCTTGAGAAACCAGAGGAGTTTCCTGAATTTTTAATTGTTGTTCAAGATTGATAATATCTTCGTCGATCTGTTGTCTTTCTTTTTTTAGTTCTACCAATTTATCCCAAGAAAGTTCAACTTCGATTTCATCTTTTGCCTGCTCATATTTAAAATAATATTTATTAATCTTTTCTTTATTCTTCTCCAATTCATCTTTTTTCTGAAGAAGAATTATTTTAGCTTTAGGTTGGTCGTCTTTAATTCTCTTATTTGATTGATCCATCAATCTAACAATTTCTTTCGGATTATCCATCTGTTCAAGAAGCCACTCCCATATTGCATGTTCTGCTTGAACTACATTTACTGACGGAAAATCGCAGGCATTTGGATTATTGTGAACGTCTAACCCGTAGTAACATCGATTTCTACACATATAGTATGCATAATTTCGGCCGCGGCCTTGCGACTTCGCTCGCATAGGAGCTTTACATTTTCCGCAAACTAAAATATGTGAGAGCGGAAATACAGTACCTGTTTTATTTTTTGTTCTCAATGAAGTGGACTTTTGCTTCTTAATCGTTTGAATTTCCTCCCAAAGAGAAGGCTTTATAATAGGTTCATGAACACCTTTATAAAATGTCTGCAGAAATTTAGGTAATGAACTTGGTTTTCTCTTTTCATATGAAACATTGTCATACGTGATAAATCCAAAAACCGTTGGATCATTAATAATCCTCAAAATCTTTGATCCTACCCACGGCGTCCCACCTCGCCTTTTGTAACCATTCGCGTTCAATATATATGAAATATTTCGCGAACCTAAAGCCCTGTCAACCTTTTCATACATGGCTGAAATCCGTTGTACACTTTTCTCGTCGAGGCTATTCCATGTTTTAAATGATACTTCACTTGGATGGCGAAAGGAATATGCGGCAAGTACAAATATGACAACTTCAGCCTCGCTTTGATCAACAAACCATTCTCGAGCATTAGAAATTTCTCTACATGCTCTTGTATACGCATCTTCTGAACTAATTTTTTCTTGTTTCATTAACTCGCGATGAAGCCTCTTTTGAGTGATGTATCCAAAGGTTGGTGGCCCACCGCTTGAACGACCAGATCGAGCCTTCCCACGCTTCATTTCTCGTATTCTTTCAGCTGTAATATCTTTTTCATATTCGCTGACTGTACCTTCCACTCCCAATGTAAGTTTACCGGAAGCTGTTCGAAAATCCTTCTGACGATCAAAATCCCATAAATCAATATCATATTCTTTAAAAATCTTCAGTAATTTTACCTGAACTTCCGCAGAACGCCATAATCGGTCTTGATGCCGAACAAACACATGCCGTATTTTTCCGGTTTTTATGTCTTCAATCAACTGTGCTAATGCAACCCTTTTATCAATCCACTGATCACCGCCAACATGTCTCGGTTCTTGATAAACTTTTACCCAATTCCATTTACGTCTCTCTGCAATTTCGATTCCACGGTTCCGCTGATTAGGAATAGAAAGCCCTTTTTTAACGCTTTCTTCTTTCGTTACACGTATATAAAGTGCGGCTCCCTCGCCGAGAATATCAACATCAACTTTGTCTATGTCCTGAACGACTTTTATACTGCTTGGCATGAACAACCCTCTTTTTATGTAACTCTACTATAAATTCTGCTAATAAATTTATAACTGAATCATCAAAATGTCTGTCTTCTGTTTTCTTTTCTCTAATTTTTATCATTATAGCCTATTCCTCCATACGCACAATATTTTTTTGGAAACGCAACATCAGCAATTGAAACATTATCTATTTAATCCTCAAATTCAATTACTCCTTCCTTTTTTTGGTTGTTTATATTTTCTCTTGTTCATTTCCGTCCTTTGCTTTTAAATCCGTCTTTTTTCAATTTGTTCAATCATGGCAAACATCTCACTTAATCGAAAGCCTAATACATTCGCAATCGCAATATAGGTTTTGATACTCCCCGTTAATTTATTATTTTCCATTCGACTAAGAGAGGAACATTGCACACCCGTAAGTTG
>JAGOSC010000005.1 GCA_018062515.1 Candidatus Omnitrophota bacterium
CTACCAATGCGTACCCAATTCAATCGGTTAGTATTGCCCGAATGGTGCAAGCTAATTTACGTTATATCTCATCGCTAGTCCAAATTGGACAACTTCCCAAAGACATACAGATAAGCGTAATTATTGATGAATATGCCTCATTTGCTGAAGAAACGTTTGTTGAAGTGCTCAGTAAAGCCCGAAGCAGCGGGATGATGGTGACGCTGTCTCATCAAAGTTTAAGTGATTTAAAAGCAATATCGGAACCCTTTATGAAGCGTATTGATGAAAACACATTAAATAAATTATATCTGAAGCAAACTGATCCGGAATTGTGTGAACTGATTGCTAAGAGTATGGGGACTTATGCCAAAGAGGAAAAAACATTTCGAATGGTCGGCGGGAAATTCGGTAATCAGATTCATAATGGGGAATCATCGAATCGGATGGTCAATGAATTTCATTTTCCGCCGGATAAAGTAAAACGATTGCACAAATATGGACAAGGGTATTTTGTTTATCGCGGGGATAACAGCCATAAATGTGTTAATTTTGGGCGGTTTCAAAATATTAAAGAGATTCCGTATATCAAGAAAATTAAAAAGAATAAAAAAGGAGGCCTTAGGTTATTTGAGAAATATTATCTTGAAAGTCCTCAGGTAAAAATTAAGGAAAAGAAAGTTTTGGAGGATTGTTTAATAAATGAAGGAATTATTGAATGCGATGATTAATTAACATTAAAAACTATAGAGAGAAAGTGTATGGATAAAACAAAATATTATGAGGTAAATATTCGGGATGTAGTAGTGAATTGGGGAGAGTCATTAAGGATCATCCGTAAGAAAAAAAGGATAACACTCGTAAATCTTTCTCAACTTACGGGTGTGCAATGTTCCTCTCTTAGCCGAATGGAAAATAATAAATTAACAGGGAGCATTAAAACCTATATTGCGATTGCGAATGTATTAGGCTTTCGATTAAGTGAGATGTTTGCCATGATTGAACAGATTGAAAAAAGTCGAAATTAAAAGGAAAGGTATTACCATGACAAAGAAAGAGTCAGCAGAAAACGCGGTTAATTTAATACCCCACGAAAAAATTGAAAATAATATTTATTTAATTAGGGGCAGAAAAGTAATGCTTGATGAAGAATTAGCCGAACTATATGGTGTCCCAACAAAGTCGTTAAATTTGGCAGTTAAACGAAATTTGACGCGTTTCCCGTCGGATTTTATGTTTCAATTAAATGAAAAAGAGAGCCAGTTTTTGAGGTTTCAAAATGAAACCTCAAATAAAGGCCGTGGTGGTCGCAGATACTTACCTTATGTTTTTACTCAAGAAGGCGTTGCTATGCTTTCGAGTGTATTAAACAGTGAAAGGGCCATTCAAGTCAACATCCAGATTATGCGGGCGTTCGTAAAGCTTCGAGAATTGATGATTTCACATAAGGGATTAGCCCAAAAAATCAATGAATTGGAAAAAAAATTTAAGGATCATGACAAAAGTATCGCCTTGATTTTTAGGGCAATCAAGGAATTATTGGAAAACCCACCTGAACAGGATAAATCTAAGCAAGGAATTGGTTTTCATGTGAGGTGAAATATGGCTGTCAGTGTAAACAAAAGGTTTTTAAACGTGGAAGAATTAGCTGAGTTTTTGGGAATTGCTGAAGGCACCGTTTATGTTTGGGTCTGTCATCGAAAAATACCGTTTTTAAAAGTTGGACGTTTGGTTAAATTTGATCTTAGGAAGATAGAAAAATGGCTAGAACAAAAATCAGTTGAAATGTATAATTAATCATTAACTTTTAATATATATATTGATTAATTATGGGCGTATATTTTAAAAATCAAAATTGGCATATTGACTATCGTTTGAAAAACGGCATACGTAGGCGTGAGAAAGTTGGAACGAGTAAAAAGCTTGCAGAAACCGTTTTAGCAAAACGCAAAGTTGAGATCGCTGAAGATAAATTCTTAGATGTAAATAAAAAAGAAAAAATTCGTTTTGAAGAATTTTCAATCGAATTTTTAAACATTCATTCCAAACCAAATAAAAAAAGCTGGATTTCGGATTTATACAATATAAATCGTTTAAAAAAATCCTTTAAAGGTAAATATATTTTTAGTATTACTTTAAAAGATATCGAAAAATATAAAGCTGATCGCAATGAAGAAGTTTCTTCTGCCACTGTAAACCGTGAATTGGCAACTTTAAAAACAATGTTATCTAAAGCTGTTGCGTGGGGAAAATTATCTTCAAATCCAGCTCAGAATGTTAAGTTTCTCAAAGAACCTAGTGGGCGTCTTCGTTTTTTAGAACGTGAAGAAATCTTAAAACTACTCACCAATTGCAATAAACACATGAAATCGATTGTTATACTTGCCTTAAACACCGGAATGCGAAAAGGTGAAATTTTAGGACTTAAATGGCGGGATATAGATATTAAACGTAATATAATTACTATATTAGATACAAAAAACGGTGAAAAAAGAGAAATTTATATGAATGAACAGGTGAAAACGGCCTTGATTAGAACCCCGAAGCATCCTGATAGCCAATTTATTTTTTGTAAAGAAGATGGTAAACCGCGTCAGGATATACGCAAATCATTCTTTACAGCCCTACGCAAATCTGGTATAAAAGAATTTCGTTTTCATGATTTGAGGCATACTTTTGCAAGTCAATTGGTTATGTCTGGTACAGATATTAATACTGTAAGAGAATTATTAGGACATAAGGATATTAGAATGACACTTCGATATAGCCACTTGTCACCAAGTTATAAGCAACGGGCGATTGATATTTTGGGCAGAAAAATGGACACTTTTTGGACACTTGGCCAATCACAGGTTATTTCTGAAAATTCTGAATTATCACAAACCCTTGATAATAAATCATTAACAGTTTAACGGGGCGTAGCGCAGCTGGCTAGCGCACTTGTATGGGGTACAAGAAGTCGTGAGTTCAAATCTCACCGCCCCGATTTTAATTTAAAACTAAAAGGAGCTATTATGCTTCCCAAGAAAAAAGAAGAATCCTTTACTGAAAAACGTAAATACAAACGTTTCCGAAAGCATTTCTTATTACGTTATTACGACATTAGGACCCCACAAAATAAGGAAGAGCTAACGCAGTTAAAAAATATTAGCCAAGGCGGAATGTGTTTTGTCACAACATCAGCGTTTCCCATCGGCACGCACATGGGTGTTGAATTGAATACACCTTTTATTACCGGCACGACCATACTTGAAGGCATTGTTCGCGGCAGTAATGAAAAAGTCAAAAATATGATCTATGAAACACGCTTGGAATTTGAAAACCTAAATACCGAGGCATTGGTTGTCCTCGATAAGTTGATTACCTTTTTTAATCGGGCTGAAGGAGCTACACATGATTAAACACCGCAAAATTTCAGATCGAATGAACGTTGGGCTCGTCGGATATGGTGTTGTCGGCCAAGGAGTGGTTCAAATTTTAAAGAAAAACAGACGAACCTTCCAAGAAACGTATAACACGGATTTTAATCTCGTCGCTATCTGTGACCGCAGTATTCACAAAAAAAACACATCCGGCCTAACTGGAGTTAAGAGGACAAAAAATATTGATGATGTCCTCAATGATCCTAATATCGATATCGTGATTGAACTTATCGGTGGAAAACAGCCGGCTAAACAAATTGTTGAACGGGCCTTGAAAAATGGCAAGGACGTTATCACCGCGAATAAAGATTTAATCGCGAATCATGGCCTCGAGTTATTTAAACTTGCCCAAGACAATGGCCGGCATCTTTACTATGAATCTGCCGTTGGTGCTGGTATTCCGATCATCAAAATGATTTCTGAAACGATTGCCGG
This sequence comes from Candidatus Omnitrophota bacterium, assembly GCA_018062515.1. Taxonomy (GTDB): domain Bacteria; phylum Omnitrophota; class Gorgyraeia; order Zapsychrales; family Zapsychraceae; genus JAGOSC01. The sequence goes on from JAGOSC010000005.1 coordinate 3,837, forward strand.
AAATTCCTTTAAAGGTCTTTACGGAATTATCAACGGGACATGCAACTTTATCCTCGATGAAATGACCACCAAACATTGTTCCTTTCAAGACGCTTTAAAAGATGCTCAAGCCAGAGGTTACGCGGAGTCTGATCCGACGCTGGATGTCAATGGGATGGACACTACCCATAAACTCGCCATTTTAACTTTTCTTGCCTTCGGAAAAATGTTTCCGGTTAAATCTATTTATACAGAAGGGATCAGTGATATTTCTCACATTGATATTACTTATGCCGAAAGCCTTAATTTATCGATCAAATTACTCGCCATTGCAAAAGAAACAAAAGGAAACTTGGAAGTACGCGTTCATCCGACGCTGATTTCTAAAAACCATCCATTGTCGACGGTACGCGGAATTTTCAATGCTGTGTATTTAAACACAGATCCTCTGGGAAATGTGATGGTTTCCGGCGAAGGAGCCGGCCAAATGGCCGCTGCCAGCGGCGTTGTCGCCGATCTTATCAATGCGGCGAATGCTCCCAACAATCCTATGTATTGTAACCGTTATGTGCAATCAAAAGGCATACGGCTCAGAACCATTGATCATATTGAAACAAAATTTTATATACGTATTCTCGCCGCTGATAAGCCGGGCGTTTTGTCACAGGTAACCGGTATTCTCGGTCGCGCTGGTATCGGCATCAATTCGGTAACACAGCAAGCCCATGATGCAGATTTGAAGGCCGTTCCGGTTATTATGTTGACCGATTATTCGACGGAAAAAGCGTTACGGAGCGCGCTAAATAAGATTGAAAAATTATCCAGCGTTAAAAGCAAACCTGTAGCAATCAGGATGGAGCAATTATAATGAGTTACAAAGGCCTCATTCATCAATACAGAAAATTTTTACCACCGATCAAAGATGAAAACATCGTGACTCTTTTGGAATGCAACACCCCATTGATTTATTCCGAGGATTTATCTAAACGCACCGGTTTAAATGTTTATCTTAAATATGAAGGGCTTAATCCGACGGGATCGTTTAAGGACCGCGGAATGACCATGGCTATTTCGATGGCCAAGGAAAAAAACGCCAAGATCGTTATGTGCGCCTCGACGGGAAATACATCTGCCTCCGCGGCTGCATACGCCGCTAAAAGCGGGAGCATGGAATGCGTGGTTCTTATTCCCGAAGGTAATATTTCCCTCGGTAAATTAGCGCAAGCGATGATTCATAATGCCAAAGTCATACAGATTAAAGGAAATTTTGATCACGCGCTTGAATTGGTCAAAAAAATTGCCGACGAGTTTCCCGTCGAATTGGTTAATTCGATTAATCCTTATCGCATTGAAGGTCAGAAAACAGCGGCATTTGAGATTTGTGATGTACTCGGCGACGCGCCGCATTTTCATGCCATTCCCGTCGGAAACGCAGGAAATATCACCGCGTATTGGAAGGGTTATAATGAATACGAACAGGCATGTATCAGCGAAAGGTTGCCGAAAATGCTTGGATTTCAAGCCGCAGGGTCAGCGCCGATTGTTCATAATAAAATTATTGAGAAGCCGGAAACAATCGCAACAGCGATTAAAATAGGAAACCCGGCGAGCTGGAAACAGGCTGTTGCCGCGCGAGATGAGTCTGGCGGATTAATTGAAGCTGTCACCGACGAAGAAATTCTTGAGGCTTATAAAATTTTAGCTAATTACAGCGGTGTGTTTTGCGAACCAGCGTCGGCAGCTAGCGTCGCAGGTGTTCTCAAATTACATAAACGTGGTTATTTTAAGAATGATTCAGAAGCAAATTTAGTGTGCACCTTGACGGGACATGGACTAAAAGACCCGACTTCTGCTATTAATCTCATTGGTAAACCAGTAACGGTTGAGGCTGATATATCGGCTGTACTTAAAGAAATAGGATTATAGAAGTCACAAGACACAAAGTCACAAGTCACATCTGACCTTGTGACATGTGTCCTGTGACATGTGACTTATAGATGAGTAAACTTAAGAACAAATCAGTGCTGATCACATGCGGGCCCACATGGGTTCCGATTGATGATGTGCGGGTCATTAGTAATATATCGACGGGTGAAATGGGACAAACTCTTGCGCTCGAATGCAAAAAACGAGGAGCTAAAGTTACTTTAATTGAAGGTCCCGTCGAACGTCGCTTAGTCTCCAAGGGAATTAATGTTAAACCATTTAAATATTTTACCGATTTGGCAAAAATCATTCGGAAAGAATTGAAGAAAAATTACGATGTCATCTTTCATGCGGCAGCGGTGAGTGATTACGCCGTGAATAAACCGTCTAAAAACAAAATCAAATCGGATCGATCACGTTTAACTTTGAACTTAGTTCCATTACCAAAATTGATCCAGTCATTACGGAAATTTAGCCCTAAAGCATTCATTGTTGGATTTAAACTGGAATCTGACATGACGGAAAAAACCGCACTGGAGTCGACTCGCGGATTATTTAAAAAATCATTTTGTGATCTTGTCATCGCGAACACCGTCCGGAAACAGAAATATCTGGGTTATATTGTTGAGCAAGATAAAGTTTTAGCGAAGGGAATCACATCGCGCTCGGCAATGGTTAAAAAAATATTAAATACGGTTGAAAATAAAATATGAAATACGTCGTGATTGTGCCGGATGGTATGTTCGATCATCCGCTGGAAAATTTTGATAATCGTACACCTCTGGAAATCGCTCGCACACCGAACATGGATTATCTCGCGAGAAATGGAATGAGCGGTTTGGTGCAGACTATTCCTGATAAGCTTCCCCCAGGGTCTGACGTCGGAAATATGGCCATACTTGGTTATAATCCTGAAATTTCTTTGACTGGGCGATCGCCGCTGGAAGCTGCGAACATGGGCATCGATTTAAAGGAAGATGAGATTGCATTTCGCTGCAATATGATTACCGAAATGAATGGAATCATGGCAGATTACAGCGCCGGGCATATCCGGACAGAAGAAGCAGCAATTTTGATCGAAGCGTTAAAAAACCACCTCGGAACTAGAGAGGTAAAATTTTACGCGGGAAAAAGTTACCGCCACATTATGGTTCTAAAAACCACGAATCTTAATGAATTTCTAGCGATTAAAACTGTGCCGCCGCATGACATCATCGACCAACCCATTGAAAAGTATTTGCCGCATGGCCCATTAGCGGATAAACTCATCGGTATTATGGAACAATCCAAAGCGATTTTTGCGGAAAATTCCATTAATCAAGTCCGCATTGATTTAAAAGAAAATCCGGCGACGATGATTTGGTTGTGGGGACAAGGGACGAAACCAAATCTTATACCTTTTAAAAAAAAATATGGGATTAGCGGATCCATTATTTCCGCCGTGGATCTTGTCAACGGTTTAGGACGATTGGCCGGATTAAATGTGATTGATGTCCCAGGCGCGACGGGTTACTACGATACCAACTACCAGGGAAAAGCGGATTATGCGATGGAATCGTTAAAGAAACATGATTATGTCTATATTCACATTGAATCACCCGACGAAGCTGGCCATAACGGAGATGCGCAAGCGAAAATTGAAGCGATTGAAAAAATTGATAAGTATGTCGTCGGAACTGTATTAAATCACTTTGGGGACCATCCGGATGCGCGTATCCTAGTTTTACCAGATCATCCGACGCCAGTTGTATTACGTACTCATACTCATGAGCCGGTCGGTTTTGCTATGTACGGGCGCGGCATTCCACCCAGCGGTGTAGATTCATACACTGAATCATCGACACAAGAAATAGGAATGAAATTCAAGAGTGGCGAAGAAATGATTGAATACTTTATTAAGAAAAATTTATAAATGACACAAGATACAAAGTCACAAGTCACATGTGTCATTGTGACCTGTGTCTTGTGTCTGATATGAAAGGACATAATCACTCATGAAAAAAGATATTGTCGTGCTAAAATTCGGCGGTTCTTCCGTCGCAAATATTGACCGCATTAAAAACGTAGCCCGGCGCATTGTCGACTCAAAAACGAAAACGAATAATTTAGTCGTTGTCGTTTCGGCCCTGGGAGATACGACGGATGAATTAGAAGAAATGGCCTTTAAACTCTGTGATAATCCGCCGGACCGTGAAATGGATTTACTCATGTCAACTGGCGAACAAATTTCTTCTGCGCTTGTGGCTATGGCGATTAAATCACTGGGTCTTGACGCCATTGCCTTTACCGGCCCGCAAGTCGGAATTAAAACCGATAAATCGCATACAAACGCACGGGTCATGTCGATAGAATCGCCGCGCATCAAAAAAGCGCATCAGCAAAATAAAATTGTCATCGTCGCCGGTTATCAGGGAATTACCGAGGATGATGAGATTACAACACTTGGGCGAGGCGGATCGGATCTGACAGCCGTTGCTTTAGCCGTCGCTCTTAAAGCCAAGGTATGTGAAATTTATACCGACGTGACCGGCATCTTCACGACGGATCCACGCAAAGTTAAAGATGCGCGTAAAATAAAAACCATCACGTTTGAAGAAATGCTCGAAATGGCTTCTCTGGGCGCGCAGGTTATGCAGGCCCGCTCAATCGAAGTCGCCAAACGTTTTAATGTGCCAATCCATGTTCGATCAAGTTTTTCTAAGGAGGAAGGAACCATGATAGTGAAAGACGCACCTAAAATCGAAGATATCGCCGTACGCGGCATTACCAGCAATACATCTGAAGCAAAAATTACCATACACGCCGTTCCTGATCAAACAGGTATCGCGGCGAGTATATTTACGGAGATTTCTAAAAAAGGTGTCAACGTCGACATTATCGTCCAGAATGTTTCTAACACAGGCTTGACGGATATTTCTTTCACGGTTCCAAAAAAAGAATTAGGGAAAGCTTTAGACGCATCCAATAATGTCGCCAAAAAAATTAAAGCCGGGCAAGTTACGTCGGCATCCAACATTGCCCGCGTGTCAATTATCGGTTCAGGCATGCGCTCGCATAATGGTATTGCAGCTAAGATGTTTGACACATTGGCTAAATTAAAAGTCAATATTGAAATGATTTCCACGTCGGAAATAAGCATTTCTTGTATCATTAACGAAAAGCACGCCGAAAAGGCAACACTGGGATTACATAAAGCGTTCGCGCTCGATAAAATAAAATAATCAATCCATACAAATTCTATTTGGAGGATTTTCATACATGCAACGATTTATCATTTATGACACGACATTACGCGACGGCAGTCAAACCGAGGGTGTCAGTTATACGGTAAGCGACAAAATCAAGATCACCCACAAACTCGACGAGCTGGGCGTGCATTATATCGAAGGCGGTTGGCCGGGTTCTAATCCAAAGGACCAGGAATATTTCGCGCATTTTAAGGGCAAGAAATTAAAAAGCGCCGTTATTACCGCGTTTGGTTCGACTCGACGGGCTAAATCACCGACGGCAAAAGACGCGAATATCCGCGCACTCATTCAATCCGGAGCCAAGACCATTTGTATTTTCGGTAAATCGTGGGATTTGCATGTGACCGATGTCATCAAAACAACACTCGAAGAAAATCTAAGCATGATTTATGATTCGGTTCAATATCTTAAAAAACAAAAGAAAGAAGTCTTCTACGACGCTGAACATTTTTTTGACGGGTTTAAAAATAATCCGGAATACGCGCTTAAGGCCGTCTTAACCGCCCAGAAAGCAGGGGCCGATTGTATTATTTTCTGCGATACCAATGGCGGAACCCTTCCAAGTGAAGTTTATAAAATCATCAGCGAAATCAAACATCACTTTGATATCCCTTTGGGTATCCATTGCCATCATGATATGGAATTAGGTGTAGCGAATTCAATTGCAGCCGTCGAGGCTGGATGTAAACAAATTCAAGGAACATTTAATGGTTTAGGCGAACGTTGTGGAAACGCGAATCTTGCGACAATCATCGGCATTTTGCAAACAAAAATGAAATTCGAATGTTTACCCAAAGCTAATTTAAACAAGTTAATGGACACTTGTTATTTTATCAGTGAAATCTCGAACAATCTTATTCCGAACAATGCCGCGTTTGTCGGTCATTCAGCATTCGCGCATAAAGGTGGCGTGCATATTGATGCCATGATGAAAAATCCGCTCGCGTATGAGCATATTGATCCTAAGCTCGTTGGAAATCACAGCCGATTTATCACATCGGAACTCGCCGGAAAAATGCCGATTGTTAAAAAAGCTGAACAGATGAATGTTGTACTCGATAAAAAGTCCCCTCAAACGAAAAAATTGATGAAACAACTGCAAGATAAAGAACACAGTGGTTATCAATTTGAAGCGGCGGATGCATCTTTTGAACTGTTTTTGAAACGCCAATTGAAAAAATATAAACCATTTTTTATCCTCGAAGGTTTCCGAACCTATTCTGAAAAACGTCAGGATGGACGAGTGTTTGCGGAAGCGACTGTACGCTTAAGTGTTGACGGTCAGGAAAAGTACGCGGCCGTTGAAGGCGATGGCCCCGTCGACGCATTGGATAAGGCTTTACGGCAAGCATTAAATCCTTTTTATCCCAAGCTCCAGGAAATGCGTTTGTCTGATTATAAAGTCCGGGTGTTAGATACTAAAGAAGGAACGGGCGCTAAGGTGCGGGTCTTAATCGAAACACATGATGAACATGATTCTTGGACCACCGTCGGAGTTCATGAAAATATCATTGAAGCCTCGTGGGAAGCCTTAACCGATGCAATCGAATATAAATTATTAAAAGACCAAAAGAAATAGAAAAATAACTAAGTGGTAAGTGGTAAGTGGTAGGTGATAAGTGATATGAAATTTTACTAACCACTCACTGATGACTTACCACATATCACTTACCACTTATCACTCTAATATGGAACTAGATAAACGTTTTGATTTTAAAACTGTTGATGCCAAGTGGACGGCTTACTGGGAAAAGAATAATTGTTTTCACGCCACACCCAGCGATAAGAAGCCTTATGTCATCACCATCCCGCCCCCGAATGTTACCGGTATTCTTCACATGGGACACGCACTCAATAATACTTTGCAAGACATTCTCATCCGTTACAAACGCATGCAAGGTTTTGAAACCTGCTGGATGCCGGGAACGGACCATGCTGGGATCGCCACGCAAAACGTCGTCGAGAAACAGTTAGCCAAAGAAGGGACTAACCGTCATGCGGTCGGGCGGGAAAAACTTCTGCAACGCTTGTGGGAATGGAAACAGCAGTATGGGGACACCATCATCAATCAACTTAAAGCTATTGGCGCGTCCTGCGATTGGCCCCGCGCCGCCTTCACGATGGATGAACAATACAGCGAAGCCGTTAAAAAAGTTTTTATTGAGCTTTACAAAAAAGATCTCATTTATCAAGGCGAGCGAATTATCAATTGGTGCCCGCGTTGCCGCACCGCTTTATCTGATGAAGAAAGCGAACACGAAGAAAAACAGGGCACGTTAACGCATATCAAATATCCGCTTAAAGATGATCCAAATCAATTTATTACGGTAGCGACCACCCGTCCTGAAACCATGTTAGGAGATACCGCCGTCGCTGTTCATCCGAATGATGAACGCTACAAAAACCTTCATGGTAAAACACTTATTTTACCTATATTACGTCGAGAAATTCCTATTATTACCGATGAATTCGTGGATCCGACATTCGGCAGCGGAGCTGTCAAAGTAACGCCAGCGCATGATCCCAATGACTTTGATATGGGACGTCGCCATAATCTTAAATTTATCCGTGTCATGAATGAAGATGGAACAATGAATGAACAAGCCGGCCCTTTTGCTGGTCAAGACCGTTTTGTCGCCCGCAAAGGTGTCCTCGAAGCTCTTAAAAATGAAGGCGTGTTTGTGAAACAAGAAGACCACACACATTCAGTCGGGCATTGTTATCGATGTCACTCAATCGTTGAACCTTATTTATCCAAACAATGGTTTGTCCGTATGGAACCGTTGGCTCGTCCAGCCATTGAAGCTGTCCGTTCCGGAGAAATAAAATTTCATCCCGCGCGTTGGGAAAAAGTCTACATGAACTGGATGGAAAATATCCGGGACTGGTGTATTTCTCGTCAGATTTGGTGGGGCCATCGCATTCCAGTTTGGTACGATGAACAAGGCAATCCTTATGCGGCGAATAATGAAGAAGAAGCGATCAAACTTTCCGGAAAGAAAAATTTACGCCAAGATGAAGATGTTCTCGATACCTGGTTCTCGTCGTGGTTATGGCCATTTGCCACGTTTGGTTATCCCAACAAAAATAAAGATTTGGAATTTTTTTATCCAGGCGATGCGCTTTTTACCGCCTCAGAAATTATCTTTTTTTGGGTGGCGCGTATGATCATGGCCGGATATGAATTCATGGGCGATTTACCATTTAAAGACGTTTTCATTCATGGAACCGTGCGCGATGCACAAGGTCGTAAAATGAGCAAATCGCTAGGCAATGCCATTGATCCTCTGGAAATCGTCGACGAATATGGCGCCGATGCTTTAAGATTTTCTTTGATTCATAATTCCGGGCAAGACTTGTATATATCCAAAGATAATTTTGAGGTAGGACGAAACTTTGCGAATAAAATTTGGAATGCTTCACGCCTTATATTAATGAATGTAGAATCCCGCGAATCCAAAAACACGAGTTCACTTGTTCCTATCGATGGAGATTTGGCCAGCAAGTGGATCGTTTCCCGGTTTTATTCAACATTAAAAAATGTGGAGGAAGCCATCGAGAATTTTCGTTATTCCGAGGCTGAACATTTGATTTATGAATTCTTCTGGACGAATTTATGTGATTGGTATTTCGAAATTATTAAAAGTCAAAATCGATGGAATGAACCAGCTGTACAAAGATTGGTAGTACAAATTCTCGAAGAATCCTTAAAGATGATGCATCCGTTTATTCCCTTTGTCACCGAGGAGATTTGGGAACATTTAAACAAAGAAAAAGGGCCACTATGCCTTCAAGATTGGCCTAAAGTTAATCAACAATTCATCAATGCTGAAATTGAGTCAGACATGCAGCAATATATCATGAACACGACTATTGCTATACGTGATATCCGAGCCACGCGGAATATTCCTCTCAAAAAAAATATACCCGTTAGCTATGATGGAGAGACCGAAGACATTGAACGTTTTCTGAAAAACCAAGATATTGTCACATCCCTTACAAACTCTACAGTAAGTCTGGGACGAATAGTAACGGTTAACTGTGCTACTGCAATCGTCGGTAAAATCACATTGACCGTTCCCTTGGAAAATCTTATCGACAATGAGGCCGAAAAAAATCGCATCCAAAAACAAATGGACACAGCGACAAAAAGTTATGATTCGTTGAAAAACCGACTCTCCAATGAAAGCTTTCTCGCTAAAGCCCCCGAAGATGTAGTCAAGAAAGAACAAGAGCGCTTAAAGACGTTAGAACATGAAATTACTGAATTTCAAAACGTTTTAAAAAACTTGAAATAGTCTCTATGGAATACTTGATCGTATGCTTAGCATCACTCCTCGCCTCGGGATTAACATTATTTTCCGGGTTTGGTTTAGGGACTATTCTTACGCCGGTATTCGCCATATTCTTTCCCGTTCCCGTCGCTATTGCCGCCACCGCCGTTGTCCATTTAGCCAATAATATTTTTAAATTATTTTTAGTCGGCCAGAACTCAAATAAAAAAATCCTAATCCGTTTTGGCATACCCGCCGTCGTTGCCGCCTTTTTGGGGGCATTTCTTCTCAAGTATGTGAGCGCTTTTCCTGTTCTTTGGTCTTATTCCATAGCTGAACACAGACATGAAATTACGCTCGTTAAATTAATCATTGGATTTGTTATTATTCTTTTTTCTGCCCTTGAACTTAACCCGCATTTCCAAAAAAAATCGATCGACGAAAAGTATATGCCGATCGGCGGAATATTATCCGGTTTCTTTGGCGGCCTGTCTGGTCATCAAGGCGCGCTAAGATCTATGTTTTTAATTCGCGCCGGGCTTAGCAAAGAAGAGTTTATTGGGACCAACGTGGCATTAGCCATCATGGTCGATATGGGAAGACTTATCGTCTATGGAATGGGGTTTTATTCCTCAAAATTTTTAGCGATGGACGATATAAAGGGCCTGGTGTTGGCTGCTACTTTTTTCGCCTTCATCGGCGCGTATATCGGAATGAAATTCTTTAAAAAGGTGACTTTAACTGTTATACAAAATCTCGTCGGAATTATGCTGATTTTTCTTGGGTTGGGATTAAGCACTGGCCTGTTATAATAAAACCCGGAGGTGGTGATGATAAAACATTTTTTTATTCTGTCATTTTTATTTCTTTTTTCCTCAACAGCTCAGGCTGAACCACAAACCTATGGAGCATTTGATCTACACCTTGAATCTTCTAAAAAAGCATTTGCCGTAGAGGAAAATTTAAATATCAAAATAGTTATCTCACACTCGTATCCAGCTGCCTTGCCAGGAACATTTAAGGTCGAGCTTTTTCATGATGGAATTAAGTGGTCGGAAAATTTAATTAATCTCGAGGCCATTTTGCCCGGAGAAAATGATTTTACTCTTAAAGAATTTAATATTCAGCCATTTAATCGCGACAATTCCAGCGTCGGAAACTGGCGCATCCGTATTTTTCCTATAACGGATGAAAAAAAAGCGCAAGAGATACGGATAACCATTCATCCACAAAATTAATTGTTTTTTAAAAATGATTTGCGTGCGGGTGTAATTCAGTGGCAGAATGTAAGCTTCCCAAGCTTAATACGACGGTTCGATTCCGTTCACCCGCTCCATTAACAAATGTAAATCAACCGAAGGAGAGATATGTATAATTTGACTTTATTCGTTCATTCATGGTTACGCTGGGTGATTGTTATTTTATTAATTCTTTTAGCGGTTAAGTCATGGAGAGGATGGCGGAGTAATAGCACGTATACGAAATCAGATAATATTCTTCGCTTAGTCACCGTTTTAGTTTTTGATCTGCAAGCTCTCGTGGGAATTTATCTGTATTTTTTTCTCAGTCCCGTCGTGAAAGCGGCTTTTGAACCGAACAGTCATTTCATGAAAGATTCACAATTAAGATTTTATGCGGTCGAACATATATTTTTGATGACCATAGCTTTGGTTATTTTGCATGTCGGGAACTTCTTGTCTAAAAAGGCACTGCAACCACAACAAAAATTCAAAAGGATGGCGATAACCATTGCCTTGATTTTAATTTCCGTTTTAATATCGATTCCATGGCCGGGCCTGCCATATGGACGTCCGTTATTACGATTCTAAACAAATTGAGCGGCGGCATGGCCTGACGACCAGGCCCATTGAAAATTATAACCTCCCAGATGGCCGGTCACATCCACCACTTCACCGATAAAATAAAGACCTTTGACTTTATGCGATTCCATAGTCTTAGATGATAGTTCGTCGGTGTCAATACCACCGAGCGTTACTTCTGCTTTTGAATATCCTTCCGTCCCGGCTGGATAGATATCCCAACGATGTAAACGCTGCTCAATCTCGGTTAACTCTTTAACCGAATACTGATTCAATGGTTTATTATCTAAATACAATTCACAAAAAACTTCAGTAAACCGCTTAGGAAGATGATTAGCGAGAAAATTTTTAAGAGTAATTCTTGATGAAGAGGATGATTTAAAAAGTTTATCTTTTTTATTAGGAAGAAGATCGACGAGAATGGGCTGGTTCTTATTCCAATAAGAGGAAATTTGCAGGACAGCCGGGCCGCTTAAACCACGGTGAGTAAAAAGTAAATTTTCTCTAAACCTTATTTCAGGCACGGAGACATCAGCGTCGAATGATAGGCCAGACAGTGCTGCGAAATGCGCTAAATCAGCTTTACTTAAAGTTAAAGGAACAAGGCCTGGTAGACGAGGGCGGAGCTTGATACCAAATTGATCCGCCAATTTATATCCAAAATCAGAAACACCCAAAGGGGGAATGGAAAGACCTCCGGTAGCAACGACGAGACTTTGACATAAAATACTTCCCTGATCCGTGTGAACTAAAAACTTATCCGTCTTAACAACTTCTTTAACACGTGTGTTTAATTGGATTTTAACCTTAACAGCCGCGCATTCTTTTAATAACATATCGATAATTTGCTGCGCGCTTTCATCACAAAAGAGTTGGCCAAGCTTTTTTTCATGAAAACGGATATGATTTTTTTGTACGAGTTGAATAAAATCCTGCGGAGTATAACGAGAGAGGGCCGAACGAGCAAAATCTGAATTTCCGCTTAGATATTGTGCAGAACCGGCATAGACATTCGTAAAATTACAACGGCCGCCTCCGGAAATACGAATTTTTTTACCGACTTTGTCATTGTGTTCGAGAAGAAGAACCGATCGCCCGCGCTGCCCGGCTTGCATGGCACACATTAATCCAGCAGCACCAGCGCCGATAATCACGACATCATATTGTTTTTTTTGTTCAGACATAATTATCCTAATAACCCGCGCTCATTGTAATCATTCACCTCAAAAGATCAATAAAAAATTAGCACCAATTCCACCTAATAAAACATTTGATATGTTTATATAACAAAAATAAACTTTGTAGTAAAATTTTTATATGTTGATTTTATTTAATTAATTATTATTTTATTTTTCGAAACTTATGACCGTTCATTATAAACCTTCGATCATTTTACTCAGCATTATTGTCCTGGCCGCTTTTGCCATCCGGATCTCCTATCTAAACGCACTCAAAACCCATCCGCTCCCGATTCTTGCCAATCACGCGGATGAATTTGACCAATCACGCTTTATGAATCTTGCTGATAAAATAAGCGCGGGAAAATGGGAAGAGGCAGGTAAATCATTTTTCTCACCCGTCTATTCGATCTTAATAAGTCTGATTTTTTATTTCTTTGGCCACGATTTTTATAATGTATTTCTTTTTCAAAGCATCATCGCTTGTCTATCGATCATTACGGTTTATAAAACCGCGGAATTAGTATACAACAATCCGAGGATAGGCATTATTGCCGCATTCCTCATGGCTTTCTACGGGCCACTGATTTATCATGACAGTAAAATTGAGCGAGGCGCTTTAATCGCTTATTTAAATCTAACAAGCTTTTATTTCCTGGTAAAATTTCTCCAATTTAAAAATAAAATTTTTTTAGTTCTTTCCGGATTTGTGACGGGATTATCCTTCATTATGAGAGACAATTTTTTGCCTTTTGTGGTTTTACCGTATCTTTTTATTAACGTGGATAAAAATTTTAAGGATAGAATTCTTTCTTGCGTACTTTTTTTATCAATTTTAGCTATTCCGATCGGATCCTTAATTATATTGCAAAAAACCTCTGAAAATAAAGGGATATTCACGACTCAAGGTTCTTCAGTTTTTTGGATTGGAAATACTCCGGATGCGATGGGAATCGGCCTTTACCGGTCACCGATACGGGAAGTTTATGATCAAAAAACCGAAGGAAAAGCATTAAAAACCATCGGTCTTTTTTTAAATGAAGTTGTACATAATCCTTCGGTCTATTCAAGATTATATTGGCGTAAAATTCAAATGTATTTCAATGGTTATGAAATTCCCGGCAATTTAAGCTTTGACCTTTTCCGTGAAGATATAAAAATACTTCGTATAGGATTTGTTACTTTTACTTTTATTTGCCCTTTAGCACTTATGGCGATGTTGATTGGCTGGAAAAAATTTGCTTATCATCGGCTTTTGGTTCTGTTCACGTTCGTTTTAAGCATGTCGGTCATTGCTTTTCATATTCAGGGACGTTACCGTATTCCTTCCATACCATTTTTTATTTTATTAGCTGCTTTTACGATTGAATGGTTTATTCAAAAACTCGGCAATAAACAAACACTGAAGCTTATAATTGGAAGCGTAGTGTTCCTTTTATTGTTTAATTTCTGTTCTCCCAATGAGAGGATTATAAAAACATACTTCGGGGATAAAGTACGTCCGCTTGATTACGTTAATACCGCCATTGCCTATCATTATTTACTTTTAACATATCCAGAGCGGTATCCATCTTCCCAAAAAGCAATCATTTATCAAAAAGTGATTGAATATTTTTCGAAGGCAATCGAAAGCACCCCCGGTACAGCAAAAAACTTTCGAACGGATCTTTATATCAATAAAGGATTGTTTGAAAAGTTGACCGGCCAAGAAAATGCCGCCGAAAAATCTTTTCAGGAAGCCTTGAGCCTTAATAAAGGAAAAGAAGACACGATATGGACAAATATCAAGGAAAGATGGCGCGTGTTATCCATTAGCCCTCAAGACACACAATACGTATATTTTTAATAGAAAGATATGCCTACATATATAGGAAATTTTTAATACACATAAAAAATCAATGGAATAACCACCCCGGATATGTTGTAATGAAATTTAGTATTTCGAAACCTCCTCATAAAACGGCATATTCAACATGACAAATCTGTTCGACTTTATTCAATCAACCCTGTATGGAATTTTTCCACATCCGGATATTACCGGTTTTTATGGAAACAGCCATGTTATTTACTTTGTAATTTACACACAGATCGTTTTACTTACTTTACTCATCAGTTTCTTTAAACCCTTACAAAAATATTTTGATCCATTTTTAATCTGCTTCTATCACGGCTGGAGAAACTATTTCTTTTCCCTTTTTATTTTCTTTTTTCTTCTGATTTCTTTTACTCAGATCAGCATGCATGTTCGGTATTTTTCAAACCGCTATACCCGCCTGGTCAGTTTTGGCCCAGGCTATTTTAATAATTCCACACGCATCAAAAATTTTGCAAATGGATGTCAGCAATTTTTTGGGAAAGAACGCTTAAAAGGAAAGCTGATCACTGATTTAGACATAACGGATGATCCCGGTATGATTATGCATAAGAATTTGCGTACCAAGCTTACCCGGTGATCAATATTCGTGCGCACAATCGGCAGGAACAACCGGATTGCCTCGTCTATTTTTATAAGCTTAATGCCCAACAATTCATTCCAGATGGATACGAAATTAAGTATAAATTTGATGAAATAAACATGATCGCGATGAAAAAAGAATCCAATGGAAATCCTTAAACTTATTTACAGCCTATCTTTACCCTGGTGGATGGGATATCAAATTTTATTCTTGATAGGTGGAAGAAATAAATTAGATTGGACCGTTTCCTCAGCTATTGCTTTCGGGATTGGATTCGGCATTTTGAGCCAAATCATGCTCATATTAGGTATTTTGAATGTTGAATTTTCCGTTTTTAATATTAGCGCTGTGCTTATTTTTCTAGGAGGAGGGAGCTGGCTGATTAAAAAAATAAGAACGTCCGGTAAAGAGGTTATGCCCATTATCCTTCCACATAAATTATTCACCGGCTATGATATTTTAAGTCCGTCCATGATCATTCTGATCAAGGCGATTATCGTTTACTATATTGTATACGTATTTTGGAATGCTATCAGTTTTCCTGTATACGAATGGGATTCCGTTTCGACCGCTATTTATAATGCCAAAGTTATATACTTTGACCGGTCATTAAAATCATTTGAATTTTTAGCTCATCGGGCTTACCCATTGCATATTCCATTTCTGACGGTATGGATTTCCACTAATTTAGGATTCTGGACAGAACAAACCTTTAAGATTATTTTTCCATTAACCCTGTGCATGTTTACCGGAGTGTTTTATCAATATTTAGCGTCTCAAACCAATAAAAACTGGTCGCTGTTGGGTGTTTTTATGCTTTTTTCATCGAACTTGCTTATCTTTCACGCCAGTGCGACTTACCGTGATTTATCACTCATGTTTTATAACTGTTCCGCGATTATTTTTTTGCTCATCTGGAAAGATCAAAAACAAGACACATTTCTCATTTTGGCTGCGCTATTTTCCGGATTTGGTACTTTCATCAAGCAGGAAGGCACTGCCTATCTTTTAGTACATATTCTGGTTATGTTGACGATATTGATAAAATATAAGACCGAAAATAATAAAGCGAAGGCGGTAAAGGCGGCAATTTTTTTAATTTTGACTTTAGGAATTTACTCGCTGTTTTTCGGCTATAAAATCCTGAATGGTTATAATACGACGGAGTATTTGAGCTTTAATTTTTATTCTGCCTTTCAGCAGATTCCATTGATCCTTGTAGCATTTATCAAAGCCCTTTTTTTCACGGCTAATTGGAACATATTGTGGGCGCTTCTCTTTGTAAGCGCTGCCTTTAATATTAGAAAAATTAAAAACGATTCAAATATTCAGGTATTACTGATCACGATCACTTTATTCTTTGCTTTACTCATGTCTTTGAGTTTGGTAGTTGAAAAGGGACTCATTATTAATGTCTATAATATCTCAAGAATTTTACTTCATTTTTTCCCACTGTGCCCTTTAGCAATCATTCTTTTGATTAGTCGCTCCGATGAACAGCCTTGATAAAATCTTTATTTATCCGCGCCCAGATAAAGATGATTTATCTTTTAAAAAATCGTTCTTATCTTTTTAGGATAATCTGCTAAGATAGTTCGTTGTATTTTAGAATAATCGCCACACATAGCATTAACCATAGAGAAAGAGGTCATATATGCAAAACCCGCTGGTAGTTACCTTTCATGATCTTCCGCATTATCCCCAAATTGAAAAACTTATATCCGAAAAATTTGCTAAACTTCAAACTATCAACTCCGACGTGACTAAATGCCATGTCATCCTCGAAAAATTGAGCAAACATCATCAAAAAGCCAACTCATCGTGCGTGCGCCTCGACCTGAAAGTGCCGCATTTAGATGATATTGTTATTACCGAGAAATGCAGCGATGACGAAGCGGATCTTGCTTCAAATGTCATCAAAGTTTTTAAACTCGGACAATTGTCAATGCGCGAAGGAATTAAACGTAAGCAAGATCGTCAGCGCGTCCCACGGCCAAATCTGGTAGAATCTGTCGAGGAACCTGAATAAAATTACAGATACGAACATGCGTACAGATTTATCCCGGGAAGAAATCCTTAAATTCCGTCAAGACCGAACGAATTATATTTACGGCGGAACGGTGTACGCGTGCAAATCGGATCCATACGTCATTCTCCCTAAAAAAATAAAGTGGATGGGATGGACCATCAACATGGGGCATCATGACGCCCTTGCAACGTTGATGCTTATTATTTTATGGACGACGATCCCGGTTCTTTTGGTGATTTTCTTGTTTCAAAATGTACTCGCTATTTTTATCGCCGTTGTTATCGATACAATTTTATTATGTGCGTGGTGTGCCAAGAAGGCCAAGCTCACGTAAATTTTTTTGAATGGAAAAACAGACTTTCTTATGGACAACTCATTATTAGAAAAAAAGATTATTGAACTGGAAAAACAAACGGCATTTTTAGACCAATCCGTCGATGAGCTTACCGAAGTAGTCAATAGTCAGAAGAAATTAATTGATTCCTTAGAAAAGAAGATTGAACAGCTCAGCATGCAGATGAGTGACGAACGTTTGGTTCGTCCGCTGGATGAAGAAGATAAACCACCGCATTATTGAGAAATTTATATGACCGTGGATTTCCAAAAAATTAAAAAGTATTTAACAGACGATATCTGGCGCATCCGTAAAAGTCAATTGAGTGGACGGCATTCGATGTGGATCAATCAATTACGGATCATGATGTTGGCTGTCCGCCGATTTGACGAGAACGATTGCCAGCTGCGCGCCTCGGCCTTGACATTTTATTCTTTGTTATCCATTGTTCCCGTCGTGGCCATGGCCTTTGGCATCGCGAAAGGTTTTGGATTTGAAAAACTTTTGGAAACACAGCTGTATGAAAAGTTGAGAGGACAAGAAGAAGCTGTTCGTCAAATTCTGGCCTTTTCAAATTCACTTTTACAGAATACACAAGGAGGAGTCATTGCCGGAGTGGGCGTCGCCATCCTTTTCTATACAGTCATTAAAGTGTTGGGGAATATTGAAAATTCTTTCAACATTATTTGGGGTGTTAAAAAAGCCCGCTCATTCAGCCGTAAATTCAGCGACTATATGTCGATTATGATGATTTGTCCGATTCTGTTGATCATGTCGAGCAGTTTAACGGTGTTCATGACGAGTCAAGTCACCCTCATCGTGGCAAAACTATCTTTTTTAGGGCCCGTCGGGGAAATCCTTTTATTATGTCTTAAAATTTTACCCTTTTGTGTGATGTGGGCTGTTTTTACTTTTATCTATATATTTTTGCCCAATACAAAAGTTAATTTTAAAGCTGGCCTGGTCGGAGGAATTATTGGAGGAACATTCTACCAACTCGGGCAATGGATTTACATTAAATTTCAAGTGGGTGTAGCCAGTTATGGCGCGATTTACGGAAGTTTTGCGGCTCTGCCGCTTTTTTTAATTTGGTTACAAACCAGTTGGCTCATCGTTTTATTCGGGGCTGAACTTTCTTTTGCGGAACAAAATGTGGATACATATGAATTTGAACCCGACAGCTTAAAAGCCAGCCGGAAGTTCAAACAAATTGTCGCATTAGGCATAGCTCAAGTATCCATCAAAAGATTTTATCAAGCTGAAGTTCCTTTAACAGCCAATCAAATCGCCCAATCCCTTGAACTGCCCATACGCTTAGCGAATCAAGTTATTTTTGAAATGACTGAAGCGGGAATTCTCGCCGAGGTAAAATTCAATGAAGGAAAAATTGTCGCCTATCAGCCCGCCCGGGATATACATCAATTGACTATCCATCAAGTTTTACGTTTGATGGAAGAGAATGGACTATCCAATATTCCCTATGCGGAAACAGCGGAGATTAAAAAGATCAAAGAATCCTTGGAATCTTTGTCGAGAAAAATCCAAAGCGCCCCGGAAAATCAGCTCCTCAAAGATATTTAGTTAATTAGTATATCAGTATAGATAATTGTTAAAAATATTTTTGACAATGGATCGACTTTAATGTATACTCGTTTCAATTCAATAAGTAGTTCCAAATTCCCCAATCTTTAGAAGTTAAATTTCACCCAACTTTAGTTAATTTTATTTTTTGCAGCGCGTCTTTTTTTTGATGCCCTTTATATTTTTTTGTCAAATTTAGATAAAAATTTGTTTAAACTATTGAGAGGAAATGAGTTATGATGATTTTTAAAAGAAATAAAAGAAATTTAACCCGAAAAATAACTTCCACCTTTGTCTTATTTTCATTTATTTTCTCATCAATACTACCTCCTCAAGTCTCGGCGCAGAGCGTATTCCATTTACCTATACCTGGGACCCTGTTTAATGTTACAAATACCTTTAATCCTTTTATCATTCAAGGGCTTACTGTAGATCCGCAAAATCCTCTTCATTTCAGTTTTATTATTGACACCGGCGACACGCAAACAAACGATCCAGACGCTTTCCGCTTAGAATCTACAAAACTAGTCAAATATTTCTTAGCATCCTTAACCGTTCCCGAAGATCAAATGTGGGTTAACCTTTCTCCGTATGAAGGCAACCGCATTATTTCGGACACATTTGGTCAAACCGAAATGGGCCGTGACTTATTAGCTCAAGATTATATTCTCAAACAAATGTCGGCTTCTTTAACGTATTCAGAAGAAGAATTGGGTGAAAAATTTTGGCACAGGGTCCACCAACGCGCAAAAAAAGAATACGGCGTTAAAGATATTCCTTTAAATACTTTTAATAAAGTATGGATCATTCCTCAGAAGGCAACCGTTTATGAACATGACGGCAGCGCGTATGTCGTCAATAGCCGGTTAAAAGTAATGATGGAAGAAGATTACTTAGCCTTAAACAAAAATATCGGTGAGCAAGCTTTTGGTATGAATAATGTCAAGCAAGATGAGGCGGAATCCACGAGTAAAGTTACTTCCGCCATCATTAAAGAAATTATTATCCCGGAACTCGAGAAAGAAGTGAATGAAGGCAGCCATTTTGCCAATTTGCGTCAAATTTATCAGTCGATGATTTTAGCGACCTGGTACAAAGTGAATTTAAAAGAATCACTTTTAGGAAAAGTTTATATTGATCAAAATAAAGTCCAAGGAATTGATTTAAACGACAAAAACGCGAATCAGAAAATTTATGAACAATATTTAGCCGCCTTTAAAAAAGGTGTTTACAACTATATTAAGGAAGACTACGATTCAGCCACTCATAAGTCAACACCTCGTCAATATTTCGCCGGCGGATTTGTTCCAAAAACCGAAGATAATGCGACTTTAGCAGAATTGATCACACGAGAGAAGACCACTCGTTTAGCCGCTACGGATCAGGCAGCTTTAACTCCGAAAGGAAACCAGATTCGAGCTGATTTCGCTTTATTAGAAGACTTAACCGATGAAGATGCTCCAAAGGTACAAAAACCGATTGAAAAAATTGAAGACGCGCAGATAGCTGTGGACCCTAATTGGGTTGAGGACTATTTGGAAAATCTTTTCCCTGAAAACAGCTTTCCTAAACCAGTCAAACAAGAACCAGTCATTATCAGCAAAGAAAGAAAAGAATTAGAAGACGAATTAATCGCCAATCGTTCTCAATTCTCGGGCTCTAGAATAAATCGGAATATTAAGGAAAAAACAGGGCTTGACGTTCCCGAGGACACTGTCGATTATTTCGTCGAGCATAGTGGAACCCTCCCTGGATTAAATCACCGTGCTGACCGTTCCCAGGTTATAGGGCAACTTATCCGCAATCATCGTCCTTATGAAATCTCTAAATTATTTGCCTTATCAGAATCCAAAAATTTTGAAAGAAAATATTATCCTGCCTGGATCCAAGCTTTATCAAAAATATTTACTTTTTTGAAAGATAAAAATTCAACCATTAATACAGAATTAACCGTTCAAGTCAATTTAGACGGAATTCTTTTAATTAAAGACGGCTCGGGAGAAGAACTCAAGGCGTTTCAGAAATTGGATCAATTGCACACGGAAAAAGCTTCCGTCGGTGCACTGGCCCTTCAAATTGTCAAATTATTAACCCATGATTACGACGGTTTGGAACTCACCAACACTAAAGAATTGTCAGATGATTTAGTATCCATCTTTAATATTTTCGGAATCAAGCCGACGGTGATTAATGATGCGTGGATGCAAACTGTCCTGGGATACGGAGATTCTTCATTAAATCTTCAAGCTCTAAAAGAAGGCGTTGAAGTAACTGAAGCTGATGTCGACACTTATCTTTTCCGTCTGGACACAGAAAAAAGTTTAGCTCGTCAAGCCGGAGAGACTGTATATCTTTCTACGCGCTCAGAAGCCGTCGCTGAAATGATTAAAGAAAATAAATATGATTCTGCTCTTTTAGCCTCCATCGATGAAAAGGCTTTAACACCGGAAATTCTTACTGCTTTTGGCGGAAATGTAACGGCCGCACAAACGGTCGTGGCCGAGCGTCTTGAGGCTATGCGCGTCGCTGATCCGAATGCCACCGTCGAGCAAGCTGTCGCCCGTTTAGCTTGGGAATATAAGCCGCGCGATATTCAAAACGTTTTTCCTGGAGACAACTGGAAATTTATGTTTTTGGCCGCCAAAGCCGGCATGAAAGCTCCGATTCTTTTATTAGACTTGGAAGACGCAGTTGCGACAACTCGTAAAGAAATTGCCCGCGGTGTTATCGTACAATTGATCCGGGCTTTTAAAGGTGAAGGATTAACACAAGATGAATTTGATTTCTTGCAGAAGAACGCGCTTCAGGCTGATGATGAAAAATATCCGATGACTAGTTTCTTTACACAAAGTCTTGTCGACGGAAAAACTGTTTATACGTTAAATCCTGAAAATCAATTCCATAAAGATCAAATGGTTCTTTTCCGCCCGAATAATTTAAGAACAAAGTGGTCGGCAGGGGATTATTCTCAAGTTTTTCGTAAAGTCGGTCATTTGGTAGACGGTATTTATATGCCTAAAGTAGAAGGCCCAGAAGATATCAAAATCGGCGCGTCTATTTTACGCGCCATTCAGAAAGAACAAAACTGGGTCGTTGGTCGTCACAAAATTTTTGTTTTAACCGAACTTCCCGGCGCTGTTTTGACCGCTGAAAATATTTTAAAAATAGCTCCTGAAGTTGAAGAAGTTCAATTAGGAGTCGTCGATTACACCGCAGCGACGGGTGGAAAAAATCAAGTTCAAATCGAACAATTTCCATTTATGCGTTATGCCTTATTACGCTTGGTTGAAGCCGCTAATAATATAGGGAAATCCGCCGGTTTAGGTATTACCGTTCAATTTACTCCAGAAGCAACAGCCGAGGATACAGTCAAGGCTATTAATATTGGCCTTCATCGCAAATGGAGCGTTCATCCAGCGCATTTGAAAGGCATGGAATCATTCATCGGAAAATTCCCAAAGATTGTCCGAAAAGATATTCAATATGATGAACTACAAGGATTTGATTTGGTACAGCTAGATCAATACGCTAGTGAAAGCCGTCCAATTTTAGCTCCTAAAGTTTTAACACCTAAAGATGTGGTTTTATCCAGAGCTGTGGTCACTGTTTCATCCGGAAATATTGATGGGCTTAAAAAAGCTCTGGATTCAAATGCTGATACTATTATTTTGGATTTCGGGAAAAAAGAAAATTTGTCTGAAATTAAAAAAATATTAGTTCAGGCTAAAACAACAAAGAGTATTCTTGTTGTCGATGAGCTTGATTCCCTACAATCAATTAAACAAATTGTAACTGAGTTAAATGGATATTTTCAAGGATTTAACCTGAATAACATACAGAATGCATCAACAGTAAGAGATGTGGATGGATTGTTATCAGAAGCAGAAAGTGATTTGGGATTAAACGCAGGCAGCTTAAAAATTGCCGTCAGCTTTAATGACCCGCAAGTGGTCGAGGAGCAATCCCGCTATCTCGGCACCGATCCAGCTAAAGCTCTTTTGTATTCCAGTCAACGCCTCAGCTGGGCCATCTTGAATTTGCCTACCATGCCGACTGAAGATTTAGATGATCCGGAAACGAGAGGATACAATTATTATCATTCTTTATTTATTGCCATGACCGCTCATGCCGAAGTCGATTCCATCGACGGTTATAGCGCGGATGAGAATTTAACAGAACAAGTTGCGACCTCAGCCATTTGGGGATTTCAAGGAAAACTAGCTAACTTGAATCAAGTTGATGAAATTACTGAAGCCATGAGCCCGCAGCGAGCTGGAATTATGCCAGAATTTTCTACTCCAGAGGAACGTAAAGCTTGGTTAGCTACTGCCGAAGGAAAAATTTATGTAGCACGTTGGAAAAATTCATTAGAACGAGATTTGGAACTGATGGATCTGTATGCCGAAGCGGATCAAGAACGGCAATTAGGTGCGGTAGGTTATAAGGATCCTTTAACCGGCGCTATTGAAATCGTCGACGCTGCTTCAGCTCGAATTCCATTCCGACAATTAGAAAAAGCTTTAAAGACAAATCAATTAACCGATACGGAAAAAGTTCGATATGCAAAATCACGAGAAAAATTACTTTTAGCCATGCGTCCAGGCGGACGAGAAGGCAGCGGTGAAAAAGTTTTTGCCGGGCAAAAAATTACAGCTCCGGCCATTGTGATGCGTCCTTGGATGGTTAATGCGTTTGCTAAAGATGGCGATCAAAACCGTTATCATTTAGATGAAGCTTATGCCAACGCCTCAAAATTTAAAGGATTAGTTGCTCATGGATTATTGACGGTAACTAAGGCTTTAAGTTCTTTAAAAGCTCAATTACCGGCTTATAAAATTGAAGAAGTCGACGACGCTAAATTCTTAGCTCCTGTACGCTTTAATGATACGATTACCCCGGTCATTGATGTTACGAGTGTCGACAATGAAAAAGCCAATGTAAAAATTAGTGTAATCAATCAAGACGGAAAAACAGTCAGTGAAATCAAAGTTTTATTAATAGAAAGCACTGATTCTCAAATCATTCCAAAAATTAATAATGATTCTTTAAAATCAGCAGAAAAGGTGCCGGCTTCTATTCCGGCCGTCATTTACGATTTTACTGATCCACAAAGTCCTCGAGAACAAACGTTCAAGCAGGAAATCACATCCAGTTATTTAGAAAATGTTCAAGGATCTAATTTGATTACAAGCCGGGATTTATTAAGTCAATTAGCTGCCTTTAAAATGATGGCCGGTACTTCCGCCAATGCCGTCCCAGGCCACATATTATTGAATGCAACAAATGTAAAATTCGGAGCTGAAATTCATTTAGGTGATGTATTGACCGCCAAAGCTACTGTTCCTGCAGCTGATCAAATTAAATTGACTAAAGACAATCTTCCTAAAGTTCCAGTCACGATTGAAATCACGAATCAAAATGGAGAAATGGTTTTAAAAGGACAAGTATTAAAACTCATGGAACCGGGTAAAGATCGAGCGATGCTGGCCAAAAAACCATACCTTCTGCCAAGAGGAAAAATTGTTACATCGCCGGATGAACTTCCAACACATATGGAAGCATATGTAGTCCGACGCGGTGAGCATGGTGACCCAATTGATGCGTTTAAAAAATCCATTCAACCCGTTCCCGATGTGGGCGATTATGAAGTCCTTGTCCAAGTTATGGCTGGAGGATTAAATTTTAATGGAACATGGGCCCTTCAAGGTCTTCCCATTTCTCCATTTACTTATCCTTTGAATAAATTCCACGATGAACAACGCTTAGGTAGTGATGCTTCAGGCATTGTTGTGGCCGTTGGCAAACATGTCACACAATATAAAATTGGTGATCAGGTTGTTATGGCTACCGGTGAAGATGACCGCGCTGAAAAAGATCCTGATCATGGCGATACCATGCAAAAACGAACGTTTGTTATCACCGGGTATGAAACTCCGGATGGAACGTTCGGTCAATTTGTCGCTTTGGATGAACGTCAAGTACATCCGAAAGAGGCAAATATGACTTGGGAACAAGCCGCCAGTTATCATTTAGTCGCCGACACAGCTTGGCGAGATATGAAATACAAACTGGGTGTTAAAAAGGGAGATACTGTATTAATCTGGGGGGCATCAACAGGAGTAGGAGCTTTTAATGTCCAGATCGCTAAATATTTAGGAGCCAAGAATATTGTGGCGGTTGTTTCCAGTGCTTCAAGAGCGGAACAAGCCAGAAAATTCGGGGCCACTCAAGTGATTAATCGAACTGAACTTCCTAAAATTTTGGGATACAGTGATGCTGAAATTTGGGGTGAACTCTCTAACAATCCCCAAAAGCAGCAAAAACAAATTGAAATGTTAAATAAGTTCAGAGAATATTTTCTTTCTCTAACGGGTGGTGAATTAGCCGATGCCGTTGCGGAACAAATCGGCCAAACAACTTATCCAATTAGTCAATATTTAGCTAAAGATTCCGGAAAAGTCACTCATTTTGCCGGAACATTTGGTTTCAAATTTACCTTTATGGGAAAAGATTTACCGTTGGATGAGAATACAAAAAAGCAAAAAACGCCACTTCAAATGTTAGAAGAAGCTGGTGTACGCGACGCTAAACGAGTGCTGATATATGGTGCTGATCAACTTTCTAAAGAAATTTTTGAGGAAGTTAAAAAATACAGCACTAATATTGCTTTCATCGTTAAAAGCCAAGAAGAACAAAATACAGTCGAAAACTGGGATTTAGAAAAGACATATATCAAAGGTATTGTAGATTTAAATCCGATTTCTTTTCCTGAAGATATGCCTACACCTCCTCATCCAGACATCCCGGCAGATAAACAGGCAAAAAATCTTGAAGAATTTAATGAGTATCGTATCAAAGTACTGGATCCAATCCGAGGATCGGTTGTAAAAGCTTTAGGCGGTCAGCCCGACTTAATTGTTGAAAGAGCGGGGAACAAAAATACTTTGGATATCAGCGTATTTGTCGTGCGTCCTCATGGCGTCGTAACATATGTTGAATCAACAAAAGGAAAACGTTTAGTCTTTGATGCCCGATTTATTTGGATGTTCCAAAAGCAAATTTATCCTTGGGTTCTTGGGACTCATTATGCGAACCACACACAAACCAAGGAATTAAATGATTTAGTTTTAAAAGGCATCATAAGCGTACCTGAACCCGAAGTATTTTCTTGGGATGAATTACCCTTAGCCCAGCAGAAAATGTATGAAAATAAATTAATCGCAACCAAAGCGTCTGTTCTTATCGGAGCTGTTAAACCAGGACTGAAAGGTCTGCCCGAAGAAACTGCGGCAGAACTGCCCATAAAAAACGAAGAGGGATTGCTTCCGGCTTTCATGATTACCTCAAAAATCATAGAACCCACCATTTCTGATAATCAAATCAATCTTTATAAGAATCCGGCCATTGATCTATCTGAGAAATTCGCAATATTAGCTGCTAAATCAAAATTTAAAGACCCAAATAGCGCCCTAGGAATGTATGCCTTGGAAACAAAGGCATTTATACCTGCCATTGTTGAAAAAGTTTTCGGGAACACGGCGGAATTAGGGGAATTTAAATTAAAGGGGTTTACATCATTTGCTCCTAGCGGATTAGATGCTAATGATCAAATTCGAACGACATTGCAAGTAAGCCGCAATTTTAAGATCGACGGGGATGATGTATACCTTAATGCCCGTATATCTTTGGATAAATTTTTTGTCGATTCCGGAAAATGGAAAGAGTTGTTGGTCGGAAATCAAATACTAAAAATGCCAATTAACGACTTAAACTCTTTAGGTTTTTACTTACCGTCTGAAAAAATTGACTCCGCTTTGATTGGAGAAAAAAACGATGTTAGCCTGAATAATAATATCGCTGAATCCAAAAAAGAATACGGCGGTATTGACTTTAATTCAAAATTTTTGAATCTTCAGATCAAGCGTGATGGACGAGGAATTCCATTGCCGGTGAATCAGCAGCCATTGATGAACATTCACATCAATGGATTTTATCCGGTTCTCATTGAAACAATGCCGATTAATTTACCATTGATTCTCGGTTTAGAGACGGAAGAAGAAGATTCGAATTCAAGAACTCAACAAAGTTCACTTGATCCTTTGCATAAACAAGAAGACATACGTATCGAAGATTTAGAAACAGCCAGCATACTAAACTAATAAGGGACGCAGCTAAGTGATTAATCAATTTAAGAAGTTTCAGCCACGATTTGCTTATAAATTATTCTGTGCGGTCATCAATGTTGCGTTTATTTCAACTTCGGTTCTCCCACCGAGTTATGCTCAGGTTTTACCAACCGCATTTGCATTACCGCAACCCGGGGCAATGGTTAACCTAACGGAGAAGTTTATGCCGGTCATCGTGCGCGGCATAACCATTCATCCTGAAAATCCGCTTATGTTTGATTTTATGGTGGATCAAGGCGACACAACTCTTGATGCGACCGCCCTCAAAAACGAATCGTTAAAACTAATTAAATACTTTCTCGCTTCCTTGACCATTCCAGAAAAGGAAATGTGGGTCAATCTTTCTCCGACGGAAAAAGATAGAATTATTCCTGATTCGTTTGGAGAAACCGAAATGGGACGGGATCTCTTAGCCCAAGATTATGTTCTCAAACAGTTGACGGCCTCTTTGATGTATCCGGAAAAAGAATTAGGCCAAAAATTCTGGCAGCGCGTCCGTGAACGGGCGAAATCCGAATATGGTCTAACAGATATTCCGATGGATACATTTAATAAGGTATGGATTGTGCCTAAATCAGCGGTTGTTTTTGAAGGTAAAAATTCTGCCTTTGTCGTTGAGAGTGAGTTGGACGTCATGCTTGAAGAAGAGTATTCCCAGTTAGATGGTGTCATCCAGGCTCAAGGTTCCTCGTCGATAAAAAGTAGTTCAGCAAAAGAAATTATTAAAGAAGTCATTTTACCGGAAATCAAAAAAGAAG
This sequence comes from Candidatus Omnitrophota bacterium, assembly GCA_018062515.1. Lineage (GTDB taxonomy): Bacteria > Omnitrophota > Gorgyraeia > Zapsychrales > Zapsychraceae > JAGOSC01. The sequence continues at coordinate 31,606 of JAGOSC010000005.1, forward strand.
TTAACACGGGAGAGACTTTTGCGAATTTGCGTCAGATTTATAATTCCATGATCTTGGCTTCCTGGTATAAAGATAATTTAAAAAAGAGTCTTTTAGGACAAGTATACGTCGATCAGAATAAAATACGCGGCATTGATGTTGAGGATAAAAATGTCAAACTAAAGATTTACGACCAATATATGAAGGCCTTTAAAAAAGGTGTTTACAACTATATAAGAGAAGATTATGACTCAGCATCTAAGAAAATGGTTCCGAGAAGATATTTTTCCGGTGGGGAAACATTTACAAATTTAAAAATCACTCGCCAGGATATAGATGATTCCGGGATGCTAAGCGCTTCACAAAAAGATGCAATGAATCCGGGTAATACCGACGTCATTGTGACAGTAGCGTTAGCTGACTTTGGAAGCAATGTCGATACGACAACTTTAAAACAAGCCGCAAAAGAACTCAATGAAGATCAATCCATGGTTGGCGAAAATCCTGAGAATAAAAAGGGAATAACCGGAGGATTTTTAACGGACGGCAATTTGGTTGTATATGATAATCCTAAAATTGTCCTTTATCCGGAAAATGTTAAAGATCATCCTGATGTCGACACAATGTATCAAATGTTTGAATCCATCTTGGGTCAAAATTCTGAAATTGTACAATCAGTGGGTGAAAGGATTGACACGAAAGAAATTCACGTCGAAGAACCATATGAAGTTACCGTTAACGGGAAAAATGAATCACGAGAAAGTTTAATTAAACAATTAGGCGGTTTAGGTCTTTTAGGCATGTCGGTACCGGCTGAATATCGAACCGTTGAACTCGGTGGTGATGGTAAAAAGGCCTTCCCTAAAATTGTTAAATCATTGGCGGATAAATGGGCATGGTATGGGAACGCGTCTATTGGATCGCTGGTGCGTGTTCATGGCGGCGTGTCTACATTTCCAATTTTAATTTACGGAACGGAAGAACAAAAGAAAAAATATTTGCCAAAATTAGCCTCGGGAGAAATGATCGGCGCTTATGCGTTGACGGAATCGAATCATGGGTCTGATACTCTTAATCAGGAAACTGTATTTGATACCACCGGGGTTATCGTCGAGCAAGATGGCAAAAAGTATGTAAAAATAAATGGTTCAAAACAATATATTACCAATACACGTTTTGCGGATATTTTCACCGTGTTTGTGTCTGTCCAAAATCCTGAATGGAATAAGGATCAACCAGACGCAGCCCCACAATGGTTAAAAAGCGTTTTTGTCGTTGAGAAGAAAGATTCCACACCGGATACTTTTTCATTTGGACCCGAAATGGAAAAAATTGGGCTTCCCGGATCTGCGACCCAAGAAATATTTTTTAATGATTTACTGATACCGATGGACAACCTTTTAGGCAAATTAGGCCAAGGCGATAAAATCGGCATGAGTATTCTTAATTATGGACGATTAGCGATTGGCGCCGGATCTTTAGGCGGAAGCCAACGTATTCTCGATGAGAGTATACGCTGGATCCTTACTCGTCAGCAATTCGGACATCCCTTGGCCGACTTTAGCGCTGTTCAAACCAATATCGCCGAAATGGAAGCGAATATTTATGCGATGGAAGCCTTGGTTTATGCCGTCAGCGCGTTATTAGATAACAATGAAGCACCGGGGTTAGAAGCATCAATAGCCAAGGTCTGGGGGTCCAACACATTTCAGAAAATTGCCCAGATGGGTGTCAATCTGCGTGATGATGAAGGTTTTCTCAAATCAACGCATGTTAACCGCATACTCGGTGATTCCGTTGTCATGTCTATTTTTGAAGGGGCGAATGAAGTTCTTTCGTCACAGGTCATCGCCGCTTTATCCATGAAATACTTAGACAAAAAAGATAAATTATTAGGCAGCTGGACAATCCCTCAAGATAGCCCTGTTTACGACGAGAGTTTGCATATAAAACAGGCTGCCGAAACAATTATGCAAGCCAAGGATAAATTGATTAAAACCTACGGAACGACGTCGGTCTTGCGGGAGCGCGGGAAAGAACATCTTCAAGAATATTTTAATGCATTTGGATTAATGATCGCCGATCTGTACGTATTAGTGAATACGCTTAATCGAACACATCATTTGCTTTTGTCAAATCCTCAATCACAACATGAAAGGAATTTAGCTAAATTGGTTGTTGAAGAAGGTATTCGTCGAATCGAAAGCAATGCCGGGCTCATCTTGACTCAGGATGAAATTAAACTAGTTAATCTGGGTACCGAAAGCCCTGTGGAGCTCAAAATACAAGTAGCAAAACATATTTTAGAGAATAATAAATTTATGACGTGGACCCCTGCGACAGCCACCGACGAAGAAATAGTGAGTACGGAAGGCGCAAAACCGGTATCAACATTCCTCTTTAGTGGTCAAAAAGGTGAATACCCGGAATCAGCTTTACCATTTATGGAAGATAATGAGCAGTTTGCTGAAGGCCCGATGTACGAAGGTCTTAAAGAAATTTTCGCGGATATGGTCGTTTCTAAACAGATTAATAAAAATTTGGATGAAGGCCATTTAAAACTCACGCAGATTTGGGACGAACTGAAAGAATTAGGCCTTTTTGATCCGGAATACTCTACCATTGTAAAAAATTGGGTGAATCAATTTGCGGCATATGCCAGCCCGTCGCTAGGACTTACTTTAGCCGTTCATAACGGCGTAGGTTCTATGCCCATTAAACTTTTTGGAAGTGATGCGCAGAAGGAAAAATATTTACCGCTATTTAACTCTGGTGAAAATATCGCGGCCATGGCCATCACGGAAAAAGAGCATAACTCAGATATTTATTCTGACAATACGGTATTAGAAACGACCGCCACGCCCATCACCGACGAGAATGGAACGATTGTTTCTTACCAAATCAAGGGTTCAAAAGATTATGTGATTAATGCGAGTGACAACAGCATATATATTATCTTAGCTTCGGTTTTGAATGAATCACAAGGAAAACAAAAATCTTTATTTATCGTCGAGCATAACGATACTGGAAAAATTTCGGTCACAGAACAAAAAAATAAAATGGGTTTGAGATCAGCTATGACCGCGGTTGTTGATTTTAATATCACCGTTCCGGCAGACCGCATGATCGGTGAGGCGGATCAAAGCGATATGATCAACCAAAACATTCAAGGTTATACGTGGACTGCTTTGGGTTCCATTTATTTAGGCGCCAGTGACATTGCGTTTAAAGAAACTTTAAAGTACGTAACTCAGCGCAAACAATTTTCCTACAAAAAAGATAATGTTTTAAAAAGAAAATTCATCGCGGATTTCGGTGCCGTACAAATATCCTTAGCCAACTCAGAAGCCATGTTATACGCCTTGGAATCGATGGTCTATGCTGTCAATGCAGAATTTGATAGCGGCCGTAATCCCGTTTTTGAATCAGCTATTTTGAAAGTGATCGGGACAAACACATTCCAGGATATTGCCCGTCAAGGTGTGCAAAAACACGGCGGCATGGGTTTCGGGCGGGAAACGGAAGTCGCTAAATATTTCGAAGATTCCATCGCACTCGCGCAGATTGGCGGATCAAATAATGTCCTATTAGGTGTTGTTATCGGCCCCTTGGGATTAACGGCTTTAAAAGAAAATTCCGGCCTGAGCATTTTGGAAAACTGGAATATTCCGGAAGGCCCGTTGACGGATGATGTCCTTAGAATAAAAGTAGCCGCTAAAACTATTTTGAATATGGTGAGTGAATTTGAAAAACGCGGCATTACGAAAAATAACCCTTCCGCCAGTATATATTTTCACCTGCTTGGAGAAATGTTTGTCCAACTCTATGTGATGACCACGACGGTGAACCGCACTCAACATCGTTTAGATAAGGGCATGGATTCTGCGCATGAAATTGGTTTAACAAAAACCATTGTCATTGACGGGATACAAAAAATACAAAAATTAGCGCAAGAATTACGTATTTCTGCGCCATCCACGCCATCCCTAAACAGTGATCAATTGGTGGCCTTGAAAACAGAAATCGCGGAATCAACATTAGAACGCACGACCGATTGGGAAAAACCACAAACAGAAAAAGATATAGCCATGGTGGCAGAAACCGAAGATCCATACTTGATGAATAAAGCAGATCTCAATACACCGTCGACAAAAGATAAGGTAGGGGGTATTAATTTAGACCGTTCCTTACTGAATATGCAAATCCTCCGGGATGAGGGCGGTGTTCCTCTTCCGCTCGACGATCAACCGCTTTTGGAAATGAATATCGAAGGGTTTATTCCGGTGATCATTCAAATTACACCGGCTCTAAATGTGCCTTTATTGTTGGGGTTAGCCGGTGAAAAGAAAGATTCAAATTCAAACAGCCAACGCGGTTCGCTAGACCCTTTGCAAAAAAAAGAGCATATGCTTGTAGAATATGAGGAACGCAGCTAAGTGATTATTCAGTTTAAAAAATTCCAGTTAAAATTTACCTATAAATTTCTTTGTACGGTTATCAATATTGCGTTTATCTCGACTTGTGTTCTACCGCCGAGCTATGCTCAGGTTTTATCTTTACCCCAACCTGGAACCATGCTGAATGTAAGCCCGGTTTATACTCCGCCCATGATCAAAGGACTGACCATTGATCAAGAAAACCCGCTGCATTTTCAATTTATTATTGATACTGGAAATGAACAATATAAAGATAATGATCAGCTTCGAGAAGAATCAACACGCTTAATTAAATATTTCCTTGCTTCGTTAACAGTTCCTGAAAATGAAATGTGGGTGAACCTTTCACCCCATGAAAAAGACCGCATTATTCCCGACGGGTTCGGCCAAACCGAAATGGGCCGTGACCTTTTAGCCCAGGATTATATTTTAAAACAACTCACCGCGTCATTGATTTATCCTGAAAAAGAATTAGGGGCTGAGTTTTGGAAAAAAGTGCATGACCGCGCTTGGAAAGAATTTAAAACAAAAGAAATTCCATTGGATACATTTAATAAGGTTTGGATTGTTCCGGAAAAAGCAGTGATTTATGAACATGAAAGAAGCGCTTATGTTCTGGAAAGTCATTTAAAGGTCATGTTGGAAGAAGATTATCAAGCACTTATATCCAATACTTCGTCGACATCCGCGGACAATCAAAAATTAAAAGATGATAATCGGCAACTGACAGCGTCGATCATGAAAGAAATTATTATTCCGGAAATCGAACGGGAAGTTAATGAAGGTAAAAATTTCACAAATCTACGCCAAATTTACCAGTCGATGATTTTAGCGACGTGGTACAAGATGAACTTAAAAGAGTCATTACTTGGACAAATTTACGTCGATCAGAATAAACTCATAGGGATTGATCTCGACGATAAGAATGTTAAAGACAAAATTTACGCGCAGTATATAGAAGCCTTTAAAAAAGGTGTTTATAACTATATCAAAGAAGATTATGATCCTGACCAGCAAAAGACCGTTCCTCGTCAATACATTTCGGGCGGTTTCTCGACGGTAGGAAAAGATAACGCAACGCTCGTTGATCTCGTTGGCCGAGAAATCATTAAGTCCAGCGCCGGCTATGTGAGCGCGGATCAATATAAACGTATTTCCAAAGGACTTAAACCCAGCGGTGATCAATTCAGAACAGATGTTCAATTATTAGAAAACGGAAATAATGGAATTATTAACGCCGATCAATCCATGCTGGTTAAGATCGACGATGCTTTACAAAAAAATCCTTCTCAAAAAGTTCATACGGTTAAAGGATACACACCGGCTGGAAATCCAATTGAAGATGTTCTTACATATCAGGATATCAGCGACCAATCCAATCAATTTGCCCATGTATTAAAAAATGCGGGGATTGAAAAAGGCGACCGTGTGGCTGTTATGTCGCCGGTCTCAGGTTTGGAAATGATCGCGTCTTTGGGAATTTGGAAAGCCGGGGCAGTACGTGTACCGTTTAAAACCCAATGGACGTCGAATGAAATTAAAAAATATTTGACCCAAACCACGCCTGAAGCGATGGTTATTCTAAATGTGTATTACGATCAACATTTATTGTCAATTTTAAATGAATTTAAAGATTTAAAAGTTTATATCATTTCTTCCGGCGAAACTATTTCTTCAACACCTCACGTCATGACTTTTCAAAATAGTTTAATCAATCAAACAACGGATTTCTTAAATATTTCTTCCGATCCGAGGGATTTAGTCCAATTGGCTATTTCCACCGGAACAACCGGTGAATCAAAAATTGTAAAGCAAACACAAGAAAACTTTTATTTCAGTACGCAAGAGTATAGTGAGTGGCTTGATGATGCTCCTCAAGGCCCTGTCGTCAGCACTTTACCGCCGGGAACGTACGGAAGCCATAGTATTTTAGGAACTGTTCTGCGAGGACGTCCGTTATATATCGTTCCCCGTTTACCCAAAAATCAAACGACCGATGAATATACCCAGACATTATCGGAAACATTGAAGAGAACAAACGCGAAAATTTTATTCGGCGTTCCAACGCAATTTCAGGCTTTAGCCATGACGGGAGAAAAATTCCCCGGCCTTATTGGTTTAAGCCGAGGAGCCGCGTTAAGAGATGTAAAACAATTATTTGAGTCGGTGACCGGAGGACGGGTTATCGAAGGTTATGGATTGACAGAAGGAACCAGTTCAGTCACCAATCCGATTAATAGAGATAAGCCGGGTACCGTCGGAATTCCGTCAAAAGATACGACATTTAAAGTCATTAATCCATCCACGCAAAAAGAACTTCCCATTGGTGAAGAAGGTGAATTAGTGTTAAAAGGCCCGCAGGTTATGGCCGGATATTGGGAAGATCCTGTGGGCACTAAAGCCGCTTTTACAGAAGATGGATTTTTAAGGACCGGCGATTTGGGCTCCATCGACAAAGATGGTTATATAAAAATCACCGGCCGCTTAAAAGACATTATTATTTCCGGCGGTGATAATGTCATTCCGTCGGAGGTAGAAAAAATTATTAAAACCAACGCCGCTATCGAAGAAGTTACCGTCGTCGGTATAAGTGATCCTGGCCGTTTTCCTGATGATCCGGCATTTGCTGAGCTCGTTGAACATTGGGGGGAAGTTGTTGTCGCGTTTGTCGTCCCGAAAAAGGGCATGAATACTTTAAATTTAGAGCCATCCATACGAGAATTTGCCAAAAAGAATTTGGCTGCTTATAAAGTCCCCAAAAAAGTTGTTGTCCTCAATAAACTGCCTCTGCTAGGAGACCTTTTTAAAATTGACCGTCAACAACTCATCCGAGGCGACAATGACAATGCTGTTTTAGTTATTCCTTCAGCCATCAAGAATATAGAAAATATAAAAGCCAAATTAGTGTTAAATTTTATGATAAATGAGACTTTAAGAAATGGTTTAATTTCCCAAATTGATGGCGAAAAACTTATTCCTTCTGTGGCCATTGATGATGAACAAATAACAGTTGCAAAAAAAGTCAGCGATGAAGAATATGAACTATCCGGAACGAAGGCGGCTGTTGTCAATGGAGGCCGGGCTTCTTTTTATATTGTATTTGCGCAGCTCAACGGAAAATCAAAAGCGTTCTTAGTCGACAATCCAAAAGGGATAACCAAAAAATCTGTTCCCACCATGGGCTTGGCTGAAAATAATATTGCTCAAGTTCAGTTTAACCGTGTTAGAGCCAAACTCATCACTGATAATTTAGACGATTCCGAAATACTTAAAGCTGTACAAAATAAAGAAAATAAAATCATTCGAGCCCTGGCTATTTCCGAAGCCCAAAGGATATATAAAATGGGCGAGAAATATGCCGCCGAAAGACGCGCCTTTGGACAATCCATCAATAAATTCCCATCTTTAAAACGATTAATGGATGGTATTCAAACGGATGTAGAAAACATCAATGCATCCCCGAATCCAACCGCCATGCTGGTTGATATAGCCAACCGTGTCCTTCAAATTTTTGCGGCGCGCGGATTTGAAAATAATACGCCGGCTGTAAAAATCTGGCGTGAGGCACAGGCCCTACATGCCATTGTCACTTATCGGCAATCTTTAACAAAAACAACTCCGGAAAACATATCTCTTGACCCTGAAGAGGTATTTAAAAAAGGTTCATGGGAAGATTTTGGATTAACACCGGATCAGATTTCTCTAAAATCGAAAATTCGCAATTTTGCGGAAAATATCGTCGCGCCAATGTATGAAGAGCTTGATCGTGATGGACAGTATCCGCTTTCTATATTGAAGAAAATGGGGGATGCCGGCATTACAAAACCCGGTTATCCAAAAGAAGTTGGCGGTGAAGAAGCTGACACATTAAGCTGGGCCATCGTCGTCGAGGAACTGGTTAAAGCGGCTCCGGCCTTCGGTATATTTTCCGGTGTTCCGCACACGGCTTCCGTTCCAATTCTCAAATCCGGCACTCCCGAACAGAAAGAAATTGTCGCGCAAGTTGTCCGCGGAGAAATTCCTCTATCTTACGGACAGAGCGAACCTCACAGCGGATCGGACGTTGGCGGAATTAAGACAACGGCTCATTTAACAAAACGTGATGGTGTTGAAGGTTATGTTATTAACGGTGAAAAAATTTGGATTGGAAGCGCGACCGTAGCTCCGTGGTTGGTATTATTGGCAAAAACAGGCGAGGCTACTGATCGAGATTTAAATAAATTTGCATTTTTCCTAGTCCCGTTTCGGGATCAAGATGGTAAATTCCAAAAAGGAATTGAAGTTCATGAAATGGATTTATTGGGAATGCGGGGAATTGGCAACAGCCATATCATTATGAAAGATGTATTTATTCCCAAAGAAAATATATTAGGTGAAGTTGGTAAAGGATTTAAAACCGCTATGCACGCCATGGATAGCGGGCGTATTTTTGTTTCCTCTCGAGGATTGGGCGTGATAAGCCACGCGGTGGAGAATGCCAAAGAAGCTTTAAAAGAAGCATTGCGAGAAAATCCGAACTTGCCCCACGCTCAAAATTATATTTCTCAGATTGACTTAATGGAAGCCGAACGGCTAAGCGTGCGGGCTATGCTGCAAAAAACATCTGACATGAATGACCGAGGCAAACGCATGACTTATGAAACGGCGATCATGAAATGGATTGCCGGAGAAGTTGCTGCCGACATTGCTCAGCGTTCCTACGATCTAATTCACACCATCTCATATAATCCATCACGATGGGCGCATTCCGAACGGGTTTTGCGGGATTCGCGGCAAATTCGTATCGGCGAAGGGACGCCGCAAATTATGCAACGTATCGCTGGTCTTAAAATCCGACGTCAAATGAAAAAAAAGTTAACACATTTATCAAGTGACATTATTTTACAGGATGCCCTAAAACAAATTCTCGACGAAAAAGAAAATGATTCTGTGCCTACCCGTCTGAATATTCTGTTTAATATAGCTCTGGCCGCATACCTCAAAGCGATTAAAGATGGACAATTTGATATTACGCCCGTCGAGCCATATGGCATTGAATTGGATTTGGCTAATTTAGAAGCCTTGCGTATGCGTGTGAATGATTTTCAAAAAATGCTCACACAAATGGCGCAATCTGGACAACCTTTTCCTTATGGAAATGCTGTTCAGATATTTATGAATCAGAAGTATGTCGAAGCTGAGACGATAGTTCATAATATTTTTACACAATTAAGTTTTAAGACCGAATTGGAAGAAATAAAAGACTATGCTATGATCGCTTCACTGCAAGTCGAAGAGCTTCGCAAACGTTTTAAAGAAACCGGCGGAGCGATCACACGGGAAGAAGCGCAACAAATAGTAAAAGGTGCAAAGCCAGAAGAGGTTGCAGTTGTCCTTGAGCAAATAGCATATCAGTCAAGCCTTTATGGGCCTGTCAACGATCCTGCCATTAACAGAGTTGATCCAAAAATTTATGAATCTTTAATTGGAATTCCTGGTCAAGCGCCGTTTGTCCGCGGATTGTTTCCTTCAGTTACGCAGCGCGCTGCTGGCCGATGGCCGACGGTACGACGTTATGGTTCGTATGGAACTGCGGAAGAATCAAACGCCAATCTTAAAAAACAATTAGAAGCGGGTGTTACTGGATTTAGTATTGCTTTTGATTTACCGACTCAAAATGGTTATGACACAGGTCATCCTTTAGCTGTTGGAGAAGCTGGCCGCGTCGGTATCGCCATTAACACATTGCAAGATATGGAAGATCTTTTTGATGGACTGCCTTTAGAGAAAATTAGTACATCAATGACCATTAATCCAACCGCGCCAATTCTTTTTGCCATGTATGTGGCTGCAGCGCGTAAGAAAGGCGTGCCAGACAAATTAATTGCCGGAAGCGTTCAAAATGATAGCTTGAAAGAATACACGGCGCGTAATACGTATGTTCTACCTTATAAAGGTATGATGCGCATGACCACAGATGTATTTCGTTGGACGAAAGACAATTTGCCGCGATTTAATACGATTACGATTTCTGGTTATCATATCCGTGAATCCAACGTCGATGCGGTTAAAGAAATTGCTTTTACGATAACGAACGCGCTTCAATATGTCGCCGAATTAAAACGCAAAGGTCTAAGCCGTGATGAAATCGCCGGATCATTGGCCACGATGGCTTGGTTTATCAATTTGAAAATGAATACGTTTGAAGAAGTCGGAAAACTTCGCGCACTCCGACGGGTATGGTCGAAAATTGTCCGTGATGGATTAGGCATTAAACCTGAAAATGTGACTGATCCTAAGCTCAAAGATGTGTATCAAAAAGCAACGAACGCCCGGGTTGCAACCTGGTCGGGTGGAAGCGAAGTCCGGTTACCGTACGCAACGACACTGAATTTTGCCCGTAACGCTATCCGTGCTTTTAACGCACCGTTAAGCGGCGTTCAAAGTTGGGACGGAGCAGCCTTTGATGAATCCATCGGAATACCGACGGATTTTGCTCAAGAAGAAGCTATGCTTCGGCTTTTCGCGGCACAGTCGGAAACAGGCCTTATGGAATTAGATGATCCATTCGGCGGATCATATTTCTTGGAAGCTGAGACAAATCGAATTGAGCAAGGAATTTGGAATGAATTATCTGAATTATCACAAAAAGATTCATTCTTGGATGTTCTCCAATTTATGGTCGATGAACGAACGCGCTTAACTGATCAGGACCGAATAGATTTAGAAGGGGGACAACGAAAAATCGTCGGGTACAACATTTCCACCGACGGGGCAGATGCTTATCCTCAACCCAAAGCTCGGCCGATGAACACCGAAAATTTCGATGTAAAACAGGGCAAAAGATTAAAGAAAGTTTTGGAAACTCGCGATAATGACGCTGTACAATCCGCCTTGGATGAACTTGAAAAAGCATTAAAAAATGAAACTGAAAATGTCCTGCCATATATTTTTAAAGCCGTCGAAGTTTACGCTACGGTTGGAGAGATTAGTGACCGCATGCGACGCATATATGGCGCCTCCGACGGAAAGACTCCATGGAATGCGCAACCTGTTTGGAAAGATTTGAAAGACAAAGAATGGACTCCTCCAATACAAGAGAAGCCAGAAATTTTTGATCAAGATATACGGAACTTTATCGAAACACAAAAAAATCTTATTGGGAATAGCTATCAAGAAATTTATGACCGAGGGATTGCCCGCGGATATTTCTTGGCTGGCGACATGCCATATGTTAGACATTTGCATGTTGAAGAGCGCCCCGGGGAGTATCCATATACACGCGGAATTATTAAGCAGCGACCAGAAAAATTAAATAACATTAGTGGATATTTATTAAGAGAAGCTGGGATGGATGGAATGCAGGAATTGGCTTTGAGTTTATTTGCTGCTAAAAAGGAAATTGAAAAAGGAAATACTCCCAGCGAACGTGCAGACATTGCCAATCAAATCCGTATTGTGCTTTCTTCCAGCGATAATTTTATGGAAGAAACCGCTCGAATATTTTTAGCACGTAGAATGTGGGCTGAAATGCTCAAAGAAATGGGAATCACCGATGAAAATGCATTGCAATTGATCGTCGGTGTTAAAACCGATGCAACCACATACACGGAAGATAAACATTGGCTGAATATTAGCCGCGGCACACGTCAAGCATATCAAGCTTATTTAGCCGGTGTTGATCCGCAAGATATTATCATTACCCGTTTTGATGCTCCTTATGGCCATACAGATCAAACTCGATTAGCCGAACAAATTGCCAAAGATACTCTCGATGTATTCCGTTATGAATTACCCAAAAAAGTTCAAAATCCTTTAAGCGGAATGTTTGCTTTAGAAGCTAAGATCGAAACAATGGAAGGTGAATTAAAAGCTGAATTAACAAAACTTGAAGATTTGTCATCTGATAAAAAATCAATATCTATTTCCGCAGAATCTGAAATGAAAGCCCTTATACCTGTTACCAATGTTACTGGATCCACGGGTGTTCCAACTTGGTTAACTCCGTCATTAGCGAATTATCTGATCACTTCACTTTTACATTCGCAGGCTGTTCAGCTAGCCAAAGTTACCGCCGGATTGACTCCAAAAGTAGGCGAGAATATTAAAACCAGTTCGACGAAATATTTTCCGCCAATGAATACCGAGGCCATGGGTATGAAACTTCTACCGCCATCAGAACAAGTCACCATTGATGCCTTAGCCTCTGATTCAGAGGATTTAAGAATTGCAATTGCGGACGCATGGTTCAATCAAGCTGCAAATTTATATACAAAACTTTTAGGCGCGCTTCATCTTAATAACAGTAATCGTCATATTACAAAACTCCTCAGAGGTTTAGCAGCGGCTAATTTAAGTGTGAATGCTGAACAATTTTCAAAAATTGCTGAAAAATGGTCAATTATTTCTGAAGGCGATCAATTCACTATTCAGACGGATAATGGATCACAACTGAATATTATCCGTGATACTGATCACCAAGGGAAAATGGGCATTGAATTGGCGGGAAATGTTTCAGAAATAATGCGGTATGTTTCACAGTATACACTAAAAAATAAAATGACTAAAAAAGATAAATTACGTATTCTCGTCGCTAAACCAGGACTTGATGGTCATGATGTCGGTGCACGAACAATCGCCAATGGCTTTCGTGACGCCGGCTTTGATGTAATTTATACGGGATTGCAAAACACCCCGGAACAAATTGTGGAAACAGCTCGCCAAGAAAATATTGATGTCATTGGGTTAAGCATTCTTTCTAACGCTCATAATTCGATTGGACCAAAAGTCGCTAGCCTTTTAAATAAGAATGGAATGGATGATGTTTTTGTCGCCATGGGCGGAATGATTCCTGACGATGATCAGCGTAATTTATTTCGAAAAAGCGCGGTCAACGCAATCTATATTGCCGGTACAACCATGCAAAAGATTGTTGACGATATCAACCATTGGAATGAATGGCGGGGGAAATCAGATAAAATAAAAATCACAAATGATCATCAGTTTACGGCAACATTATTCGATGGAAGTTCAGTCGAAGTTGTTGTCATCAATAAGGAAATTCCAACAGCTAAACCGGTCACGGACGTAGAAGAAACGGAAATTCCTCAAACTGCTTTAGCCGTGCCAACAAAACTAGGCCCATTGCATCGATCAAATATTCCCGTCGTTGAAGGCGTTTGGAGCGATGATCCAGAAATTCGAAACCGTGCTCTACAACACTATGCTTTAGCTGGAGACATATTGTTAGAACAGGTCATAAAAACGAGTCCAGTACTGGGACGATTTATTATTCCGGTTTCGAATGCCGTTTCTCCTCATATTGAACACGCCACTGTTGCCTCAGCTGGAATTGCTTTAACACCCGAACATTTTGAACAAGCCTGGGAGGCTAATGGAAACCCTCATCGTTCCAATGTACCGGAAGACGTCCGTGCAGAAGAATTTGAAGTTATAGTAACAATGCCCGATGGAAGTAAGCGAATTTTGGATATTCTTCGTGATAAAAAGGATGACTTTGAAGCTGGCGATATTGTCCGAAGAAAGATAGACGTCTCACACACGTTGGTTGAAGCATGGAATAAAAAAGCTAAAACCAACCCTAAAGCCAAAGATCAAGAAGCAGAATGGTTAAATATGACCATAAAACAAATTCTTAATCCGCCGTTTGCTTCAAATATTTTTCCAGCTAATGCGATTGTGATAAAGGTTCAAAACAGAAATAGTGAATTGGACCGAGGTATTATTGAACTTGATCAAGAATTAAATATTTACGTGAAGGTTCTCGACGTCACCCCATTTAATCAACAAACTGTCGACGGAAAATCATTCATTAAAGCGGATGTCATCGTTAAAGATAAAGAAGAAAACATTCTCATCGACAGTATCGTCACAGTCATGAAACCGCTGACCATCGCTCGTCATATTAATGAATACAGTGAAGCGGTGATTCAGCAAGTTGAAGTTTGGACCGACGACATTCAAGCGGCTCACAAAGCGATTTCCGCAGCGGCTAAAGATAAAACAAATGGTATTAATGTCGTACTGCCTGTCCGTGACGGAGCGAATGGAACAAAGGTTTTCTTTACGATGGTGACAATCGAAGGCGGCGTCAAAGTTCTCGTTGAGTTAATTCAAAATCCAAAAGCCGCGGTTGATAACGCTTCGCTCAGCCAATACGGCGGTATCGACCTTAATCCAGCGCATTTGGATTTGCAAATCAAGCGTGATGGACGAGGAATTCCGCTTCCGGTTAATCAACAGCCAATCATCAATATGCATATCGACGGTTTTTATCCGATTATTATTGAAATGACGCCAGTGAATTTGCCGATGTTGCTCGGTTTCGCGGATGAAAATATGCCTGCGGATGAAACAGATGATTATTCTCAATCAGAATTAAACGCCAGAGAACCTGAAGATTTAAGTTATTTAAATTAATAAACCATGAAAAAGAAAATTTTCCTTATGAAAAAGTTTGTGTCTATATTAATTCTTTGCGCATTTACAATGAACACCATTGTTCCGCCGAGTTTGGCGCAGAGCATATCGTCAACGATCCTACCGCCGGTAGGTTCAATGCTAACCATGACACCATCGTTTGTTCCGATACAAATCAAGGGTCTAACCATCGATCCCGAAAATCCTTTGCATTTTGAATTTATCATCGATACCGGCGATTCAAAAATTGTAAACGATGAAGAATTGCGCGCCGAAACAACAAAACTGGTTAAATATTTTCTTACATCGCTGACCGTTCCGGAAGAAGATATGTGGGTCAATCTTTCTCCTTATGAAGGAAATCGTATTGTTACCGACGGATTCGGACAAACGCAAATGGGTCAGGATCTCTTAGCGCAAGATTATATTCTAAAACAAATCACCGCATCATTAATGTTCCCTGAAAAAGAGTTGGGCAAAAAGTTCTGGGATAAAATTTATCAGAGAGCAGAACAAGAATACGGAACTAAAGATATTCCAACGAATACATTTAATAAAGTATGGATCATTCCGGAAAAAGCCACGGTTTATGAGCATGACGGCAGTGTTTTTGTTATCGAAAGCCGTTTAAAGGTTTTATTGGAAGAAGATTATTTTGCCCAAAGAAAATCTGAAGGAGCCTCCGTCGATCCAAATAAATCTGTGTATACCGACATCGTTCGAGAAATTTTAATTCCGGAGATTGAAAAAGAAGTCAATGAAGGACAGCATTTTGCCAAACTGCGTCAAATTTATAATGCGATGATCTTAGCGACTTGGTATAAAACCAATCTGCAAAAATCCGTCTTAGGACAAATTTATGTTGATCAAAATAAGTTGGAAGGCATTAACGGCGAGAATAAAAACGCTAAGTCAGATATTTATAATCAATATCTCAAGGCTTTTAAGGCCGGCGTTTATAACTATATTAAAGAAGACTATGATTCGACAACTCGGTCAACGATTCCCCGACAGTACTTCTCCGGTGGATTTGCCGCTACTTCAGATAAAGCGGCATTATCCACCGTAGTTAAGGAATCAAACCTGGGTCAAAACAACACGCCGTTATCCGACGAGGACTCAGCACTCATCGCAGATGCATTATCCGCGCGAGGCAAACAGTTTAATACAGATATCCTCCTTAGAGAAGCCGTCTCGGGGATAACTTCCGGCGATGAAGCTATTCTTAGTTCTTTTACTGAAGATGAAATTGTGTCACGAATTCTAAATACTCCATATGATCCGATAAAAATTGGTCAGCAAATGCGGGCATGGTACGCTGATGGTAACCTCGACGCTGATATCTTAAAAGCAACCTTGACCAATTTAAGCCGCCGTGTTGTGTACGTAAAAAGTACAGCTGATTTAAAAGACTATGAAAAAATGAAGCCTTTTTTGATCAAGACCTGGGCGCTGCTTAAAGAAGCGAATGACTCTCAGTATACCGAAAGCATTTCGATCATTGAGAGAACCATGGCCTACTCCTTATATATTTCGGATCCAAAATTATTTTATGCCGAACCGATTGAATCCATGGTCGCTGATTTAAGAAAAATTAAAGACAGCACCGCGGATGAACGTATTAAATTTGATGAAGCTTGGACACTGATTTCCAAACGCTACAGCCAAAAAAATCCGCGAGATATTTTTTATATCGCCCGGGCGATGAAACGTCCCAAGGCCTCAGATATTGTTAAAAGTTCTTTATTTAAAGATTTCATGGAATTGCGGGATGCCAAAGATCCGCTCGACCCTCAAAAAAATGAACGTTACACGCCGACGGAAAATGAGATTCAAGAGGCCATGTCGATCGGGTTCAAAGATAAATTAGAAGCCCGTGAATATGTCATTGCCAAACGAGACGCCCAATATGATGACGCATCCGTACTTACGGGAATAGGGACTTTTGTGGATCCAAAAACCGGAAAAGAGACAAAAGTTATGGTTGTTGCTTTACAAAATGGAAGTGATATTAAGGAATTATTTGAAAGAAATGCCGGTTTAAACCGCCCGTGGGGATATTGGAAAGCGATCCGCGCTTTTCGTTTGGCGGAATCTACAGAGTATAGAATTCCAATTGTCACTTTTGTTGACACGAAGGGGGCGGATAACACATTACCGTCGGAAATCGCCAATCAATCGGGCGTGGTTTCCTACGCCATACAAGTTCAACAAGAGCTGACGGTTCCGTTTATTTCCATCATCAATATCGACGGCGTAAGTGCTGGAGGCATGGTTGTCACTCAAGGCGGCGCATTATATATGATGGATTATTCGAATCGATATTTAGCTGCTCCGGCAGGGTCTTTAGATATTATCGGCAAAGCAAAAACGACTATTCCCGTCGCTGAGCAACGCGGCGTGAAAGATACAATCGGAATGCAAATCATTGAAAAAGAAGTGCAAAGTGTGTGGGGAGATGCTTTTCATGCGGACGCGAAAAGATCATTGGAAGAATTAAAAACCATTTCCGGAATTATCCCTGAAGCGCTCGGTGGTGCGCATCGATTCCCTGAACTTTCTTATGAAATGATAGGCGATGTCATTCACAATTACTTAAAGGAAAATGCCAACAAAACAGTTGCGCAGCTTAAAGCCCAGCGTCATGACTTTTTCCGTCGATTAGGTGGAATTCCTGAAAAAGATTTTAGAATCGTCGACGATCAAGATGTCCCAACCTTGACCAAATCCATCATCACACCGGATGAATTTGCACAGTTGGTGGAAACTATTCTTGACAATAAACAAAATACCGAACGTATGCTCCATGCGTATCGCCAGTACACTTTTACACTGAAATCAGCGAAACAAAAAAAAGAGGTTGTCGCTGTATGGATGAAAGTTTTTAGAGCTAACCGCAGCTGGTTTGATAATCGCTGGATGGTCAAAGTTTTAAATGCTTCGTTAACAGAATTTGAAAAGAAGGGAACGCAAAATGCTAAAACTCTTAAAGAGGCGATGATCAAGAGTTTCTTTCCGGAACCGCGCAGTATTGCTGATCGTCTCGAACAATTTGTCGACCGCAAAAAAGATGGAAGTTTGGAGATTATTGAAGAATTAAATGCGAATTTAGCCGAGACACCCATCATCGATTTTGATGAAACCATTCATGAAGCCTATCCCTTTTTGAAGATTGATGGCCAGGATATTGCGGCCAAGTTTGACCAATTCCGCAAATTAACCGGCTCATTAACCGGCGTTTGGACCGGTTATGTTAAAATCGGCGGAGTAAAGACGATGCTGGTTTTAAAAGATCCACGCTGGTTGAACGCCAGCGCAACAACGGCCGTCATCGGCGAGAAAGTGACCCGCGCCTTGGAAGATGTGCGTCAAAAATTTGATAAAACCAAAGAAAAAATTCCCGTGATCATGTTGACGACGGCGAGCGGTGCTCTTCAGCAAGAAGGCCAGCGCGCTATGGACCCGTTAAATAAAAAACTCGCTGGATTGGTTGAATTGAAGGAACGAAATATTCCCGTCGTGATTTTAGGTGCCTACGAAGTTTTCGGTGGTGATAGCGCCTCCGACGCGACATATCAAGATGCTGATCTTTTACTATTAGAAAAAGGGACAAGAAAAGGATTCACCGGCCACCCGACGCTGACCGGAGAAAATGATCGACGTAAGAAAAAAGGTGTTAAAGATACTTCGCAAAATGAGGTTGTGCCATTAACCGTTTTGCCTTTTCCATATCAGACTGATCAGTTCTTAGACCGGCTTGGATTTATCGATGGAATTGTGACTGTCGAGCAAGAAACGCCTTTATTACAAGCTTTCTTACAAGACGTGACTAATAAAGAACTGACTGTTAAATCCGAAGAAATTAAAGAACTTTTAAAAACCTTTAAAGACAAACGTGAAATGCGAGTAAAGCTTGTACGCGCCTTGGAACGAAAACCATTTAAGACGACGTTTCAAAATGGAAATGAGGCTGAAGTTTTTAATCTGCGAAATAAGGCAAGACTATTGATGAATCAGCCAGGCATTGGCTGGCGTTATGAAAAGCCCGCAACAGGCCAAGAAACGGTGAATTCAGATGAAGCCATGCTGACCAACGTTTATGAAAATGCTGAAACGATGTATCAAAATTTGCCGCAAGATATTGAAAAATTTATGATGAGTACGGCATCGAAAATTAACGGCGGTGAAGCTGTAATGAATGATCAAAAAGCGATTACGGACATGATGTCCTTAATCGGAGAAATTTATGAAAAAGAAATGGACGGCCTGACGACGAAAAATTATCACAATCATATGCATAATCTTTCTGTCTCATTTGGAAGTTTAATTCTCGCCCAAAATGCAAATTTAATTAAAGATAAGAATGATTTGATTATCGTCTTTTTAGGATCATTGTTTCATGATTTTCATGTGCGCGATGTCCGTCCTTTGCGTGAACGCGGCCCGGCAACGCCCGCCTTGGTTAATGAAACATTAGGTATTGAAGGATCAGGTGGGCAGCTCCCTGATTTATTAGCAATAGATGGATTCGTTTATAAAAATCCAGCTATTGCCAATGCGCGTTATGGAGTGGTCGGAACCGATGTTAAAAAATCGGCCCGGGAAATCTATCAAACTTTAACTGGTAATGATGGTTCAAATGGAATTTATAATGAAATTGCCGCCATTATACGGCGAACTGATTTTTCATCGGATCTCCCGCCAGCTATCGATAAGTATAAAAACCGTACTTTTGTTGTCCGCGATTTTATGGATGCAAAGGTTAATGAATGGTCACAAACGAAATCAGAAATATCCGACACTGATTTAACGCAACTCATTAATCAGGTGGAAAAACAATACCAGGATATTTATACTGATATGGCTCGGGACAAAGAATTGACTCCTGTAGGAAAAAGGGAAGTTTCCGAGAAGTGGGTAACACGTCAGCGTAATATTGAACTGGCCTTCTTAAATGCTTTAACTAAAGTCAGATCTTCTCGACGATTAAATGTTTACCAAATAGCCAATCGTGTTGAGCTGGCCGATCAATCTGTTGCCTCGTGGATCGGATCCCCGGATATTGCCAAAAATATCACGTTAGGACTTAAAGAGGAACTGCCTTTTGTCAGCATCGAAGCTAATTATCCCTTATTTTATACACCGCAATTATTACCCACACGGGTTTTATCACGCTTAAGAGATCTTCCCCTCAATTTAAGAATTAATTTCTTAAAAAATATGGAATATTTTGCCAGTTATAGTACTGATTTCGCTAAAAATCTGAATGATGAGCAGAAAACGAAAATAAATGAATTTGTTTATAAGATGATGTTAAATTCTTTAGGAGAGTGGGACAAGATTGAAGAAGATGTCCTTATGGAATTACGACTATATGTAGATGAAGAAGGTCAGATTAAACAACAAAGAATGGATCCTGAAGTAGTGCAGGGACTGAGAAAATCTATTATCGGAACAGTCTTTAACCTACGTGACATACATTCAATGGTTGCACAAAGAACAGTGAAAAAAATAAACTTGGCAGCAAATCAAACGATCATTGAAGAAGGTGATGTCATTAATCACAAGAATTCAGAAGGTCTTTACATTATTATTTCCGGGGAAGTTAAGGTTATTGTCGGTGGAAGTCCTGTGGCAACGCTTAAGGCGGGGGACCATTTCGGAGAATTGGCCATCATCAGTCGCCTACCGCGCAATGCCACTGTTGTTTCCACTAGTCCTACAGTATTGGTTAAAATGCCGAGCAGATTTTTACATGGATTAAGATTAGTCAGCGATGAATTTAGTGATGCATTATATGCTGAAGCCAGAGCTAAAACGCGAAAAGGAACATCGATTCTGCCATATTGGGTTGAATCAGAAATTGTCATGAAAATGGCGCGGTCAAACCAAATATTAAATGAACAATCTAAAATTTTAGCTTGGCAGATGCCACAGTTTGTTAGGGGAAATGAAAATAAGAGCGAACGTTTAACACTCCAAAGCGTATATGACCGTTTACCAGCTGCCCTTTATGAATTTGAAAATGATTATCCTGAAATAGGACCGATTAAGCTTGTTGGAATTGCCTCTAACGGACCGTCCGTCAGTGTTTATGTGGATCCGATTGACCATAAGTCGATTGTGGTTTTCTCCGATGATTTCTTTAAGAGAGACTTGGACAACTTTAATCAACGTATAAAAACGGCTTTGCAGACTGCGATGAATGACGCGGCCATGTTCGCTGATGATGAATCTCCCAACGCTTTAACCAAAGGTGGTATTGATTTAAATCCCCAGGCGCTGGACCTAAAAATTAAAAATACCGGCACACAAATTCCTTTTCCCGTCGATGAGAACATCGAACAGTTTATCGATATCAAAGGATTTTCTCCTGTCATTATTAATATAACCCCGATCCACAATCTTCCGCTTATTTTAGGAATCATTGATGGGAAGAATGACCAATCTCCCCAAGTTAAAAGTGATCATTTTCCGTTATATAACGTGAAAGGTCGTTTTGAATCCGTCGAGGATTATCCTTCCTAAAATAATTCGTTAAAAATATTAGTATAATCCTGAATATTTTCGTTATAATACTACACAAAAGTTATTCCAACCTATAACGTCAGGATTATATATGAACCCATCGATCAATTTCAGCGACCTACGAAAATCTCTGGATGAAGCAATCACGTTCGCCGAGCTCGAAAAAGCCGAACAAATTGCCGATCAAGGTTTAGAATTTGCCCTTTTTAAAGAAGACTTGGGCGAAATTATGTACTTCCAAGCACAACACGCCATTCTCGATGAGAATTTTAATCTCGCTATTCGATTTCTAAAAGAAGCGGTTGAATATAACCCCTTCGACGGAGCCGCGTACAATGATATTGCTTTGTGTATGATTGAAATCGAAGAAGATGTTCACGAAACAATGTCTTATTTCGACATTGGCATAGAAGTAGAACCCGACTATGCCACCATTTTCCATAATAAAGGTTGGTTTTTGAATCAACTCGGACGCCCGCAAGAGGCAATTGCCTATTTAAATAAGGCATTAACGATTGAACCAGATAGAGCGGTGACTTTCGAGAATTTAGCCGACGTTTATATAAAACTCGGTGAAACCGCCAAGGCCATCTCGGCCTATCAGACGTCCTTACGTCTTCTCGATCAATCCTATCCTGATATTCGTCAGCAAATTTTCGAAAAACTCAAAATCCTGATGAGCTAATCTTTGTATGATTCATATTCCCGATACTTTTCTCCCCAGGGATGAAAACGGACAAATCATCTGTCCAAAATGTAAACTTCCGACAAATAAATGTCAATGTCCTTCTTACGATCCGACACAGCCTAAAACGGAACGCTATAGTCCGACGATCAAGTTAGAGAAGGCAGGCCGTTCAGGAAAAATTGTTTCGGTTATTCAGCATTTACCCAATGATGAGGCCTACTTGAAACGATTGATAAAAATAATTAAAACGAGGACAGCCAGCGGCGGAACCTTTTATATCCTCGACGCTGAAGGTGTCATCGAAATTCAAGGCAATCATCAAGCGATCATTGAAAAAATATTAGGTGATGAAAATTTTTCAGTGTAGGAAAAATTAATCCCGTGGAAAAAATCCAATTTGATTTAGCGCAACACGACGGTAAATTAAGTTTATTGTTTGCGGATGAACTTAAAATTAAACCAATTTCTGTTGATTTTACGTCGGACGTTTTGAATTATCGCCTCAAACATGGAGGCGGAAAAAAACAATTAATCGCCCGCGCCGTCGGGATAAAATCAGGAAAAGATCTTCCCACCATCTTGGATGCCACGGCGGGTTTTGGACGTGATGCCTTTGTTTTGGCTTCGTTGGGATGCCGAGTACACATGCGAGAACGTTCAGCGGTAATTCGGGCTTTATTAGAAGACGGTTTGAACCGCGCTAAATTGGATCCTAAAATCGGCAGTTGGGTGGAAGAGCGTTTAAGTTTAGCATTGAATGATTCACAAAAAATACCGTTTAAACCGGATGTTGTTTATCTTGACCCTATGTATCCAACTAAAAAAAAATCAGCGCATGCTAAACAGGAAATGCGGATCATTAAAATGGTGGTGGGTGAGGATCCTGATGCGGATGAATTGCTGGAACCGGCCTTAAAAATAGCTTTAAAGAGAGTGGCTGTCAAACGTCCGGCCTATGCGGGCTGGTTGGCTGACCGAAAACCCGACGCTGTGATCGAATCTAAAAACAGCCGATTTGATATTTATATGATTAAATAATACCAAAGATCGTGATAGATTCTGTGTTGACGATGTGTACAATATCAATTATATTATTTACACATATCCACGGTCTAAACGCTTAAAAAAATTCATGAATAAAATGCGAAAATCAATTTTTATTATGGGCAGAAAATTTACGATTTTATTATCCTTATTTTTAATTTTCTTAACATGTCAAGAAAGCTGCGTATTCGCTTCACAGGAAGAAGACATCAAGACGGTCGCTGAAAATAATCAGCAATTTGCCTTTGATTTGTATTCTCAAATTAAAAACAATGATGACAATCTGTTCTTTTCTCCATTTAGTATTTCGATGGCTTTGGCCATGACCTACGCTGGCGCCCGCGGAAATACAGAAAAGCAAATGGCGGAAACTCTCCATTTTTCTCTCAACCAAGATGAGTTACATCCGATTTTCCTAAAAATCAACCGGGATTTACAAGCTGATCAAGGGGAAAAAGGTTTTGAACTTTCGATTGCGAATGCCCTATGGGGAGAAAAAAGTTTTAAATTTCATAAGTCTTTTATCGATCTAACAAAAAATTATTATGAAGCCGGGTTTAAAGAAGCTGATTTTAAAAACAACGCCGAACCCGAACGTCAAACGATCAATAGCTGGGTTGAAAAACAAACCAAAGATAAGATCAAAGACTTACTTCTCCCGAGAGTTTTGACAGAAATAACAAAATTGGTTTTAGTAAATGCCATTTACTTTAAAGGACATTGGATATATCCATTTGAGAAAGAATACACACAACCAAGAAAATTTGAATTAATAAGCGGAGAGCAAATTGAAGTGCCGACGATGAATCAGGAAAGTTCGTATGGATATTCGGAAAATGAAACGCTTCAAATTCTTGAAATGCCTTACAAAGGCGATGAGCTGTCTATGGTTATTTTTCTTCCTAAAAAAGCGGGCGGAATAAAAGAATTAGAGGCTTCGCTTAAAACAGAGAATGTCCGAAATTGGCTTTCAAAATTAGAGAAACAAGAAGTCACTGTATTTTTACCAAAATTTACAATGACCAGAGAATTTTCTTTAAAAGAAAACTTTGAATCACTCGGAATGACCGATGCGTTTAATCCATACGCGGCTGATTTTTCCGGTATGTCTCCGCTAGCCTTAGATACAGAATATCATTTATGCATATCGGAAATAATTCATAAAGCCTTTGTGGATGTGAATGAAGAAGGTACTGAGGCTGCTGCCGCGACCGCTGTTGTCATGGTCAAGATGACTGCCGCAGCCGTAGAACCAAAACCTATTTTTAACGCTGACCATCCGTTTATTTTTATTATTCGTGATAAGATTTCCGATAATATTTTATTTATCGGCCGGGTAATGGACCCTTTAAAATAATATGAACTCAAACAATAAAGAAGTCAAAGAAGTTGACATCAATCAAGCCAAAGAAATGCTCGGGCGGGATGACACCATCATCATCGATATTCGTCATATATCCGATTATGAAGCCGGAAATATCGAAGGCTCTCAACATCTAACGCCTGAAACATTCAAAGATTTTCTCGAATTAACTGATAAAACAAAAACAATATTATGTTATTGTTATCATGGAATCAGCAGCCTGGACGTATGCGAAACTTTGAAGGATCATGGATTTCAAAATCCTATCAGCCTCAAAGGCGGCTTCAGTGCCTGGCAGACAAATCAACCCTAAAAGGAAATACCTATGCAAATTGCGGATAAAAAAGTGGCTCAGTTTCATTTTTCTTTAAAGAATGATCAAGGTGAAATACTGGATTCTTCTAAAGGAGAAACACCATTAGGATATATTCACGGTCAAAATAATTTAATGCCCGGGCTTGAAAAGGCGCTGGCTGGCCACAAAAAAGGCGACAAATTCAGCGTTAAACTTGATCCGGAAGACGCTTTTGGGTCTTACGCGGAAGAATTAATCAAAGAAGTACCGCTCAATGAATTTGAAAACCCAAAAGAATTAAAGCCGGGAACAAAAATGCAGGTCCACAGCCAACAAGGCGACCAAATCGTTACAGTTCTCGATATCGTTGGAGAAACGGTGCGCGTTGATTTTAATCATCCGTTTGCCGGCCAAACATTACAGTTTGATATTGAAGTTCTTGAAGTTAGAGATGCGACCGCGGATGAATTATCTCACGGCCATTTGCACGGAGACGGCGGTTGCTGTCATTAATTTTTATTTATCAGCGTCGATCATTTGAAAAATAATTGTCAATGAAAGGATCAATAAGATGAGTTTAAACAGTGTCAATATGCTGGGGAATTTGACCCGGGATCCGGAAATGCGCTTTACCACCGCCGGGCGTCCGGTCTGCAATATATCCATCGCGAATAACCGTATTTATACAAAAGACGGACAAAGAGTCCAGGAAGTATCTTACTTTGACGTTGAGGTATGGGGCACGATGGCGGAAAATTGTAATAAATATTTATCCAAAGGCAGCGGAATTGTCGTCGAAGGCCGGCTCAAACAAGACCGTTGGGAAAAAGACGGCAAAACACAAACCCGCGTGCGGATTGTCGCTAACAATATCCATTTTCTACCTAAGAAAAGTGGAGATAATTCAGCCCCGTCGGGAAATGACTATCAACCAGAAGCTCAAATGGCCCCGGCCGCTCAAGATCCTGGCTATGATACAACCTCATGGGACGGATAATTCGTGAGTGAACAGTATCAACATCCCAGTTTTATTGCTCAAGAAGTAGATGACCTGATCATTGTTCGCCTCTACGGTGATTTCAATCAGCATACGCTGCATCAATCACGGAAAATGATTGATGAAATGATGCGTATTCATCAAATCAATGAACGGCATAATCTCAGCATCATCATCGACTATCAAAATGTCAATGATGTTGATTCCTCGACGATAGCGGACATCTTGGAACATATTGAAGAGAACAGTGAGCATTCGCATAAAGTGGCATTCATCAATGTTCCGGACGAATTTATTAAATTACTGGAAATCTATAAGCTCCAGGACAAAATCCTCGTTTTCAAAACAGAAAAAGAGGCTATCAAAGCTCTGCAACAATAATACATATCAATCTTTCACAGGATGAATGTAAAACCACAATCAATAACCGCAAAAACCTTCCGATCATATGGAAAATTGATTGAATATCCTGATCAAAATAAAAAGGGAACGGTAAGGAATTTGTGGCGGATAATCCATCGGGCGCCGAATAAAAATGGCTGGCGCGTTGCCTATCTGATTTTACGTGATCGTTCTATCGGCCGTTTGGAATGCCATCCAACCAGTGACGAAACATTCGAACCCATTAAAAACAGCGCCTTATTTTTTGTATCTAAAACTAAAAACATTGACGACATTGAATGTTTTATCCTCGACCGTCCCATTATTTTATATAAAGGAATTTGGCATGGGCTCATCACGCAGGGAAATGAAGCCGAAATTAAAATAACCGAAAATTTAAATATTTCCAGCCGTTACTGGCCGTTTGGTTTCCGTATTAAAAATTTAACTGATTTAAACCGAAAAAGGACAAGAACATGAACAAAACAATTATTCTTTCCACAAACGCACCGCAACCCGTCGGTCCTTATAGCCAAGCCGTTATGTCGGGTCAATTCATCTTTCTGGCCGGACAGATTCCTTTGACGAAAGAAGGCAAGAAGATCGACGGTGGCATCACTGAGCAAACCGAACAGGTCATTACCAATATTATTGCCGTTCTCGCCGCCGGGGGAACAACGCTGGAAAGAGTCGTTAAGGTGACAGTGTTTCTACAAGATATGAATGACTTTAAAGCCATGAATGAAGTGTATGCCAAATATTTTAAGCCAGGCTATGCGCCGGCCCGCTCAACCGTTCAGGTCGCGCGTTTACCCATGGACAGCCTGGTCGAAATTGAAGCCATAGCTGAAATCAGTTAATCAAGCAGTCTAAAGAAAGGACGCTACGTTGATTAAAAATTTACTAAAGGATACGTCAGCCAAATTCATTCATATTTCCGCATTAATGATCATTGGCCTCATTATCTATGCGAATTCACTCCATGGTGAATTTATAGCTGATGATTTTGGTTCCATTCTCGCGCACGCGAAAGCACTTTCAACGTTTAATCTTATTGAACTTTGGCAAGCCTACAGCACACGTCTCATCGGAGGCCTGACTTTCGCGATTAATTATCAGCTTAGCCATGAAGATGTGCTTAGTTATCATTTTTTTAATGTCATGATACATATCCTCAATGCCGTCCTGTTTTATCATTTTATTCTGCAGATATTCACAACACCCGTCGGGAAAAAATCATCAATAGTCGATCATGCCGGCGGCGTAGCTTTCTTAAGCGCGGTTTTATTCCTTGTCCATCCAATCCAGAGCCAAGCGGTGGCTTACATCGTCCAGAGATATATTTCGCTGGCGACTTCTTTATGCCTGGCATCAATCTTGTTTTATGGGAAAGCCCGATTGATGGGAGATAAAAAATATTATTTTATTTCATTTCTATTTTTGGTTTTCGCCATGTTCACCAAAGAGTCGGCATACCCATTTTTCATTTTAATTATTTTGTACGATATTATTTTCTGGGGAAAGACAACGGCTTCACTAAAAAGGGTAGGGGCTTACGGGCTTTCGGCGCTGCTTTTTATTAGTTATATGCTTCGGTTGTCAACGTCTCGCGTTGAACAAAATCTTTTCGTGGATTATCCATCCTCTTCCATGCCCAGCCTTTGGAATCTTTTTTTAACTCAACTGAATGTTCTACGCACATATTTCCGTCTGCTTATTTTGCCCTATAAACAATCCTATTCCTACGACTATAACATTGTTTCTCATTTGGATTTGAACACTTTGGTTTCGATTATTTTATTGTCATCCATTGGTATTCTGGCTGTATATCTATATAAGAAAAATAAATTAATTCCGTTTTTTACTATTCTTTGGTATTTTTTAACGCTTTCGATTCATGCTTTATTTGTGATCGTTTATGGCCAAAACGGCGACGGGTTACTAAACGATCATTGGCTATATTTACCCACGGCCGGTTTCGCTTTATTTATTGTTTATACTCTGGTCGACTTGGTTAACATTAAAAATGCACGGCGAATACTGTTTATGGTCCTGATTGTTTTTTGTGTACTGACATTCCAACGGAATAAAGTCTGGCGGTCCAGTACTACATTATGGGAAAATGTCGTCAAGAATAACCCGGATCGTTTTTACCATACTCTGGGGCTGGGAGGAAGTTATCAAGCGAAAGGTTTAACGGAAAAAGCTTATTCAGTCTATACAGAAGCATTATATCAGCATCGATTCGAATCGATTAAAGACATGTTGCCCGCCCAACAGTTTTACATGGCGCAAATGTATTTTAATTTAGGATTAGCGGCAAATGGTCTGGGAAAAAAAGATGAATTTATTTCATCATTACATGCGGCCGTAGCTATTGCCCCGAAAGAACCTTTCTACACGTACCATTTAGGAATAGCCTATTATCAGTTATCCATACCGGAAAAAGCGATTTTCTACTTAAATCAGGTTGAAAAAAGATTTCAAAACGCCCCCTATTTGCATTATTATCTAGGCTCCGCGTATCTCCAAATAAACAACAAAGTTTTAGCGAAAGAACATTTGGACCACGCTTTGACCTTATTCCATGCGGCGGGAGATGTGGTCAAAGAGCAAGAGGTGGAAGCGATGGTCAAAAAACTATAATGAACAAACAAAACGATTATAAATCAAATAAAATCACTGAATGGAAGAAGAAACTAGCACGTCCGACGAACCCGGTAAGCCTGGCTTGTTTCCGTATCGGCTTCGGTATATTCATGTTTTTTCACATTTATCTATACCAAACACCGGATGTGATTAATGCTGTTTATTTATCACCGGATTTTCACTTTACCTTTCCTTTATTTGATTGGTTACATCTACCGATCCCAACAGCGGTGAGCATTTCCATTTTACTAAAAATAATAGCTGTTTCAGCTTTATGTATTGCCATAGGGCTATTGACCCGTATATCGGCCGGTATTTTTTTCATCACGTTCGGTTACATCTTTCTCCTCGAGAAATCAGAATACAGCCAATATTATTATTTGGTTTTGCTATTATCCTTTTTATTTATGATAACCAACGCGAACCGGTTTTTTTCCGTCGACAATCTTATATTCAAGCAATCAAAGAAAAATGCTATTCCCTATTGGAACCTTTTCTTATTTCAGTTTCAGTTTATTTTGGTGTACTTTTTCGGTGGCATAGCCTATTTGAATAATGATTGGATCAGCGGACGGGTGGTTCAATCGATTTTTGAAGGGGCGGGCGATTTATTTTTCTTTGCGACTTCGATCAGCGCATTGCTCATCCTGCTCAGCGCTCCGTTAATGTTAATTTATAAACCGTTAAAATATGCCGGAATCTTGCTTTTGGTGATTTTCAATGCATTTATCAAATATAGTCTTGGTTTTGGAATTTTTCCATATTTGATGATTATCTCGTCGGTGTTATTCATTCATTTAGAGGAAATAAGAGGCCTTTCCCGTTTATTCCGTCCTAAGAAGGCTGCGGCAACTATTCAACCGGAAATGGCTCATTCCGAGGCGATAAAGCCGGGAGTTTGGTTATTTATTATCACTTATGTTTTCTTTCAATTTTTTATCCCCTTACGATTTTTATTAGAAAAAGGACCTGTACAGTGGACACTCAATGGCAGCCGTTTTTCCTGGAGATTGTTGGCACAAAATAATCTTGGCCATATTGATTTTTTTGTCACCGATATAGTGACGGGAGAAACAAAAGAGGCGCCCCGATTAAAAGGGATAACCGTTAGCTCTTATCTTCAAATGGCTTGTCACCCCGACATGATTATTCAATATGCAAGGTACCTGCACGACGTTTATCAAAAACAGGGAGTTTATAATCCCATTATCACGTCAAATTCTTTTGTTTCATTTAACGGCCGGCCTTTTTCTCTATTCATTAATCCTGAATTCAATTTAGCTCACCCCACGATTCATCCGAACAGCGACAATCTTCTCACGCCCGCGCCTTTTGTAAGGCAAGACACTATGATCACACCAAAAAATGTCGGACGGTTTTTCCCTCCTGAGTATCAGTTAGCGGTTATCGAAGAGGAGAGTTTACTGCCGGGTGATCATCCGACCGTTGGTGTCATGAACGATTTAATTTATCAATTGATCGGTGACCCGACGGTGAGCCCGGCTGAGATTTCAGATACCGTCGTAGAACTTCACAATATGCTTTATTCAAAATATGGCCGGCATTTCACCATCAAACAGATTCTGGAGACACTGTATGATAAAGCCGGTCAAATGACAACTGTACCTTCCATCGACGAACTCATAAAATATTTTCTTTAATCTGAATGAATCTAAAATATTTCAAAATTATTTTTCTTATTCTCAGTTTGCAAATGATATATATCCATCCGGCCGTATCTCAGGAATATCCGCCGCTGCCGAAAATTCTCCCTGAAGACCGTATATTAATTATCGCGCCTCATCCCGACGATGAAACCATCGCCGCCGCCGGTGTTATTCAGAACACACTAGAAAGTAAATCCCAACTTCGAATGGTATGGCTGACGAACGGAGACAGCAATGAATATGCGTTTCTCCTCTACAAGAAAAAACCCGTCCTTAAGCGTTCCGCCGTTATAAAAATGGGGACTTTACGACGGAAAGAAGCTATTGACGCCATGAAGGTGTTAGGCGTTGATGAAAGCCAACTGACTTTTTTGGGTTATCCGGACTTCGGCACCATGAGTATTTTTAAAGACTTTTGGAAAAGTTCAAAATCTCTGAAGAGTGTATTAACTCGGGTGCGAAGCGTTCCTTATTACAGCAGCCCATCATTCGGCAAGCCGTATATTGGAGACAGCATTCTCGAGGATATGATCCGCATCCTCATTGAATTTAAGCCGACGAAAATATTCGTGACTTTATCGTCCGACTTAAATTCTGACCATCAAGCCGCTTTTCTTTTTTTGCAGGTCGCTGTTTGGGAAATAAAGGATCTGATCGGAGAGCCGGAAATTTATTCTTATCTCGTCCATTCCGCCCGTTGGCCAAAACCAAAAGGCTATCATCCCGAATTGGCGTTTGAACCACCTAAACGGTTTAGTACATCGAGCATTCAGTGGTATACATTAAAATTAAATCCTGAACAAATCGAAAAAAAAAGAGAGGCAATATTAAAATATAAATCTCAACGCTACAAGCCTGGTTATCTTTTAGCGTTTGCGCGCAGTAATGAATTATTCGGACAGTATCCCGATATTAAACTTTATGATAAAGAAGAATCACTTGATTGGAATTCCGTCGAGAAAGAAATGAATATTGAATCCCAAATCTATGATGAAGACTATCCGGGAAGTAATACCATCGAGGAAGTACTTTACGCCAAAACGGCCGATTCACTGTATGTAAAAATCAAATCACCGACGTATAAGAGCCGATTATTCGGCGTTAATTTATTCTTGTATGGGTATAAGAAAGACAAACATTTTAGTGAAATGCCTAAACTGCGTTTTCATTTCCAACGTCCGAATAAAGTGGTTATTTATGATAAACGTCATCCCGTTATGTTGCCGGATATTAAATATGAGTACAAAAAAAGAGAGATTGAGGTCCGGATTCCATTGAAATTATTGGATAATCCGGAAATGATCCTGACCAGCGTCTCGTCGTGGCTGCGCGGAATTCCTCAAGAAACAACGGCTTGGCGTGTATTGGAATTTCCATCGGAAGAGGACAATCCATAACATGAATGTCATCATTCGTCCCTACGAATCGAACGATTTAGAAGCGTTACGTCAAATCGCCTGCGATACGGTCTTTATGGGAAAACCCTATCACCACATCGTATCGAATGCCGAAGTTGTTGCCGACGTGATAACCCTTTGTTATACGCAGTACGAACCTGAATCCTGTCTTGTCGCGGAAATTGGAGGTAAGGTCGTCGGTTATCTTATCGGGACAAAAGATATACGACGAATGAACAAAATAAAAGCAAAAATGATACCCCGCATAACGCTTAAAATCATCCGGTATGGTTTATTGTTTAACAAAAAAAATTTAAAATTTCTTTGGTTTAATTTATTTAGTTTTTTTAAAGGAGAAACTCGGAAGGAAGACTATGCGATAGAATACCCGGCGACAGGTCATATTAATATTGACGCTCAATATCAATCCAGCGGTATTGCGAGCAAACTACTGGGGGAATCTCTCCATTACTTACGAAAAAATAATATTCCCGGCGTACAAGTATCGATCAACACCGAAGCCGGAAAGAAATTCTTTTTAAAGCATAAATTCAATTTTTTATATAGTCAAAAGAGAAGTGAGTTACGATATCTCATTCATCAAGACTTCACCAATTACATTTATGGACTGAAACTTTCCGAATGATGGTCGGGCAGGAAATAAAAATGGCGGAGAGGCAGGGGTTCGAACCCTGGGTCCCGTTTCCAGGACAACTGCTTAGCAGGCAGCTGCAATCGACCACTCTGCCACCTCTCCGACAATATTTTATGGTAATACTTTGGCTAGATATTTAGTTAGGAAAATAACGAGAACTCTTTATACCAGACTTTATCTTCAGTGTAAAGAGCGAAGTTTCGGAATCAAGGAAGAATGTAAGAGTTATTGAGTTATTTGTGTTTATTGCGTTTGCTGAGTTAAACACGGCAACTCAAAAACTCAATCAACCCAATCAACTCGACCAACTCAATTAACTCAATTAACTCAAGAAACTCAACAAACGCAAGTTTATTTGACATTTCGTCAAATATAGTTTATTCTTTCTTCAGGTAATCGCCTCCCCAATAGTTCTACCCATAAACAGGCAAGCCTACGAAGGGTGTTAACATTACAAGTCTAATAATTCGGAATAACCTGTTTATGTTCAAAAATCCTATTCTTAAAATCATCCTTCTGATCGCAGCGGTTTTGTCCTTTTATATAAGGGAAGCCGACGCGATGAAACAAATCGAACCCCGCGATAATAAAGTCCTAATCAACTTTACCCACAACGGAACTTGGCAAACCGTCAATCTTACGCCAATTCTTAATTTCAGCGGTTCTACCAAATTGGTAACAATCATGATTGTTTCAAGCGCGGACAGAAAGGTCGGGATCCGTCCGACGGGAACAACGTTCGGGGACGATAAGACCCGCTGGAGAACTGATCCGACGGATAACTATTATAT
>JAGOSC010000006.1 GCA_018062515.1 Candidatus Omnitrophota bacterium
GTATATAAAGGATACCGATCCCAGGCGCCAAGTAGAACCATAATTTCAGCGACAAAATTTCCAAAGCCCGGTGCACCCGCCGAAGCCATCGCCGCCATGACAAAACAAGTTCCGACAAACGGCATCACTTTTAAAAAGCCGCCCCATTCCTCTAAATAACGTGTTTTGGTTTGATCCGTAATATAACCAATTAAAGCGAAGGCCAGAGCCGCCATGATTCCGTGGGCGAACATCAAAAAGACAACGCCATTTAAACCGATAATATCTAAGGCGGCTAACCCAAGAAAGATGTATCCCATGTGGCTGCAGCTGGAATAACCTAAAACATATTTGATATCTTTCTGAGTCAAGGCAATAAGCCCGCAAAAAATAATATTCACAATAGCAAGGCTCGCAAAGACCGGCATCCATATATGAGCAGCGACGGGCATGAGTTCTATCGCAAAACGGATAATGGCAAATGCCGCTAATTTTTTAAGGACTCCTGCGTGAAGCATGCTAACGGCCGTCGGAGCTTCAGCGTATCCGACAGGCGCCCAGGTATGAAACGGCCAGAGTGTTAATGTAATACCAAAACCCACGACGATCATTGGGAAAATCCAATGCTGAACCGGTAATGGTAATGGATTCATATCCAAATATTGTTTTAATTGAATGTAATCAAATGTGCCTAAACCGGTCGCATGATAAAGAGCAATAAGCCCTATCAAAGCTAAGGACGCGCCCGCCGTTAAGTAAAGAGTTATCTTTATAGCCGCGTAGTCTCGACGAGCAGAACCCCAAATGCTTATCAGAAGAAAAGTGGGAATCGTGGCTATTTCATGAAGAAAATAGAAGAAGAAAATATCCAAGGACAGAAAAGCACCGTACGTTCCAATCATCATTAAAAGCAGAAGAATGTAGTATTCTTTGATACGATGTTTAATGGATTTTGAAATTAGGACGCTGGTAAAAGACACAGCTCCGACTAATAGAATCATAAGCGAATTGATTCCGTCTAGACCTATATGAAATGAAATTCCGAACGGTACAACCCAGGGAATTTTTTCAATAAATTGAAAACCGCCCGCCACGGTATCATAAGCGGCAAAGAGCCAAATAGATAAAAGAAAGGGAAGTAAAGTTGTGATAATCGAAATTCTACGAATCAAAGAATGGTTATCCGACGGAGTTAAGAATAGAAGCAGCAAGCCTAACGTCGGAAATCCTAATAACCAAATGAGTGGATGAGAAATGATCATAAGCTAATCACCATCATGAAAAATAAAATAATCGTTCCAAAAACAAAAATTAAGGCATGCGACTGAACCAAGCCGGTTTGAAGAAGACGAAGAGCTCTCCCTGTTGCCTTAGCTGTACCCGTCGTGCCGTGAACACCAGCGTCGACGACCACTCTTTTTTCAAACCATGCGAGCATAGTAGCTATCCATTGTTGTACGTGAGTTACATACCAACCGTAAAGAGTATCGAAATAGTATTTATTTTTGAAAATAGGATAAAGAAATCCAAGATTGGTTTCTAAAGGATCACGGCTGGGACGTTTACTGTAAATTAAATACGAAATACCTAAGCCTAAGATTGCCACGAAAGACGAAATCAAAGCAACTTTCATATTTAATTCCGGATGAGATTCATGAGGAAATAAGAAATGAGGAATTCCGATAAAACCGCCCACGACGGAAAGAATAGCTAAAAAGATCAAGGGAATCGTCATTACCGCCGGTGATTCGTGCGCAGGATGATGATGGTCAGCTTTACCTAAAAACGCCGTCCAAAATAAACGTCCCATGTAAAATGCTGTTAAGCCGGAAGTGATCGAGGCTATCCAATAAAGCGTTGTATTGTGTTCATAGGCCAAGGCTAAAATTTCATCTTTACTCCAAAATCCGCTGAGCGGAAAAATTCCACAAAGGGCTAAAGTTCCAATTAAAAAAGTAATGCCGGTAATTGGCATTTGTTTTAAAAGCCCCTGCATTTTCCAAATATTTTGTTCGTGATGAAGACCGTATATGACACTACCAGCGCCGAGGAATAAGAGGGCCTTAAAGAATGCGTGCGTGGTTAAATGATACATGCCTTGCATCGGGCCTGCTAATCCCAGAGCCATAACCATTAAACCTAATTGACTAAGCGTTGAGTAGGCAAGTATTCTTTTGATATCATTTTCAACCATAGCCAATGTTGCGGCCATTAAGGCTGTGATACCGCCGATATAAGCAATAATATTTAAAACATCCGGCAATGGTTCAAAAATAAAAAAGGTGCGGGCTAAAAGATAAATCCCAGCCGCGACCATGGTTGCCGCGTGAATCAAAGCGCTGACAGGTGTTGGACCTTCCATAGCATCCGGCAGCCAAACATGCAGAGGAACTTGAGCTGATTTTCCGACGACGCCGCAGAAAAGGAGTAGAGCAGCGATCGATAATAAATGAGGATCAATATGAGAAACAGTTTGCGCCAAATCGGTAAAAAGAAAACTTCGTCCCTGACCAACATCGGATAAGCTCCATAACAAAAGAATTCCGCACAAAAATCCGAAATCAGCAAAACGATTGACCATGAAAGCTTTTACACCCGCATTAGCCGCAGAAGTTTTCTCATACCAAAATCCAATGAGAAGGTATGAACTTAAACCGACGAGTTCCCAAAATATAAACAATTGAATAAAATTATTAGCCAGCACAATCCCAATCATTGAAAAAGCGAAAAGACTTAAAAATGCAAAGAACCGCGGGCTGCCGGGATCTTCCGCCATATATCCTCGGGAGTAAATAAAAATGGCGCTACCGACACCGGTCACAACGAGCATCATCATAATAGCTAAAGGATTAATTAAAAAACCAAAGTTAATCGTCAATGAATCAAACTGAATCCAAGTGAGAGATTGCTGAAATTCCGACGGTGAGGCGTGAAAGATTTGATTACCGATTAATAAAGTGCAGACGAAGGAAATTAAGATACCAAGAATAGCCGTCCAAGAACTTAACGTTTTAGAACGAAGAAAAAATAGCGTTATCAGCACGCAGGCGATTAATGGCGCAAAAAAAGCTGTCCAGGCCAAACAAGGGCTTACCATTTTAAATCCTTTAGTTCATCCGCTTGAATCGTGGAGAAATGACGATAGATGAGTACGATAATTGCCAAACCGATAGCAACTTCAGCTGCAGCGACGAGAATGACGAAGAATACGATTAATTGACCCGCATAATCTCCGTTAAAACGTGAAAATGCGACGAAAGAAAGATTGGATGCCGCTAGAAGAAGTTCTAAAGATAAAAGAATTTTAAGTACATTCCGGCTCGTCGTTATACCAACAACTCCGATGGAAAAAAGGATGCCGCTCAAAATAATATAATGTTCCAGGCTGATCATGATGTTTTTAATGCTCCTTGAGCTAAAGAAACAATAGCGAAAATAGCTATCAGTAAAAGGAGTGATGTTAATTCAAAGGGAAGTAAATAATCTGTGAAAAGAATTTGTCCTATATTTTCTATGGTTCCTCGCACGGAGGTAAGTCCTAGTGTTCGGGTTTCAAGAAAACTTCGAAAGACTAAGAAAAATCCGGACATAAATGTTAATCCGGCAACCCAGCCTAAAATTCGAAAACGGCTCTGTTCTAATGTTGTAAATGTAGGCGAGTTAAGATTTAAGCACATGACCACAAAGAGAAAGAATACGAGGACGGCCCCCGCATATACTAATAGAAGGATAATACCGACAAAAAATGCTTCTAAGAGGACAAAAAGCGAAGATAAGGAAAAAATAACGACGACTAAAGAGAGGACATTATAAAGCGGGTTGCGTGCAAATACCACGCCCAGGCTGGCTAAAACGAGGACGGTCGCGAATAGATAGAAAAAAAGAAGTGACATGCTCATTCAGAAAATATTACTTTCATGATTTTTAATGCCGTGTTACTTTGGTTAATATTAAAAGAAGAATAATAATATGTGTATATAGTAAATGAGATCAAAAGTGAGAACAAGTCAAGAAAACATCAATTTTTTTCGCGCGA
The DNA here is from genome assembly GCA_018062515.1 of Candidatus Omnitrophota bacterium. Lineage (GTDB taxonomy): Bacteria > Omnitrophota > Gorgyraeia > Zapsychrales > Zapsychraceae > JAGOSC01. The sequence goes on from JAGOSC010000006.1 coordinate 4,016, forward strand.
TCTATTCTATCAAATATGAATAATTTAAAAATAATATTAAGTAAAATTTTTTCATACATAAAAACTCTGGGTATTGTTAAAGAACGTGAAATACAAACAGATCTTTTGTTCCGCTTAAGTAAAGATCTGGCCGCCGCCGAGTTATTGGACGAGGTTTTAGATTGTATTCGTACTAACTTCCGGAAAATTTTTAACTGTTATGTGGGCATTTTTTTGTGGAGTGATGGCAAGATCGATTTAAATGTTGTGGATTCTGATTTTCCATTGAGTAAGGATGTTCACACTGAGCCATGGTTTTTGGCTATTAATAAATCAAGCGGGTTAATTAATGAACCGTTTAAAGATTCGCACGCGTATTATGCTCCGCTCCAAACATCTAAAGGTGTATTCGGCGCTTTGGGAATTGAATTAAAGAATAGAGAAGAGTTTGGTCCTAAAAATAGACATTTATTCATCGCTTTAGCCAATCAAGCGGCCGTTGCTATTCAGCGAACCAAACTTGCGGATGCCTCCCGTCAGGTCGAGCTGATGAAAGAAAGAGAAAAGTTACATACGGCTCTTTTGAATTCTATTTCACATGATTTACGGACGCCTTTGGTTTCCATTATGGGTGCTTTAAGCAGTCTCTTACAGGATTACTCGTCGATCGACTCTAAAACACGGGAAGAATTGTTGACGGCAGCGTATGAAGATTCGGATCATTTGAATCGATTTGTGGGTAACTTATTGGATATGACTCGTCTTGAAGCTAAGGCCTTAAAGATTCGGATTGAACCTTGTGAGCTAAGAGATGTAATTGGAACGTCCTTGCAAACATTAAAATATGAAGTGAAACGAAGAAATATTTCAATCAATATTCCGTCGGACTTGCCGGAAATTCCGATGGACTTTGTTTTGATGATGAGGGTGTTTGTTAATCTCATTGATAATGCGGTTAAATATTCTCCCGCCAAAACACCAATTGATATCAGTGTTACATTATTAGAGGATAAAGTAAGAATTGACGTTAAAGATTTCGGGATTGGCATTCCAAAAGATGATGTGATTAAAATTTTTGATAAGTTTTATCGCGCGGTCAATCGTCAAGTGACGGGAACAGGATTGGGGCTTTCTATTTGCAAAGGAATGGTTGAGGCGCATGGAGGACGAATTTTTGCGGTGAATAATGCTGGACCGGGTGCAACCATTTCGGTAGAATTGCCTTTAATTACGAAAGAGTAAATATGGAAAACGATCAAAATATGCGGATTCTCATCGTCGACGATGAGAAAGCCATACGGCGTTTTTTAAAAGCAACATTAGTATCTCATGGTTACAATGTGTTTGAAGCGGCCAACGGTGCTGAGGCGCTTAAACAATCCGTATTTTTGTATCCGGACGCGGTTATTTTAGATTTAGGTTTACCGGACATGGATGGCGTTGAAGTCACGCGACAGATTCGAAAAAGATCACAAATTCCTGTCATCATTTTATCGGTACGCGAAAATGAATCTGATAAAATAGCAGCGTTGGACGCGGGCGCGGATGATTATTTAACCAAGCCGTTTAAAGCCGGAGAAATGCTCGCCCGTATTCGCGCGGTCATGCGCAGGTTGCTCCCTCAAAATTATGACGCGGTCTTCACCGTCGGAAAATTATCCGTTGATATCGGAAAACGTAATGTCACCGTTAAGGGGAAGCTGGTACATTTAACGCCGATTGAATATGCTATCCTTAAATTTTTCGTATTAAATGCCGGCAAGGTTTTGACTCATAAGCAAATATTAAATGAAATTTGGGACAAGACGGAAGAATTTGAGGGAACGGCGCATTTATTAAGAGTAACGATTAGTAATCTACGCAATAAAATTGAAACCGACCCAAATCGACCGACCTATATTCTGACCGAGCCCGGCGTCGGTTATCGACTTTCCATGGATGTGTAATCCTCTTATTCAGTAAATCTCATCGACACCACCAAAAAATAATTGACTTTTCTTGACTTGTCGTGATTTTTATGTTCCTCTAATATATTGATGAATTTTTCCTTCACTAATATTAATAAAGAATGGCGAATATGCCTGGTCATTTGTCCTGATCAATTTTTCCGGACGCAGCAATTTAAATAAAAAGGAGTACCCATGGATTTAGCCTCTTTACTTCTCATTTTATCTTTATCCGTTCTTTTAGGATTTGTACTTATTGCACGGGTTCCGCCCCTTTTGCATACGCCGCTCATGTCAGAGGCCAATGCCATTTCAGGAATTACTTTAATCGGAGCCGTGATTGCTGCTGGTTCAGAAGTGAACGATAATTTATCCGTTATTTTAGGAACAGCGTCGGTGGCCTTAACCACCTATAATGTGATCGGCGGATATGTCATTACAGAAAGAATGCTTAAAATGTTTAAGAAAAAGGAGCAAAAGTGAGTATGAACGGAATCATCCCATTTGCGTATATTATTAGTTCAATTCTTTTTGCCTTCGGTATTAAGATGTTGGGTTCGCCCGTATCCGCCCGAAAAGGGAATATGTTGTCGATGATGGGAATGTCTTTGGCGGTCGTCGTTACTTTGTTTAGTCAGGGTATTTTAACGTATCAGTGGATTATTATCGGGGTGATTATCGGTGCTTCCTTCGGAATTTTCACAGCTAGTCGTGCGGCCATGACTCAAATGCCGGAGACTATAGCGCTTTTGCATGGTTTCGGCGGTTTAGGAAGTTTATTGGTGGATTGGTCGGCCTATCACAATCACCATTCGACAGATTTGGTTGTTATCATTTCTATTTATCTCTCCGTTTTGATTGGCGGCGTTACATTCACGGGAAGCTGCATTGCCTGGGGAAAATTAAGCGAGCGTCTTCCGGGAAAAGCGATTATCTTTCCCGGATTTAAGTATGTTAGTTTTGCTGTCCTAGCCTTATTGATTATCGGAGGGATTATTTTTATTGGCAACCCGTTAGAAAGTTACCATATCTTTTTGGGTATCATGGTCTTGTCCTTCATTTTTGGTGTTTTGCTCGTGCTTCCTATTGGGGGAGCAGACATGCCGGTCGTTATTTCCGTCCTAAACAGTTATTCCGGTCTAGTTGCCTGCACCACAGGATTTGTTATCAATAATACGGTTCTCATTGTCGTCGGAGCATTGGTTGGAGCTAATGGGATTATTTTAAGTATCATTATGTGCAAAGCTATGAATCGGCCTTTACTTAATGTTTTATTCGGCGGTTTTACCGTCAATACTTCGAAAAAAGTGGCCGGAGAAAAAAAAGATCCAAAGGCTCTTTCCGTCGAGGATGCATTTTTTATTTTGGAAAATGCAAAATCCGTTGTTGTTGTTCCCGGTTATGGCTTGGCCGTCGCGCAAGCGCAGCATGCTTTAAAGGAATTATGTGAATTGTTGGAAAAAGAAGGCTGTGAAGTAAAATACGCAATTCATCCCGTCGCTGGACGCATGCCTGGCCACATGAATGTTTTACTCGCTGAGGCAAATATTTCCTATGAGCAAATGGTGGAAATGGCTGTCATCAATCCAAGCATGGATACAGTTGACGTGGCCATCGTCATTGGAGCAAATGACGTCGTCAATCCGGCGGCGCGTACAGATAAAACCTCTCCGATTTACGGAATGCCCATTATTGATGTCGATAAAGCCAAGACGGTTTTTGTTTTTAAACGTTCGATGGCTACCGGTTTTGCCGGCATCGAAAATGAACTTTTCTACAATGAAAATACATGTATGATTTTTGGCGATGCCAAACAATCACTACAGGCCTTAGTGGCCCAATTTAAAGTAGAATAGGAAAAACTCCGCATTACTTTGTAACGCTTGAGTGCTAATCCTTCCTAAAAACCTCGTCTAAGGATCGTGTTTTTATTTTATTTCTTCGCATAAAATATTACATTTAATCCTATTTTAACCTTCATTTAATCTTCCATATTATATATTCATATCTGCACGTCTAGTAAAGCACGTAGAACCTTATTTAACAATTTGTATAAAAGGAGAATATCATGAAAAGTAAAATATTTTTTCTTACATTGGTGGCTGTTTTTTCTATTAGCCATGAAGCGCTAGCAGAAAGTCGTATGAACCGGTTAACGCCGGATATCAACGATAGTCAAGCCGTTAAAAGTTCGAGTAGACAAAATGCGGGATCTTCGGATGGTATTCGTAACAACCTTCGAGATTTAAATGCCGACCGTATTGATGCAGCGAAAGATCATAATTACCGAGGGTGGAATAAACGGAAATTCAATGATAAAAAGTTTCAGAAAAAGATTGATCGAATCAATAAGACTAGAAGTTTAACTTCCGAAGAAAAAGCAAAACGCATTAAAATAATCGAAGATAAAAGAGCTCGAGCCAAAGATCGGTTCACATCTAAACATAAGGAATTTAGAAATAATCTAAGGGGTGATGACCGAATTTTACCGTCGGGAATGTAAAAATAAGAGGTAATTAATCGTTTTTTAATCTTCTCTTAATGTGCACTTTGTTACACTCGACTCAGATGGTCAGAAATTAGGGAAGTAAAACAAATATAAATTAAGAAAAGGAGAAAGGCATGAAAAAGAAAACATCTACAGCTCCATCAAATACAAAAAAAGGTACCCAAAGTGGCGGAGATAAAAAATCGTTATCTCAAAATCAGAAAGTGAGTCAAAAACAGAGTAACTCCAATTATGATAACGACGGCGGCATAGGTAAATATCAAAGTTCATCCCGTAATAAAGGATCACAAAATTCAAATCAAAATCAATCACAGCGAGGATATTCTCAAAATGAACAGTATGGTCAAGGTTCAGGCCAGCAATGGAATTCCCGAAATTCTGAAAATGAATATGGAAACTATAATAATTCCGGAGTAAATAGACCCAATCGAAGTGAACCATCCTACGGGAATCGACAGCAAGGAGAATCTTATTCATCGCAAGGAAATTATGGTAATGATATGAACGAAAATTACGGATCCCAAAACTCAAATCGTTCTTCTTCTCGAAGTAATCAAGGCAATCAAGGTAATCAAGTAGATCGGAGTCGATCAAATCAGGGAAATCGTAATCACGGATACACTCAGCAGCAGAACTGGAATGAAGATGGTAATGATTCTAATAGTTCTGTTTCTCAGAAAAATTATTACGATCAAGATCAAGATCAAAAAGGAAACGGAGGCCGCTCTAATCAGTCAAGTAACCGTAACCAAGGATATTCTCAGCAATCTAATCAATCAAATCAGTCTGAGCAAGAGAATTGGGACGATGAAGAGGAAGGCAATTCAAGCGGGTCACAATCTCAACGAAATTATGATCAAGATGAAGATGAAGACGATGATCAAGGAAGTTATCAGCAATCCAAAGGTCAGTCTTCAAAACAAGGAAGTTCCAGTAGTAAACAGGGAAATTCTAATAAATCAAGATCCCAAGGTAATAGATAAATACGATTATAGCCATTCCAGGGAGGATTTTCCTCCTTGGAATGGGAGTTTTTTTAAATTTATATCCGCATTCTAACCCGGTTGTCAGAACCGGGTTTTTTATTTTTAGAAAGTTTTAAGGGGTGCGAGAATTTTTTGAATTGATGCGCAAAAAAGTATGATATTATATCTCTATTATTTACGGATCAATATATCGTAATTAGGTAATAGCCATGCGCATATTAGTTGCTGAAGATGAAAAAAAACTCGCCAGTTTTATCAAACGCGGGTTAAAAGAAAAAGGTTATGCCGTCGATGTCGTCGGTAATGGAAACGACGCGCTCTTTCAAGCTGAAAGTAACCCTTATGATTTAATTATTTTGGACATCATGCTTCCGGGAAAGGACGGCTTATTTGTCTGCCGTCAGTTTCGGAAAAAAAATAATACCATACCGATTTTGATCCTCACCGCGCGCGATGATATAGAAGACAAGGTCACGGGCTTGGACGCGGGAGCGGATGACTATCTGACCAAACCTTTTATTTTTGCCGAATTTCTCGCCCGGGTCCGCGCCTTAACTCGTCGGAAAGATTTTGTTAAAACAACGCGGTTGAAAGTGGCGGACTTGGAGCTGGATCAGGTCGCCCGCCAAGTCACCCGAGGCGGTAAAGTCATTGAGCTTACCAGTACAGAATTTTCCTTATTAGAATATCTCATGCTACATGCCAATCAAGTCGTAACTCGCACCATGATTTCGGAACACGTCTGGAACGATGATTTTGACAGCTTTTCCAACGTCATTAATGTTTATGTAAATTATATCCGTAATAAAATTAATGACGGTTTTGATAAAAAACTTATTGATTCCATCCGCGGAAGCGGGTACATCTTAAAAGCAGATTAATATGCAGATTAATTCCATTCGTTTTAAAGCCAGCATTTTATATTCTTGCCTTTTGGCCGTCATTTTGAGTGCATTCAGCGCCGGAATTTACTTCTGCATAAAGAACATTCTTTATGATGATATCGACGAGGAATTACGAATTAAAGCCCAAGAGACGACCAGCATATTATTGGCGTATGAGAAAATCGATTATACCGAAAAACATCCGATTGCGCAGGTTCTGGAAATGCTCAAACGTAAGGAATTAGGAATGAGTCCTAAGATGATCATTGATGATTTGTGGAGGTCTCAGGTTGAGGCCCTTAATCTCAAGGACGATTTTATTCATTTAACGGACGCGCATGGTCATGAGGCGCTTAGTTCCGACAACTTTAAGGAAGATATTTATATTTTGTTTAAGGAGGAATTTCCTGTCGCTGGTAATAAGGTGGCTTATGGTACTATTCAAGATGATCACTATAAGTTAAGAGTTATTACCATGCCGGTTTTATTCAATAATATTCAATTGTATCTCCAGATAGGAACATCGTTGCGGCCTATTGACCATGAGCTCAAGAATATTTTAATTTTTATGATCGGGGCCGTTATTATTTTCTTACTCCTCACCAGTTTCGTCGGAGGTATTTTTGCTAATCATGCACTTAAGCCTGTCGAACAGGTGTCTTTTCTAGCAGATTCAATAACTCATAAAAATTTAAGCGAGCGTATTAAAGGACTGCAGACCGACGAGGAAATGAGACATCTAGTCAACTCTTTTAACGGTTTGATTGGGCGGTTGGAAAAATCATTCGGACATATCAATGAATTTAGTTCGTATGCCGCGCATGAACTTAAAACTCCTCTGGCCATTATTCGCGGTGAAATTGAATTAGCGCTCGACGGGGAGAGAGATACTAGTCAGTACCGGCAGGTTTTACAGGGATGTCTAGAAGAAACGGATCGCCTCATAAAGGTGATTAAAGATTTATTACTGCTAGCAAGACTGGATTATAAGCCTGAAGTATTCGTTTTCGAAGAGTTGAATATGGCAGATTTTCTAACAGAAATTCATGAACAAAGTAGAATTTTGGCGGAACAAAAGAATATTGCCGTTGATCTTAGTTTACCTACGGATAAAGTCATCATTAAGGCTGACAAGGTTCACCTGCGGCGACTGTTTCATAATATTATTCATAATGCCATCAAGTTCACGCCTCCCGGGAAAACAATTGCGCTGAATGCAAAAATTCAGGATAAAAGATTTCTCGTAGATGTAACGGATACCGGCGATGGAATATCAGAGGAAAATTTGAAGTTAGTATTTGAGAAATTCTTTCGTGTTCATAAAGATGATGATAAATCGGATCCCGGAACGGGTTTAGGTTTAAGCATAGCGTCATCCATTGCGAAAGCTCATGGCGGAAATATCACCGTGCAGAGTCAACTAGGCGTAGGCACAACCTTCGTTATTATCCTTCCCCTCCCATCTAAGCAAGCTTCCTAATAATTAGAAAGTTTTAATCTTCAATTAATCTTCTTTTAATAGAAGAAATGTTATAAAAGAATCAACAATTCAATGGGAGATTTTTATGCCAACCATAATGATCGTTGACGACGAAGAACGGATTAGGAAAATGTACCGCCTGCTTTTTGAGCAAGAAGGCTATACGGTTATAACAGCGTCGAATATTAATGATGCCCGTCGGTTTTTGAAAATAATCCAAGTTAATTTGGTGTTGCTGGATATCAATATGGGTGAATTTAGTGGTGATATTTTATACGAAATCATCCAGTGTTTTCATCCCGGAACCAAATTGATTGTTTCCAGCGTTTATTCGATCGACGATCAAAGAAGTATTATGCCCAAGGCGGATGATTATTTTGACAAATCTGAAGGCAATAAAAAATTATTGGATAAAGTACGGGATGTTATTGGCCAAGACCGGGCCCACTGGAATTAATTGAAGGAGAAAGGAGTGATGACGATGAAAAAAACAGGATTAATCATGTTAACATCTGCTGTCATTCTAACAGGAATGAATTCTTTTCCAGGAGTGACGACGGCAGAAGAAAGTGTCAGCGCTTTAAAAGAGCAGATTGAAGCGCTTCAAAAACGCGTTGATGAATTGGAATCATCGCAGAATTCATTGACGACGCCAGCGCAAATTCGGCAAGACCGCTGGGATCCGCTAGAAGAGATGTCCCGTATGCAGCAGGAAATGAATCGGATGTTTCAGCAGTCTTTTTCTCAGCCTGGGTTTTCCGGACGCAATGGTTTACTGAATAGTCAAATGTCTTATGATGAAGATTTTGTCATTGAAGATGAAAAGGACCATTATTTGATCAGCCTTGACATTAAAGATTATGACAAAGATAAAATTGATATCCAAATCGACCAGCAGTCCGTCACCATATCTGGCCAACAAACCGCCCAATCAGAAGATAAGTCTCAAAATGGCTATTACAGCTCCCGCACGTACGGTTCATTTTTAAGAACACTTCCTCTTCCAGTCGACGCGGATACCGCAAAAGTACAAACCAAACAAGAAGGAGGTAAGCTTATAATAACAATTCCCAAAAAAACTTGAGGTTAGAGCGATCACCCTTATAAAAAAGGCAGACACTTATATTCTGGTGTCTGCTTTTTTTTGTTTTTCAAAATGTGCAAACGTTGACAATTCGGTGCAGTTTGTTATATTTGGTTAGTAAAAGGAAAATAAAATGTGGCAAAGTGTATTACATAATCTAAAACTTGTCTGGACCGCCCGCGGTTTGGGTTGGAAACGGTTAAAGAAAATTATCCACATCGCATGGCATTATGAAAAACTCGACGGTGAAGTGCGGACTTTTCGTAAAAAATCAAAAGTTTCGTGTATCAAAGGTTGTGGTAAATGTTGCGAGAATGTTTATTTAGAAACGTCGACCATCGAATTACTGCCGTTAGCATTGGTTCTGTGGAACCGGCCTAAACGGGACTTATGGCTGAGGAAATTAAAGAAACTTCCGTCGGAAGGCCGATGTGTGTTCTATCAGAAATCTTTGGCTGGCCCCGGACAGGGACGCTGCCGGATTTATCATTTGCGCCCATTAATGTGCCGATTGTTTGGTTATGCCGCAAAAAAAAATAAGTTTGGAAATAAACAATGGGTTCTCTGCAATCCACTTAAAGGGCTTTTGGGCATGAAATATGTTGAGTTATCTTATGCCATCAACAAAGACCTTTCAATTCCTTCCGCTAATGATTATCGGATGAAAATCCAGCAAGTCGCCTCGGGATCGGAAGCCAGGCTGCAAGCCTTACCAGATGCATTGTATGACGCCATGTCTGTTGTCTCTCTTTTAGGACCTAAATTTAAAAATCAGAAAAGTTAATATTTTGCGGGAAGCTGGACAAAATGATTTGTCGAGGGATGGCAAAATATTCCATTCCAGCCTTATATAATATTTGATGTTATGGTAAAATAAAAAAATTATGGAAATATTGCTGCCGAAATTCTTCACTTTATTCAAGGAAAAGTATACATTTTCCGATTTTGTACGGGATGGTTTAGCCGGGATTGTCGTCGGGATTGTTGCCCTGCCATTATCCATCGCCTTTGCGATTGCCTCCGGCGTTAAACCAGAGCAGGGCTTATATACAGCTATTGTCGCCGGGTTTATTATTTCTCTCCTGAGCGGAAGCCGGGTCCAGATTGGCGGTCCGACTGGCGCTTTTGTTGTCATTGTCTATGGTATTGTTCAGAAATACGGTTATGATGGTTTGGTAGTCGCTACATTGATGGCTGGAGTCATATTGATCATCATGGGATTAGCAAGATTTGGCCGTCTAATCGAATTTATCCCGTACCCTATCACCGTCGGATTCACGAGCGGTATTGCTGTGATTATATTTACCGCCCAATTGCAGAATTTTTTAGGAATAACACTCGCCGATTCATCGCCAGAATTTATCCATAAAATTTATGCCATATGGACCCATCTTGATATCGTTAATTTTTGGTCGGTCTTGATTGGAGTTATAACCATCGGTATCATTCTTCTTACGCCCCATTTATTTAAAAAAATTCCTGGGTCAATTGTGGCCATTGTCGTAACAACCGTATTAGTGGCCGTTTTTCATTTTCCGGTAGAAACGATTTATATGCGTTTTGGTGATATTCCCAGCACTTTACCGCCGGTGCATATTCCAGTGTTTGATTGGCCTATGATTAAAGCGCTGATTATGCCGGCGTCGACGATTGCGTTATTGGCAGGGCTTGAATCTTTATTATCAGCGGTGGTGGCTGATGGGATGACGGGTTTCCGGCATCGATCGAATATGGAATTGATCGCCCAAGGCGCGGCGAATATCGGGTCGGCGCTGTTCGGCGGTATTCCCGCGACGGGTGCTATCGCGCGCACGGCGACCAACATCAAAAACGGCGGACGCAGCCCCGTCGCCGGACTAGTCCATGCCATCACGTTACTATTTATTCTTCTTATGTTCGGGAAATGGGCGGCATTAATACCGATTCCGACGCTGGCAGCCATATTGATCATTGTTGCCTACAATATGAGCGAGTGGAGAATGTTTGTTAAACTTTTTAAAACTCCCCTGAGTGATATTCTCGTGCTATTAACAACATTTTTGCTGACTGTTTTTGTTGACCTAACGGTGGCCATACAGGTTGGGGTTGTCTTGGCCGCTTTTTTATTTATGAAGCGTATGGTTGAGATTACGGACATTGAACACATTTCCTTGAATATTGGAATGGGAGATCCCGAAGAATCAAAAGATAATATGGCCGTGGATATTCCAGCAGATGTGGCTATCTTTGAAATTAATGGTCCGTTCTTTTTCGGCGCAGCGAGTAAATTTACAACTGTTCTTAAAGAGATCCAGGAAGGCAAGAAGGTTTTGATTCTGAAAATGGACCATGTCCCGATTATTGACGCGACCGGTTTGCGGGCCTTTGAAGACATTGTTGATAAGATAAAGAAGAAAAATGGCGGAATTGTCCTTTCAGGTATAAAATCACAACCGCTCGACGTGTTGAAGAAATACCGACTGAATGAAAAGATAGGAGAGGAAAATATCTGCAAGGATATGGACGAGGCTTTGGCGCGAGCTAAATATTTATTTAACCATTAAACAAATCTAAAGGATCTTTCAATGAAAAGTTTTTTTGAAATCAAGGATGGCTGTGTTGTCCTCAGTAATGAAGAGGCCGGAAAAATCGTCGTTTATGCCCTGCCTAATGAAGCTGAAAAAAAAGAATTAATCGAAACTTTAAAGATCGACCAGCATACCGTTGAATCAGCTCTTGACCCGGATGAAATTTCTCGCGTCGAATTCTTAAGTCATTACCTTTCGATCATTTGGAAACGTCCGAACACGTTCGCGTTTAAAGAACAAATGTCTTTCGAAGTCTCGTCGCTGGGGATTTTCCTCAATAAGGAAAAAGTAACTTTGGTTTTAGGCGAAAGTACTATTCCGTTTTCTTCAAAAGAGTTTCATGGTGTTACGTCATTGAATAGCTTCGTTCTACGATTTTTGCTGCAGACGATTCATCATTTTTTGGGCCACCTCAAAGGCATTCGATTAATCAATGCTGAGCTTCAGTCCAAATTGAATATGTCGATGGAGAATCTATATTTGTTGCAAATGTTTAATTTAAACGAAAGTTTAATTTATTACCTCAACGCGCTTGAAGCCAATGCCTCGGCGCTGGTAAAACTAAGAAATAACGTCGAACGAGTGGGATTTTCGAAAGAAGAACAGGAAATGCTCGACGATATTATGATCGAACACCAACAATGTAGTAAACAAACACAGATTTATTCAGATGTTCTTTCTGGACTCATGGACGCGCGGGGAAATATTATAAATAACAACATGAATATTTTTCTTAAGAATTTGACCCTGATCAACGTGGTATTTCTGCCCCTTAACCTCATCGCCGGTGTAGGAGGTATGTCGGAGTACACGCGCATTACAGAAAATGTGATGAACTGGGAGCTGGCTTATGGTTTATTTTTTATCGCCATGATTGCATTGGGATTTTTGACCTGGTATTTCCTCGTCAAACAGCTTAATCATCAAAAAATTATTAAACGCAAGAACCCGCGAAAAAGTCCTTAAGGAAGCCATTTTGAAGTCTAAACCTTTAGTTGTCAGCATTTTAGCCGTTATAGGCGTAATCATTCTTTTGCAAAATACTCGAATCGTTTCATTTCATATTCTTTTTTGGAAGGTGACCATGTCGGGAATCATTTTCTTCGTTATACTGCTTACCATTGGTTTTATCGTCGGATATTGGTCGGGCCGAAAACGTTAAAAATACAGAGAATAGACAGTTGAATATTGGGTAAATTAATCTTATACTTAATACAATCATTTTTTAGTGATTGTAACCATATTCAGGAGGGCAAGGAATGAGGATGATTCCTAGAGTTAAGGATTTTATGACGAAACAGCCGTACACCATCACGGAGCAGACATCCATTGCTGAGGCTGATAAAATCATGAAAAAATATAACATTCGGCATTTGCCGGTGGTAACCAATAATAAAGTTGTAGGAATGGTTTCCGACCGGGATTTAAAATCTGCCAATAGTGTTAAAGCCTCGCCCTTAACCCTTCAAGTTAAATATCTGTATCACGAAAAACCGTATTCGGTGGATCCCAACACTACGCTGGATGAGGTCGCCAAAGAAATGGCTAAGCACCATTATGGAAGTGCGATCATCGTCAAAGATGATCAGCTTGTCGGAATTTTCACGACGGTTGATGCCTGCAAGGCATTGGCATTCTTATTGGAATCCTATCATTTGGGTGGCGGCGACGAACAAGATGATTAGTTTCGTTTCCCGTTAAATTTTTTACCTTCTGCACAGAGTCATCAAAAAATCTTGTGAGTATTTGAAATAATGAATATATCTGATATTTCTTCCATTCTAGAATACGCGACCGAAAGGGAAGCCTCCGACGTTCATTTGATCGCCCACCAAGCTCCTATTTTCAGAATCCATGGAGATTTGACACAAATGGAGGGTGAACAGTACACGCCCGCGCGATTAGAAAAGCTTCTTATGAGCATGCTATCCCACGAGCAAAAAGAGGCTTTTCTTAGAATCAAAGAATTGGATTTCTCGTATTCGTTTCAGGAAAAATATCAATTACGGATTAATCTGCATTACAGCGAAGGGAATGTCGCGGCGGCCATTCGTATTACGCCAGCTTTTATTCGGCCTTATCAAGAATTAAATTTACATCCGATTGTTAAGAAATTGGCGCAAACCCGAAAAGGCATCATTATATTGTCAGGAACAGCGGGCAGCGGGAAAAGTACGACGATGAATTGTATTTTGGACATGATCAATCAGGAACGAAAAAGTAAAATCGTCACCATCGAAGACCCGATTGAATATCATCATAAATCTAAACAAAGTTATTTCATCCAAAGAGAAGTCGGTAAAGACACGGAAAGCTTTACCAATGCATTGAAATACGCTTTACGGCAGGATCCGGACGTGGTGTGTATCGGCGAGTTAAGAGATTTGGAGTCGATGCGTATAGCCTTGACCACGGCGGAAACCGGCCATTTGGTCATTACGACAGTCCATGCCTCAGATTCTATCGGTACACTTAATCGTATTGTTTCCGTTTTTCCGATGGGTTTTCGCGAGGAGGTTCTAGCGCAATTGGCGTCGAATCTCGTCGCTGTCATTTACCAGACTTTACTTCCCCTTAAAAATGAAAACCGCCGCATTTTGGCGACGGAAATTATGCTGGGAACCATGGCGGTGCAAAACTTAATCCGACGCAATGATTTTAAGGAAATCCGTGGATTGCTCGACGCTGGTGAGACGGAAGGTATGTATTCGTTGGAAGTTTGCTTAGCAAATTTATATAAGGAAGATTTGATTAGTTACGAAACCGCTAGTGAAAACGCGAATTATCAACATTGCCAAAAGTTGAAAGAGGCGCTTAATTCCAAAAGCAAAAAATTAAATTTTGTCATTCTCGACCAGAATATCAATGAGATAAAGTTGATGGGGAATGCTTTAAGTAAGACATACAAGGGAGAAGTTTTATTTTCCGAGACAATCAAAGAGGGATTGCCTCTTATCCAGAAGGAAAAGCCCGACGTGGTTGTTCTGGGTGCTTATCTAAAAGACATGAATGGTTTTGATGCCTGTAAGAAAATCAAAGATATGAAAGACGTTCAATCCAAAATAATTTTAATTAGTTCCAGTTATCAACCCAGCTATTCCGTCGATGCGCAAAACGCCGGGGCAAATGACTTTGTGGTCAAGACGCAGGATTATCATTTATTGATCGACGCTATCAATAAACTTTTCACTGATCAAAAATAAGTCTATCCATTATATCTTTTAAATTGCAGTTTTAAATTCAAACATTTTGGGGTGAAGCCGCTCTTTGTCAGCGTGTTCGAGAAATTTATTGACGACACGTTTTATATGGGTTGTTGTTTTTAACAAATACCAAGGTTTATCTTCCCCTTTTATATCCAATCGGCTGTAACTTAAGTGCACTACCTCTCTGGATCGACGCCGATTGAACTTTCGAAAATAACGGTCGTAGGACGGTAAGGCGGATTTCCATCGTTTTACATCTTTTATATAATGAATGGCCTTGGCGTCGTCGGCTTTCATTTGCGGCATATAAAAAAAATCAATGATTATCTGCGTGTGAATGACGGCCGCTTCTAAAAGCGCGTTATAAATATAGAAATCAGACACCTTTTTTTCCTGGCTCAACAGATCAACAATTCCGTATAACATCTTGATCTCGTAAAACAAATGTTCTCCGGAAAATTCAATTAATTGTTCGTCAGTTATATTTTTGTATTGGCCCATGATTTTATTTTATGATGAGAAATCTAAAAAACAAGAATGTTGACTAAAAAATGAAAGGAATGATTTTGTGAATGACGCTATATTATTGATCTCTTCCAAAGATCAGCGGGGAATAACCGCCACGGTATCCGATTTTGTCTTTAAACATAAAGGGAATATCATCCATGCTGATCAGCACATCGACGAACAATCGAACACATTTTTTATGCGCATTCAATGGTCGCTCGACGGATTTTCTCTAAAAAAAGACCAAATTAATAAAGCTTTTCTTCCGGTTGCCAAGAAATTCAAAATGAATTGGGCGCTGTATTTTTCCGATGAACGGGTAAGAACAGCCGTGTTTGTTTCACAGCATTTGCATTGTCTATATGATTTGTTATACCGCTATAAAACAGGTGAGTTGCAATGTGTTATTCCGGTCATTATTAGTAATCATCCCGATGCCAGGCAAATGTCGGAAAATTTTGGAATTGAATATGTTGAAACACCAATGACAGAAAAAACTAAATCGAAGCAAGAAAAAAAACAATTGGATATATTGTCAAAACATAAAATTGATCTCGTCATTTTGGCGCGCTATCATCAAATACTCTCGCCGGACTTTGTTAAACAATACTCCAATCAGATGATCAATATTCATCATTCTTTCTTGCCGGCGTTTCCGGGGCCCAACCCGTATGCCCGAGCGTATAAAAAGGGAGTCAAGATTATCGGCGCGACGAGCCATTATGTCACCGAACATTTGGACGAAGGTCCGATCATTGAACAAGATACGGTGCGAATCAGTCATCGAGACTCATTAGACGAACTCAAACGAAAGGGAAGTGATTTGGAGCGAATGGTTTTGAACCGAGCAGTGCGCTGGCATATTGAGCGCAAGGTTCTCTGTTATAACAACAAGACGGTCATATTTGATTAATACTATATATTATTTATGAAAGCTATTTAGAGAAAATCAACCTTTTAGAGGACATCATTATGACTGAAAATAATAATTCAACGCGCACAATGATTCTATTCATTATCATAATGCCTATAGTCGGATATCTACTGCTTTTTGCTTTCAAAAAGAATAATGAGTCCGAAGCGAAGGCCAACCAATGTATGCAAGAGTGTGCCGCACAAGGTTATGCCGGGCATGATTTTAAATGGAATATTCTCTCCGGTCCAAAATGTTCATGCATTGGTGAACAGCAGCCTATTGAAGACGTATCTATGGAAAAATAGATAATTCCCTGATAATTAAAGAGATATGAATAAATTGTTTACTTCAATTTAGGAGTTATGTTATAATTTGTTTCCTTGAAAGAAGTTTTTTCAAGATATAACCTGTTCTGGTAAAAGCATTTCAATAGCGAGCACTTTAATTATTAAATTAAGTATTGAATTATGAAAATCGCTTTCTTTTCTTGGGAATCACTTCATTCTATCGCCGTGGGTGGTATTGCCGTTCACGTCAGCGATCTCTCCGCTGCTTTAGTAAAAAAAGGTCATGAGGTTCACGTATTCACCCGCATCGATAAAGGGCAGGCCCGAGAAGAGTGGATTAGTGGAGTTTGTTATCACCGCTGTTCATATGAGGCGCATCATCATTTTAAAGATGACGTAGAAAATATGTGCCGTGCTTTTTTAGAGAATTTCTTGACGACGGAAAGAAATAGCGGTGCCTTTGATATTGTTCATTCTCACGACTGGTTGGCCGCCAATGTCATTATTTGGTTAAAACAAATAAGAAATTATAAAACTATTTTTACCATGCACTCGACGGAATATGGCCGCTGCGGAAATAATTTCGGAGGCATGCATTCCAATGAAGTTTCGCATTTAGAATGGAGCGGAATTTATCATGCCAATAAAGTGATCGCTGTTTCTAAGACATTGAAGGAAGAACTAAAATGGCTTTATAGCTCTCCAGATGATAAACTTAATGTAGTTTACAATGGGGTTAATGTGAATCAGTTTGACGGGTGGATTGATGCCTTGGCGGTGCGTAAACTTTACGGTATTGGTGCGGATGATCCTGTTATCCTTTTTGTGGGACGAATGGTGTATCAAAAAGGGCCGGATATTCTTATTGAAAGCATTCCAAACATTTTATATCATTATCCGAATGCTAAGTTTGTGTTTGCCGGGGACGGCGGCATGCGTTCGTTTTGCGAAGATTTAGGACGGCAAAGAGGTATTTATCAATCAACTCGTTTTCTAGGCAGTGTGAATGGCTGGCGTTTGAAAGATTTGTTCAAAACGGCTGACTGTGTTGTGGTTCCAAGCCGGAATGAACCATTCGGCATCGTGATTTTGGAAGCTTGGAGCGCCGGTAAACCGGTGGTTGCTTCCAACCAGGGAGGCCCATCGGAAATTATATGGCATGATGTGAATGGATACAAAGTAAACCCACAGCCGGATTCTCTAAATTGGGGCTTAGGGACAGTACTAGAAAAACGGGAACATGCTCAGTGGATGGGGCGCAATGGCCGATTGACCGCTGAGACAACCTTTTCGTGGGACCATATTGCCGACGAAACTTTGAAAGTGTATCACAATTAAACATAAAGGACTTACTGAGTGGCAACTTCCAGTTCTAAGTTAAAAAAAACAATAACCGCAAAAAAAATTTCGGTTCCTAAAGATACGTCGACGGGTAAAAAGGCTGCTACTAAAAGTACCGTCGAGAAAAAAAGTGTCCGAAAAGTAACCACTACTACTTCCAAAAAAACATCCCGCGTCCCTAAACAAAAAATCGATTTATATTCATCCTACGAAGGCCTTGAAAAGGCTAGTTTACCCCAAAGTTATCATGAGACCTCTGTCACATTGCTTTCAAAAGAGCCTTATGTTCTTTATGCTTATTGGGAAATAAACGGTGACGATATTAATCAACTCAAAGAACAAGTCGGCAAAGACGCGGAGAATGCGACGTATACATTAAGAGTTTACGACGTGACCATGCTTGATTTTAACGGAACGAATGCGAATTACTGGTTTGATTTGGATGAGCTTCATATGAATCACCGTTATATCAGCGTCGGAAATGATGACGCGACTTTTGTTTGTGAAATCGGATTAAGGGCTATATCTGGTCAGTTTTATGCGATGGCTCGTTCCAATTTTATTCGCAGCCAACGTTCAAGCGTATCGCAGCGTCGGGATTTGATCTGGAAAGAATTGGCCGATTCAAATGAATCGCAGAATATGTACGTAAATGTGCGTTTGTTAAATCGGTCTTTACGAGGGCGTTTGAGTCCGCGGACCAATTGGCAAATCGATCAGTCCAAATTGATCTTAAACAGCGACGACATACGGATTTATTATCAGAAACGTGTTCCGATGATGAAGATTTATCTCGATCACATCAAACAAGATGAGAAAATTAATTTAAAGCTGCTGACGGGCAATGTTGAATTTGAACAGACACCCCTGGGACGCGTTGCTGTTCGCACTAAAGAGAACGTAAAGGCCGGCGGTTCGTCCGACGAATTTTATAAAGAAAAGGTGAAGGACACATTTCCTTTTGTCATTGAAATGACATTGACCGTTAAAGGAAAAACTGAACCCGACGCGGAAGTTTATTTGGGTACGAAAAAAATCCCGCTTAATGAAAATGGAACATTTACATTGCATTGGACTTTGGAAGATGGGGTTTTGCCTTTGGATTTTAATGCCCATTCACCCAAAAAGAATTTAGGAAAGGCAATTACCACATCCGTTATAAGGACACCGACGGAAGAACATTTTTCATAGAGGAATATGATGCCTAAAGGTTATTTAAGTCTGATGCTTCACGCACACTTGCCGTTTGTCCGCCATATAGATAGCCCGGATCGGTTGGAAGAGCGCTGGCTGTTTGAAGCGATCACAGAAACATATATTCCTCTGATCAATACATTTGATCATCTTGTTAATGATCGCGTTCCATTTCGAATCACCATGTCTTTAACCCCGCCTTTGGTGCAGATGCTTAAAGATCCGCTTCTTCAGGAACGATATATTCTGCATCTTGATAAACTTATTGAACTATCGGAAAAAGAATTAGATTATACCGGCCACGAACCGCATTATCATGGCTTGGCTTTGATGTATTATCGAAAATTCCGGGAAACAAAAGAAGTTTACGTCGAGCGTTATCATTGTGATCTGGTGCAGGCGTTTAAAGAATTTCAAGACGCTGGAGTTCTGGAAATTATTACTTGCGCAGCCACGCATGGATTATTGCCGATTTTAAATGTAAACCCTAAATCCGCCGAGGCCCAAATTAATATCGGTGTTGATTCTTACGCCAAAACATTTGGTCATTTACCAAAAGGAATTTGGTTGCCCGAATGCGGATACACGGCTGGCGTCGACGAGATTTTGAAAAGAGCCGGAATCAAATATTTCTTTACCGATACGCACGGCATTACTTTTGCAGACCCCGCACCTTTATATAATGTTTATGCTCCTATTCTTTGTCCGTCGGGAGTAGCCGCTTTCGGACGCGATGAAGAGACGTCCAAACAAGTATGGAGTTCAAAAGAAGGATATCCCGGCGATCCAGACTATCGAGAATACTATAAGGATATTGGTTGGGATCGCGATTTTGAATATATCAAACCTTATATTCATCCCGAAGGTATACGAGTGAATACGGGAATTAAATATTGGCGTATCACCGGTAGCGGTGAATATAAAGAAGCATATCGTCCTGATTGGGCTCAGAAAAAAGCCGCGATGCACGCTCAAGATTTTATGGAAAATAGAATGAAACAAATCGAGTATCTCACGACGGTGATGGATCGAAAGCCGATTATTGTTGCCCCTTATGACGCGGAATTGTACGGCCATTGGTGGTACGAAGGACCTATGTTTATAGATTTTTTGGTCCGCAAAATTGCATACGATCAAAGTACGATTGAAATGATCACGCCGAGTGATTATCTCGACGAGTATCGTGTCAGTCAAATGGCTGTTCCGGCGGAATCAACGTGGGGAGCACAAGGATATAATGCCTATTGGCTGAATGATACTAATGATTGGGTTTATCGCCATCTGCACCACGCGTCTCGCTGTATGCAGGAGTTAGCGGATAAGTATGGAGGCGCTTATTTGGATTCTTCAGAACAATGGATCACGCGCGCGTTAAATCAAGCTGCTCGTGAACTTCTATTAGCTGAATCCAGCGACTGGCCTTTTATTATGAAAACCGGCACAATGGTTAATTACGCCGTCGAGAGAATCAATGCGCATTTAGGAGCTTTCACCCGTCTTTACAATGATTTGATGCAAGGAAAATTAAATACGGTTTTACTGGAACAATTAGAAAAAGAAAATAATATATTTATAGATATAGATTGCGGAAAATATTATTGTTCACATCATTTATGCAACCCGGGTTCAGACTCGAATAATTTGAAACAATCTAAGATTGCGTCTTAAAAATTAGAGGTCATTCCTTCTTAAAGGGAATGATGAACACGAACGGGAGAGCGGATATGTCATTACAAGAACCAAGCACGCCGAGAAATAAATTACGAAGAGCAAAATCGCTTTTACCTCAAAAGGAAACAACGAGGACGATTAGACAAGCTGTGGCTACACATACTTCTACCAAAACTTCGGGTGCCCCTAAAACTTCGGTCGCTTCATCTTCATCCCGAATCAATGTCGCTTTAGAATCGAAGACAGTTGATAGCGTTGATGTACAACAAAGAATCGCCGAGAAGGCTTATGAATTATTTCAGTTAAGAGGCTATAGTCATGGTCTAGATAAATACGATTGGGAATTAGCCGATAAACTTGTTCGGCTTGAAGGTGAAAAATCAAATTCGAAAAAAAATTATAGCATTGATTTGGAAGATGAAGAGACCAAGCAGCTGATCGCTCAAAAAGCTTATGATTTGTACGTGCAAAAAGGATGTGTAGAAGGTACCAAAGAATATGATTGGCATGTTGCCCAACAATTAGTTAAATACGAATCAAAATAATACCGCTTGAATGCTCCAAAGGCCTTGGTAGATAATAAGTTATCTTCAAGGCCTTTTTTCTGTCCTGCCCTGTCACAGTCCTTCCCATTCTGGACCTTGACGATTACCAAATATATTGCATACTTAACCTATTAGAAAATTGCGTCGTTTAGGAATCTCAAGTCGGTCGACTCAGCTTTGATTGAACAACAGTGCTTGGTAAAAAGGGATCGGCTTTTTCTCTCAAATATTTGAGAAAGAAAAGGCTGATCCCTTTTTATTTTGTTATACTACTAAAATTATCTGCAACTCTGTTTTTAAAAGGGAATGATTTTATGCTATTAAAAAAATTTTGCGTTTTGCCTTGCCGCATTTTGATCTTAATGTTTCTTCTTGGCGGGTGTTCTGTATCCGATTATTTTCAAAAGGATTCACTGACCGATTCCGCGTATGTATGGGTTAATCAGTCTGCCCGAATCGATGTGATCGAAGCCCGCAGTAATGATGAACAGGTCTTGATAAAGTTTAGATCTTTTCTAAAAGACAGTGATCAAAGCCAGATTTTTTTTGCTAAAGCCAAATGGGGAAAAAATGCTTTACTTAAAATCAGCCTCGATAAGAACGTTGTGTTGAACCTTGAATTCATCGACGAAGCGAGCTGGAAAAAAGAAGCCGCTCAATTGCCATCGACGGTAGTATTAGCTGAAAATCATTGGGAAGATTTTCAAAATGAATTAAATAAGGCGGTTGCGCCGGAGATTGCTTTTGTAGGTTCATTGGTTAAATATGATTTTAATGAACTTGTTTATTATCACGATTTTCAGGGCGATATTCAAATTGTAGAATATAAAGATAAGCCTCTCGAGGTGACCATTGAGAAAACCTATAACCAGACGGAATTTACTCGGCTGATTATTAGTACGCTGGAAAAGTATTTAAAAAAGAACGATCTACGTGCGGAAACGGTACTGCTCACGGTGCAATCTTCGTACGACGACCAGCAAACCTTTCTGTACGTCGATATTTTGAACGCGATGGCGGTTAGTTTGCGAACAATTCATTCTGATCAATCCCGTTATTTGATACCCGTCTCTGACCGGTTAAACTCAGCGGACCAAATTATCCTCGAAGGCCAAGTTATCGGAGTGGCGACGCGGCCGTTTTCTTCTGCCTTTAGGTTATATTCCTGGGTTAAAGGTTCGGCCGTGCACAGCATCAAACCTCAAAAATGGATTCCGCAGATTTTCTCGTCGGAGCCTATTCCTGCTTTAAATGACGGTCTGGGAATGAATCTCGATGATTTTGAAAAAGAATTAGATAATCTCCTCGGAAATACCCGCTCTAGCGGAACGATTCGATTTTTGATCGGAGGGGATCAATTCTTTCCCGAGTTCGAGAAAGAGTTGAGATCCGCACATCGGTCGATTGATTTACGCACATTTATTTTTGATAATGATGATTATGCTATTGAAATCGCTAATCTTTTGAAATTAAAATCCAAAGAGAAAAAAATGTCCGTGCGTATTCTGCTCGACGGAATCGGTACCATTATGGGGCAAGGAGCCACACCTGCGAATTTACCGTCGGGATTTACGCCGCCAGCTTCGATTGTCAAATATTTATCGAAGGGATCAGATATTAACGTCCGGGTGAGGCCGAACGCGTGGTTTAAAGCGGATCATACGAAGACGATTATTATCGACGAGAAAATATGCTACACCGGCGGGATGAACATCGGCCGGGAATACCGTTACGATTGGCACGACTTGATGATGGAACTGCGAGGACCGATTATCTTGGAAATTTTGCATGAATTTGATATTGCCTGGGCGCACGCGGATAGGCTTGGAGATATTTCTTATTTGGTTCAGCGCATTAAATATCGTCGACCGAATCCGGAAATGTCCACGGGGGGTATTCCCATTCGTCCACTTTATACACGCGCGGATGATCCTCAAATATTTAATGCTCAAATGGCGGCGATCAAGCAGGCCAAAAAATATATTTATATTTCAAACGCGTATTTTTCGGACAACAATATTATCAACGGATTACTTGAGGCTCGTCGAAGAGGAGTGGATGTCAGAGTTATTCTTCCCGTCAACGGTAATCATGAGATTATGAATAAAAACAATATTGTTATAGCTAATCTCATGTTTGAAAATGGTATTAAAGTTTATTTTTATCCGCGTATGAGCCACATTAAAGCCGCTGTATACGACGGCTGGTTTTGCAGCGGCTCGGCGAATTTCGATAAGTTGAGCTTTGTTGATAATTTGGAATTTAATATCGCCACGTCGGATCCTGAAACGGTTCAACGGGCCATTTCCGAACTGTTTGAACCAGATTTTAAGAAATCAATGCTCATGACCGAACCGCTTGAAAGTGACCTCAAAGATCGCATCGCCAAATTCCTTGCCGGGCAACTATAGTTGACAATTTGGATAAATCCTCCCGTCGATATACCAAGTTCCTGAGACCGTTAATCATTTGCCGCCAGGCATGATTGGCGGGACCGATACTCATTGGTACCTGTTGGTGGCTTGGATTAAAAGCTGATCTTGCTCGCTGACGAGCTCCATTCAAAGTTCAGTTGCACATCCGTCCATTTATCCTTCTCAATTTTTATCAGGCACCGAATTTCAAAAAGAATCATCCGGCTAACAACACTTATTAGATGACCAATTCTGTCCTGGTATGTCTTATTGACATTTAAATGTTCAGGAATTATACTTCGCCTACACCTTGTGTATTTGTATGACTTTTATTGAGAGGGAAGTAAATGAACAAAATGATATTAAGCTTACTGGTATTTACGTTGGTGATGCTATTTGCCGCGACTTCAAAGAGTGAGGCATTTATGGTGTCAGGTGAAGAAACTGCGGGATCCGTACTGACGGCAACGGATACCAACGATGTACGAATCGTTACAATTGATCGTCCAGTTGTATTTGCTAATGATGAAGGTTCCGGCGGTGGTTGTGATCCTTCGCATGGTGCTGGTTGCACAGTCCCTGAACCGGCTTCCGCTCTACTGCTTTCTTCGGGACTAGTCGCCGCGCTATTACGAAAAAAATGGGCTTAATTTAGCTAGGCAGTTTGCGGTTTAAGTTTATTTAGTGTTTGTCCTAGTGTGTCATATTGACATTTTATGATTCGTTATCTATACTTCCACTAAATTTCAATTCGTACTACTTAAAGACAACAAGAGGAAATTAAAATGATTAAGAAATTAATGAGCATTCTAGCCATCACAATCCTGACATTTGCCATTAATGCGTCGAAGAGTGAAGCGTTTATCGTATCTGGTGATGAAAATTCAGCCATGCCTGAATCGGCCACGCAAACAGTTTCCGTAGGAACGATAAATGAAGGTGATAGAATCATCGTGCCCCCAGATCCTTGTTTCCCGAACGCATGTCCTTCAACTCCTGAACCAGCATCACTTCTTTTATTATCATCTGGTCTAGTTGGCATATTGTTACGAAAAAAATTAGCTTAGTTTGATTGGTAAAGTATTCGAAAATAAAAAACCCCCGAAAATATCGGGGGTTTTTTTGTCATTAAAGACAGCTTTTTAAAAGTATGTTTGAAATGCGCACATGTGTGTGGTAATATTCTCATATGAATATGCCACACCATTGGAAAGGTCGCGGAGCCTTAACGAATCCGGATAATCGGTTTGAGACGATTCATGTTGAACCGGATGAAGAGTTCGATCCTCTCGAACGATCAAAACCAAAGACAATATATTTACATGATACAACCAAGACACTGATTACCTATAATGACAGCCCGGATGTTGGTTTTAGTGCAGGCATTAACCCTTATCGTGGTTGTGAGCATGGCTGTATTTATTGTTTTGCCCGGCCGTCGCATGAATATTTAGGATTTTCCAGCGGATTGGATTTTGAGACAAGAATTCTTGTGAAACTGAATGCGGCGGACATTCTGCGCAAAGAGCTTTTGTCTTCCAAATATAAACCGCAGCCCATTGCATTTTCCGGGAATACAGATGTTTATCAGCCGGTTGAACGCAAATTAAATGTTACGCGGCAATGTCTTGAGGTCTTCGCCGAATTTCGAAATCCCGTGATCATGATTACCAAAAATCGATTAATTGAAAGAGATATTGATTTACTTAAAATTTTAAGCGATTACAATGCGGTTAAAGTTTTTATATCGGTGACATCTTTAGATTCCACTCTGGCATCTAAAATGGAACCGAGAGCGTCCTGTCCGTCTGATCGACTGAAAGCGATTAAAGCATTAAGTCAGGCAGGCATACCCGTTGGAGTAATTATTGGGCCGGTCATTCCCGGATTAACCGATGAAGAGCTTCCCGCAATTCTTAAGGCGGCTGCAGATGCCGGAGCAACCACATCTCATTTTGTTGTGCTTAGGTTGCCGTTCGCTGTGAAAATATTATTTGAGCAATGGCTGGAAAGTCATTTTCCGGATAAAAAACAGAAAGTCCTTAATAGGATTAAGTCGGTTCGATCAGGGAAGCTTAATGATCCCGACTTCCATACACGAATGAGCGGTACGGGAATTTATGCCGAACAAATTCATTCCATATTCAAAGTTTACAGTAAGCGTTATAAATTAGACCGGCCATCCATCGGTTTGTCGACTGCGTCCTTTCGGAAGCCTAGTAAACAGTTCATGTTATTCGACGAGAAAATGTAACGCAAACTTCACACACTATTCACATGATGTATACATGCGCCGTATATGCTTTATATGTTGTGCTTTATAAGGTAGGCATGATATTATTTTTTATAACAAAATAAATTTTTAGGAGCAATTAATTAAGTATGTCTAATGAAAATATATTAATTGTTGAAGACGATAAGAATATATCGAAGCTGGTTAAATATAATTTAGAAAAAGCCGGCTATAGCTGTCACGCGGTTGTCACCGGTGAAGAGGGTTTTACTGTTCTCGACAAAGAAGAAATTAATTTAATCATTCTCGACGTCATGTTGCCAAAAATGGATGGGTTTGAAGTGTGCCGAATCATTCGGCAAGATGATTCCTATTCTCATATCCCGATCATTTTATTAACAGCTCGAGGAGAAGAAATTGACCGTATTGTAGGCCTGGAATTAGGGGCCGACGATTATATTGCCAAACCATTTAGTCCGCGCGAATTGGTCCTTCGGGTAAAAGCCATTCTTAAAAGATCAGTCATTAAAAAGGATGGCAAGCTTAAAGATGTGCTCAGTTTTGATCAATTAAAAATTGATATTCCTCGTCATAAAGTATCTGTTAACTCAAAAGAAGTTCAATTAACGGCCATGGAATTTGATCTCTTAGTCATGTTGTTAAATCGTATGGGACGCGTTCAAAGCCGCGAACAATTGTTAAGCGATGTCTGGGGCATTGAAGCGGATGTGACGACCCGCACGGTGGACACACACGTAAAACGATTAAGACAAAAACTCGGCCGTTACGGCAAATATATTGAAACGGTTCGCGGATACGGGTATCGCTTTTATGAACAGGAGTAATCGTTTTGCGCGTTAATATCCAATACAAAATTACATTGATCATTTCTCTTATTGTGGCCACGATTCTAGTGGGCATATTTGCTTATCTGAAATTAACAGTCGCGTTGACCGCGACTAATCAGCCGTTAAACAGTCTCACCAAATTATTTTTTGTTTCATTGGCTATCGGTATTTGCTTGTCGCTTGTCCTCGGATTTTTTGCTTCCTGCGTTGTATTTAAACCGATTAAAGAAGTTTCATTACTGGCTAAGAGTATCGCGGCCGGCGATTTTTCCAGAACAATCGGCATTTATACCGACGACGAATTTGGTGATTTATCCAATTCCATCAATTTTATGTCCAAGCAAATCAAAGAAAGAATAGATGAGGTGGTAAGCAACCGGCTTCGTTTAGAAGCTGTTTTGCTGAGCATGTTTGATGGGGTCATGGTCGTCGACAAACACGGGAAAATGATTTTAATGAATCAAGCGTTAAGGAATTTATTTCAAGTTATGGATGAAATTATTGGGAAAAAGCCGATCGAGGTGATCCGTAATGCGGATATACAAGACATTGCGAGTCAAGTGACGCAAAAAAATGCAGGTTATTTATCCCGTGAATTAACGGTTTTATTCCCCCAGGAAAAACATTTTATTGTCCACGCAACGCCCGTCACATTTAATGGGTCTGTCGACGGAGCCATTTTGGTCTTTCATGATATTACAGAATTAAGACGGCTTGAGTTAGTTCGAAAAGATTTTGTGGCGAATGTCTCCCATGAACTGCGCACCCCGATTACAAATATAAAAGGTTATGCCGAAACGCTTCTCGAGGGGGCTTTAAATGATAAAGCCAATGCGGAAGATTTTATCAAAATCATTTATTCTGAATCAGAGCGTTTAGCGAAGCTCGTCGAGGATGTCCTTGATTTATCCCGTATCGAATCCGGTAAAATGGAATTCAGTTTTAAAGAGCAAAATATTTATGAACTGGTCAATCAGGTAGCCAAAGACCTTCGCAAACAACTGGAACAGAAAAAAATTATTCTTAAAAATGAAATTCCTGAGAATCTCGGCCATGTTAACTTTGATGCCACCAGTATCGCTCAAGTTTTTCTTAATTTGATTGAAAATGCGATTAAATATAATAGAGAAAATGGAACGATTACTATTTCGGCGGCGAATAAAGGTAATGGAATTGAAGTAAGGGTATCCGACACGGGTATTGGTATTCCCGACGAGGATTTGCCGCGCGTTTTTGAACGATTTTATCGGGTTGATAAAGCGCATTCGCGTGAAGTCGGAGGGACTGGTCTAGGACTTTCGATTGTCAAACATATCATCCAGGCGCATAAAGGTGAGGTTTATGTAACAAGTCAATTGGGTGTTGGGTCCACATTCTGCTTTACTTTACCCGCGAATTAAGAATTCACAGGAAATTAATCGGAATGTCATAAAATCCACACATAATTTAATAATAATAGATTAATAAAGAAAGGAGGGAAAAATGAATAGATTTGAATTGGCCATTAGTCCAAATATCGATCAAGTTGCCAGCAGCATAAGAACTCGAATAATAAATTTACATAATTTATTAGATCTTATCGAAAACACACATCGATATGATGATGATTCTGTTTTATCATCGTTGAGAGAATCAGAAGTGGAATTAAGACGTTTACGTCGACTTATCAGTGAATCATAACTAAATCGTTCATGAATAAAATGACCCTCAATTTTATTCGGAACGATTTACTTTTTTATGCGTAGAAATCAATTCTTCCAAATGATGTTTCACAATTTTCGCATCAATCATATAAATAACATCTTCGGCAATATTTGTCGCATGGTCACAAATTCGTTCTAGATCGCGGGCGACCAAAAGAAGAGGGACAGCGCGGGGCGCGGTTGTTCCGTCTTTGACCATGTGCTCATAAATCAATTCCTTAATAATATTGGTGCGTAGTTCATCCGCTTCTTTATCAGAAAAGATAACAGACTTAGCTAATTCATCATTACGTTGGATAAAAGATTCAATGGCGGTTCTGACCATACGTTTGGCAATTTCCGCCAGGCGAGGAATATCCACCAAAGGTTTCAATAACGGCTTATCCGCCAGTTCGATCACCCGTCGGGATATATTGACCGTTAAATCGGCAATGCGTTCTAAATTTGAACTAATGTGCATGCCCGTCGTGATAAATCGTAAATCATTCGCCATAGGCTGGAATAGAGCCAGAAGTTCAATGGAGCTTTCTTCAATTTTATTCTCGAGATCATCGATCTTTTGATCATTTCCGGCAACTTCTTTAGCTAATTCAATGTTCCTTACTTTAAGAGATTCGACACATTTATGGATGGCTTCTTCCGTTAACGTCGCCATTTTCAGTAAATGGTTATTTAATGTTTGTAACTCTTGGTCCAAATGTCTTTGCATGGTCGGGTCCTTTATTTTAGATAAGGCAATGCTTATTTTTTATCGAGTATTAACCAAAACGGCCGGTGATGTAATCTTCCGTAATTTTTTGTTGAGGTTTCGTAAATATTTCTGATGTTTTTCCAACTTCAATGATTTCACCTAACATTAAGAAGGCCGTTGTGTCGGATATACGCGCTGCTTGCTGCATATTATGGGTAACGATGACAATGGTATATTTTTCTTTTAACTGCACAATCAATTCTTCAATTTTTGCCGTCGCTATAGGGTCTAGAGCGGAACAAGGCTCGTCGAATAGAATAACCTTTGGTTTAACGGCCAACGCGCGCGCGATGCAAAGCCTTTGTTGCTGACCGCCGGATAAAGAGAAGCCGGAATCAGAGAGGCGATCCTTGACTTCATCCCATAATGCTGCTTTCTTAAGGCTGTCTTGAATAACATCGTCGAGAAATGATTTGTTTGTAATGCCTTGAATTCTCAGTCCATACGCAATATTTTCATAAATACTTTTTGGAAATGGATTAGGCTTTTGAAAAACCATGCCGATTTCCCGTCGAAGTTCGGTGACATCGATTTCACTGGAATATAAATCTTTTTGGTGATAATAAATTTTTCCGACGGGTTTAAAGGCGGGAATTAAATCATTCATGCGGTTTAGGCAGCGAAGAAGGGTGCTTTTCCCGCATCCGGAAGGACCCATAAGCGCAGTGACTGATTTCGCCGCGATAGTTAAACTTATATTTTTTAAAACATCTTTTTGTCCATATGAACCAGTCAGCTGTTCAATTTTAAAAACAATTTCCTGTGTTTCCATATTTTCTACCTTTGAAGGTTCTTTTTCTTGTGGAGGATTATTTTTAACCACAAAATTTTGTTTAGATTTATTTGATTTAAAATCATTCATAACAGCCATAAGACTACCACCGTCGCTGATTTTTGTATCTTAAGAAAATAGCTAATCCATTTAAGACTAAGGTAATAAATAATAAAACAAGTATACCAGCCGCCGCGCAAACAAGAAAACCTTTTTGTGGGCGTGAAACCCAGTTAAAAATTTGAATCGGTAAGACGGTGAATGGATCAAGAAAGCCTTGCAAACTTACGTGGACATAGGGAAATGTCGACGTAAAGGAAATCGGATTCGTCGGTAAAAATGGTATATAGGTTAATGCTCCTAAGGTCACCAATGGAGCTGTTTCTCCGATGGCTCGCGAAAGAGCTAAAATAATTCCGGTTAAAATATTACCGAAGGCGGCTGGTAATACTTGAAAACGGACGGCCTGCCATTTGGTGGCGCCTAATGCATACGCGGCTTCGCGAATAGAAAAAGGAACTGTGCGCAAGGCTTCTCTAGTCGCCAGAATGACAATGGGCAGGATCAAAAGGGCTAATGTTAATCCACCAGCCAATACGCTGCGATCAAGGTGCATCCAGCGGACAAATAGGCCGAGACCTAAGATTCCATAAATAACCGACGGAACGCCCGCTAAATTCGCAATATTTATTTCAATCAAATCTGTAAATTTATTTTTCTTCGCGTATTCTTCGAGATAAATTCCAGATCCCACGCCGATGGGAATTGAGATTAAAGCGGTCGTTAACATAATCCAAAGCGTGCCGGCCCAGGCTGAAAAGATTCCAGCCTTTTCTGGTTTTCTCGACGGAAAGCTTGTTAAAAAATCCCAACTTAAGCGGCTAAAACCATCACGAAGAACGTCGATGACGAGGATAGATAGGATGATAACACCAAATAAAGTTGTTAATAATCCGATGACATTGAAAAATTTGTTTAATATTCGTGTTGATTTAATCGACATAATTTTGGTCTTATTGATAAACTTCCTGGAAACGCCGTTTGAGTTTAAAACTAAATATATTTAATATAAAAGTCAGTACAAATAATGTTAACCCGCAAACAAAAATAGTTTTGTATTCAAGGGTTCCGTGCGGAGTATCACCTAAACTGATTTGCACTATGTAAGCTGTGATTGTTTCGACTGGAACCATCGGATTAAATGTAAAATTTGGTTGTTGTCCGGCGGCAATCGCAACAATCATTGTTTCCCCAATAGCGCGGGAAACAGCCAAAATAATCGACGCTGTTATCCCAGATAAGGCCGCTGGAAAAACAATTCTAAAAGCCACCTGAATTTTTTGTGATCCAAGGGCATATGCGCCTTCTCTTAAACCCATGGGTACAGCATGCATGGCATCCTCACTGAGAGATGAAACCAATGGAATAATCATAATTCCCATCACCAAACCAGCCGACAATGCATTAAATCCGGACAAGTCAGGAAAAAAATTTCGCAAAAAAGGAGTAACAAATAAAAGCGCAAAATATCCGTAAACAACAGTTGGAATAGCAGCCAGGATTTCCATAAAGGGTTTAATGATATTGCGAAAACGAGGTGAAGCATACTCGCTCAAATAAATAGCGCTGATTAATCCAACGGGAACAGCGACGGATAAAGCAATAATGGTTGTTAACAATGTTCCGGATAGAAGAGGAAGGATGCCATAATGTTTATTGCTGAAAAGCGGGGTCCATTGTGTATCGGTTAGAAATTGCCATAAGGACACATGTTGAAAAAACCCGAATGATTCGGAGAAAAGGATAAAAATGATTGCCCCGGTCGTAAAAACAGAGAGGAGGCTGCATAAAAAAAGCAGCCTCTCAATCACTGTTTCCTTGAATTTTATTCTTTTCTTGCTTTGCATCAATTATTCTCGACTTAATAATTCCGCCATGGAAACACCAATGGTTGATGAACCATCATTAAAGACGGAGCCCTTAATACGTTTTTCAAAACGATTTTTGGCCGCAGCATATGATTCTTCTTGAAGAGGAATATAGCCTACTTCTTCAACTAAGGGAGCGGCATTTTCTAAGTAAAATTGAATGAATTTATCAATATAGGCTTTTTCATTAGCCGACTGTTTATTAACATAAATAAAAAGCGGTCGCGCTAATGGTTGATAAGTAGCGTCCATGACCGTTTCCATAGATGGTGCTATGGGTCCGTCGCCATTATCGCTTTTTTCATCATCAACTGGAACGAGTTTTAATTTTTCTTTATTTTGTTCATAATAAGCGAGTCCGAAGTATCCGATGGCTCCTTTATCCGAAGAAACACCTTCGACAAGAGTATTGTCGTCTTCGCTGGCGGTATAGTCGCCGCGGCTTTGACCAGATTTGCCATTGATGGCTTCCGTGAAATAATCAAATGTCCCGGAATCTGTCCCTGCCCCGAAGAGTTTAATCTCTACATTGGGGAAGCCATCTCTGACTTGGCTCCAGTTGGTTACAGTACCTTGCGATTCAGCCTTCCAAATCATGTTTAATTCTTTGACCGTAAGGTAATCAACCCAGGTATTTTTTGGATTAACCACAACGGCAAGGCCGTCATACGCAACGGGTAATTCAATATATTCTATATTGCTTTCTCGGCATGCAGATACTTCGCTGGATTTAATTGGACGAGAAGCGTCGCTGATATCGGTTTCTCCTCGGCAAAAACGTTTAAAACCGCCACCTGTACCGGAGATTCCAACCATGACCTTAGTTCCGCCAGCGGCTTGGAACTCTTCGGCAACAGCCTCAGTAATAGGGAAGACGGTGCTCGAACCGTCGACTTTGACAATATCTGCCGCCATGGCTTTGGAAACCGCCAGGCCCAGAAACATTAATGTTATTAATATTTTTTTCATTATTTTCGCTCCTTAGGCAAGATTAAAAAATTATCTTACATTATAATTATTGTAATGTCATATGAATTTTTCATCTGATTCTGTTTTAAAATTTAAATTCAAGATCAGCTTGGACTAATCTTTCCGGGTCTGATGCAGCCTTGATTCTTCGGGAATCATAATAATCAATTCCAAAAGTTACGTTCTTGGTTATACCCAAAGAAAGTATGGCTTCATGGGCTGATACATCCGTATCACCGGCATGTCGGTCGGAATCTGGGAAAGAATCTGGGAAAGAATCCTTTTCTAAGCGTGTATAGAGGTATTTAAATTGCCATTTCCCGCGATTGGAAACTTTTTTGTCCCCGAAAACCATCCCCAATGTCCAGGCGTCATTGTCATCCGTTTCGCCGTCATTAAATTTGGAGATATTATTATTGTATTCTCCTAAGATACCGACTCGTTCGATGGGGAACTCGCTTTCGGCTGGACGACTGATTCCCGCTTCAAATGAACCACCTACAGAATCATAGTCATATTTTAAAACACCACCAGTTCGGGTGTTCGTCGCGCGGTCATTGTCCAAGTCAGCGCCTTGAACACCGTTGAATTTGTACGCAACGGCGGCAACTTGAATGTCAAATGTATCATTTTTCCAAAGAACACCTGGCTGAAGGTAATGCATAAAAGGATCAGTCGCATCCCCGAGGTTATTTTCATCAATGATCCAGACACCTGTGTTCATATAACCCTTGATTTTTGCGACTAGTTCTTTTTCTAAGTGAACAGATGCGCCTTCCGGATTAATATCTGAGTCCCATAACATGTCGCTGGGTGCCCAAAGATAGCTGGATTTTACAAATTTACCGCCGATCATTTTTACATAACTATTGGGGAGGTATTCGGCATACGCATAATCCCAGGTTATTCCACCGTGCTCAAAAGCATTTTCAAACGTTTCATTGGTTGATCGCGGATCAGTTCCACCCGTTGCCAGACCAGCTCCAACTTTAACTTTATCTTTGACGATGTCTGTTTCCACTCCTAAACGAAACCGCATTCTTCCTCGGCTGCGTGATTCCGCGTTCGCTGCTTTCTTTTCATATTGATAACGAAGACGATAATCACCTTTGACCTTCATTTTTTGAACCCACTCGGGAAGCGCTACTTTTAGATTTTCTTCCTTCATGAGTTTTTCATCAGCCGCGATTTCACTTTTCAATTCTCTACCTTCGGCTTTGGTTAGAACACCTTTTTCAACTAATTTTTCCACTAAAGAGTCTACTTCAGTGCTGGCCGCGAAAGTGGGAATCGTGTTGGTGAACATGCACACAGCAGCGACTAGAATGATTAATAAATTTTTCCTCACGATATTTCTCCTTTTATAAATTGATAAATTTTATTTCTTATGTAAATCCAGCTGTTATGATTTTTTATTCAGCTAGAATAAATTTTTTCATTTCCGTAAAACCCAACCAATGATTCACCTCCTTTTCGGATTAATTGATTATAAGAATATAAAATAAGTATGAAGCAATGATGGCGTGCATGTGAACATTGCGTGAACTGTACAAATCATTTGTTTTCAGTAAGATACGAACATGAAAAATGCTTCAAATTCACGAGTGGATATTTGTAGATGCGTCGATTTGAAATGATGACGATGAGGTGGCATGATCAAGATAAAAAATGTTAAACTTATTAATAGCAAGAGGTGCTTACGTTTTACATCATGTTTATTTCTCCGATGATGTCGCTCGACCAAGACAATTTCTTCACTAATAATATTCTTCCTGAGTTTCATCAATGCGCCTCTCATCATCAAGCATGCAGATTTTTTTAAAAACAACTGTGTTTTGGTTATTTTATATCTATAATAGCTTTATCACTTTTTACGTGAATTCTGCTAACTGAAAGAAAACTAATAACGGAGACGGTTATGAAAAAAATAAATTTCCTCTGGTTGGCCTTATGGTTTATCTTAATCCCTCATCAAGTTCAAGCTCATCCGCCGAGCGATATTGTCATGTCTTATGATTTAGAGAAGAAAATCTTATCTGTGAAAATGCGACATACAACGATTGATGCCCGAAAAGATTATATTCGTAAAATAGAGGTTTCCGTGAATAAGGGCGAACCGATTATCACTAGATATACGATTCAATCTAATACAATGGAATTTTCTGACAACATTTCCCTTCCGGCGAAGGAAGGCGATACGATTAATCTAAAAGCCTTCAGCAAAGAGGGTGGATCGACGGAAGCCTCGCTTCAAGTACCAAAAAAAGAAGAGAAAAAATCGGATACAGAAGAACCATCCATCGCTGAAGAAACGATAGTAGAGGCCGAACAACCGGCGGCATCTGCGGGCAGCGTGGCGGAAGGTGAAACGACGAGTGAGGGCGGAAAATAGTGAAGAGAATAGTTTTTTTCCTATCGATTGTTTTTATCACAACTAATGCCTCGGCTGAAACAATTTATTTAAAATCGGGACGGATCGTCACTGGTAAGATTGTGGCAAGGACTCCCGTGTATGTTCGGTTGGAAACAAAATTTATGGGTGACCCGGACCGTGAGTTCCTGGTGGAGAATATCATCAAGATTGTCGAGGATGATGAGAATTATGTTCCGACGCAGGCTGTTTTAAATTACGCGACCACCCTCGATGATGTTCCGATTCAAATTCAGCAAGCAGCGAGGAGAATGGCTGTATCATTACTTGAGCAGGCTATGCGAAATGTTTCCATGCCAAACATTGACGACGCTCCCGAAGGTGTTAAACAAATCGCAGAACAAAAGGCGTCTGACCTTCTCGCGCAGGCCATGGCTTCTCTTAATGAAACCCCGGAAACAGTTAAAGATGCGGCTCGTCAAATTGCCAATAGTTTATTAGAAGAAACCGTAAGATCCACTGCATCCGGTTCTGTTAATGATTTAACCGATGATGTAAAAAGAGCTGCTCAGGATAAAGCCAGTGCCTTGATTGAACAGGCGATGATTGGTACTGTCGAGGAAGCTCCGGATCAGGTCAAACAAGCGGCGCAACTTAAGGCTAGAGCTTTGATTGAAGATGCGATGAAAGAAATTAATATATTAGAAGGTGTTATTTCGGAAGGAAAATCAGTACAAGAAGATTTTGAATCATTGTCAGCCGGCGCAACTGATCAACAATCAGAAACGGATAAGATTCAACAGTCAGAGAGAAATAAGATTACATCGTTTAACCGCGAAATTGCTCCGGAGCAGGTCGATTCATTAATGCAGGAAGCTATTCAAAAACGGGTCGACGAAACTAATAAAAATGAATTTAAAACTGTTGAGGGGACGGACGGGCTGATCGAAGAAATGGCCGCACCGCCTGCGCCAAAAAATATAGTTACCAGCGAAGAATTGATCGAAAGAGAACCCTCCGACGAGGACGTGGTAGATGAATCGGAAGAAACGGAAGAAACAGCTCTAACGGAAGAGGAATTAAAAGAAAAAATCGCTAATATTCCTCAACCTAAAATGAAAGAGCCGACGTTCAAGGATTTTGTTCTGGCTTTAAATTACCGCGACTTTTTAGTCATGGGTTTTTGTGTTATTTTACTTTTGGTTTTACTTTCTCGACGATTCAGATCTAAAAAAACAGATGAGGCTGAAATGAATGAACCAGATATTGAGGTGATTTCTTCAATTACATATCAGCACTTACCGGATGATATCAAATCTAAATTTACCAGTTCCGACATTATCTTAATCCTGGAATATGAAGAAAAATACCGAAATAAAGTCGGACAAACATCGGATGAAGTAGTGATTGATGATGAAACCATGCTGATATATATACAAGAGCAGGTTCAGAAAGTCAGCGGCCGTTTTACGGTCGAAGATTTAAAAAAAGTTCTGCAAACCAAGGAAAAAAATTTACCGAAGGTGGGTTAGTCTAATTTTAAACGCTAATTAAAGGATGGTATTGAATGATTATGTTTATACGAAAGATAAGTTTTCAAATTTCATTTATTTTTCTAGCATTTTTTTTAACTGGCTGTGCGACTACCAAAAAGCCGGTCCCATCGGGATTTTTGGAGGATTATTCGAATGTTGAGGAAATGGATTCGGAAGGCGGCGTTTATATCAGTCAGAATTCGGAAAAAAAACTTACCGATTATTCAAAATTCAAAATTGAGCCGGTTGAAATACGTTTTCATCCCGGCGCGCATGAAGGCGTTGATGATGCAGAACTTAAGCAACTTGTTGAGTTTTATGATTCACATTTGAAGCAGATTTTCGGAGAAAAATACCAGATTGTTGATACAACCGGGGAAGATACGGCAATACTTCGCACGGCTATCACCGACGTAAAACCGAACAAAATATATTTAAATCTTCATTGGTCGACAACCTTACTGGGTGCGGGTATCGGTGGAGCGGATTTCGAGGCCGACTTTGTGGATTCAGTCACAGGTGAGAGTATTATATCGGTTATGGATGCAAAAAAAGGTAAGCGCACGAAATACTTTAAAGGGCTTACAAAGTGGGGCCATACTAAATCGGTCATCGAGGCTTGGGCCAAGACTTTAGTCGAGCTCGCCGATAAATCAAAAGAAAAATAACTTTTTAATTTATCAAAGATTTTGATTATTGAAATAAAATGTGACGTCCATACAACTTTCTTGTCATCTTTTTAGTCCAATGTTATAGTGTTGGAAGTATAGGAGATTTCAGAATGTCGTATGGACGTTTTTATTTATTGATTGGTATTATCGCTGCTGTTTTTTTTCTTCAGTCTAAACTTGATGCCAGCCCATCCGCTGTCTATCCGTCGATGATCACCTCAAAAAAACCTGTTTCTCAAGGCATTGCTTCTTGGTATTCCAAAAAGTCTCCACGAATTAATAAGCGTACAGCCAATAATGAAATTTTTGATGATCAGGCCATGACCTGCGCGATGTGGGGTGTAAAGTTTAACCAATATGTTAGAGTAACCAATAAAGCTAATGGCCGATCTATTATTGTCCGCGTTAATGACCGTGGTCCAAAACAGCGTTTGGTGCGCCAAGGCCGCATTATTGATCTTACGGAAGCCGCGTTTTCCAAGATAGCATCTCCTCGTAAAGGTACGATCGATATACAACTCGAATTTCTATAGTCCTCAAATATACATAAACACATCTATCCCAATAGGTAATAAATATTGACACAATCTTTTTGAACTGCTACGATCACTTTCAAAAAGAGGGATCAACAGGTATTTAGGATAATCTTTTGTCAAATAATACATTTATCAGCGAAGCAGATACGAAAAAATTAGTCAAAATATGCGCACAGCATGTGAGGGATTTCCTGCAATTTTTGGATGATCAATATCAACCTTCATATTTCAAAGGAAGAGACCAAAATGTGTTACGGAAACAGGAACCCGTCATTTTTGCGCAAGCTAAAAAATTTAAGCTCAATCCAAAGGCATTTACAGATCACAACTTAGTTCAATATGGAAATAATTTTTTAAGCGCTATTAGTTATCCGGTTCGTATTGAAGTACGCAAAGTAAAAGGAGTTGCAGGAACAGCTCAAATTGCGGTTCGTGGTGTATTTGGTGAGTTTCGACATACGGTTTTAAAACAAATTCAAAAAAATAAAAATTACGATCAAAATAATTTTTATATTCGCTTATCCGGCCGTACTTCCTTTGAGATTAATCGTCGAGGAGTAGATAAAGGCTTGCCGATTCGCTACTTTTTTCAACAATGGCCGGAAGTTTTAAAGACAATACGATACACGCCCGGAACCTGTATTGATTCAACAAAAACGAATACGCTCATTGCGGCGGATGGTGATGGAACTACATATGACAGCCCGCGAGCGGATAAAGTGCCCAATCTCAATAGTAGTCAGGCATATAGAGCATTGCTAAAGTATTTAGAATCGGGCGGCGTATATGTCGTTATTTCAGGCAATCATCTGGATCGAACAATTTCCCGGGTTCAGAAGTTTATTCCGCCAAATTTAAAGAATCGTTTATTAATATCCGCGAATGGCGGTGCGAATTTAATATACTTTGGTCAAAAAGGTATAGTTAAGGAAATTTCGGACTACCGCACACAAGGGTTAAGTTATTTAAACTCAAAAAAGAAACTTTTTAATCTTGATTTTGTCTATATTGGAGATGATGGAAGCCGATTTGGAAACGATCGAGAAGCATTTAATGCTGCTGGGGCTGGCCGGTCAATTTTAGTGGATAAAGATAAAACCGATGATATAATACCAGTTCTTAAGCCGAACCAAATAGGCGGGTTAACAGCGGGAACAAAAGGCGTGTTAGAGTATGTTAACCAGGTGGCCGCAAAGAATCTCGGACAAAAAGTTTTTACAAGAAGTCATATTGCCGAAATGGTAAAATCTGTTAGGCAACGATAATTATGATCGCATCAACGCTGTGTTATTTGAAAAAGGATGGAAAAACGCTTATGCTGCATCGTGTTAAGAAAGATGCGGATATCCACAAAGGCAAATATAATGGCTTGGGTGGTAAGTTTCTTCCAGGTGAAACACCGGAAGAATGTATTATTAGGGAAGTCAGAGAAGAATCCGGCTTAGATATTCGCTCGCCGCAGTTACGCGGTGTTATGACCTTTCCCGAGTTTAAAGATAAAGAAGATTGGCT
Source organism: Candidatus Omnitrophota bacterium (assembly GCA_018062515.1). Classification (GTDB taxonomy): domain Bacteria; phylum Omnitrophota; class Gorgyraeia; order Zapsychrales; family Zapsychraceae; genus JAGOSC01. The sequence goes on from JAGOSC010000006.1 coordinate 43,361, forward strand.
AGTTTTTTTATACACGGCTGAAAAATTCTCGGGTGAAATGTCGGAATGCGCAGAAGGTGAATTGAAATGGATTGACGATAAAGACCTTTTGAATCTGCATTTGTGGGAAGGCGATAAAATCTTTTTAAAATGGCTGGAAGGAACTCAATTCTTTTCAGCCAAGTTTTGTTATAAAGACGGAAACCTCATTAACCATAAGGTGACTTTTTACGGTTGAAAAAAATTATACGAAAGCTTAAGGATTTATTGAGTATGGATGATAAGGAGAAAACAGTGGATCAATCAATGACACGATCGGAAGATCGTATTTTAGAATGTGTAATTAAAGACGAAACAGGTTTGAATGACTTTCATCAATTGCCTGATTTGTTTGGTATAGATATCGATAAAGTTGGAATCAATCGATTCCGCATCCCGCTTAATTATAAAACCCCCGACGGTGGTTTAATCAATCACGACACTGAAGCCAGCATGTATATTCATTTTCCTAAAGGAAAAGCTGGAATCAATATGAGCCGTTTGTATCAGATCCTTCAGGAAGAAGCTGCTCAGACACATGTATGCACCGAGTTTTTTAAAAAAATGTTAGGACGTTACCGTCACGACATGCGGGATATTGATAAAGACCCGCCTTTTAGAAAATCCTATTTAAAATTAAGATTTAAATATGCCTTGAAGCAAAAGGCTTTAAAAAGTGATCATTGGGGATGGCAGTATTATAACTGTATTCTCGAAGGGCAAGATGATCAGGGAAAACTACGTCTTTTTTTAACCGTTCAATATGAATATTCCTCGACGTGCCCATGTAGCTTGTCGATGTCCAAACAATATGAATATGAACATTCAAAAAAGAAAACGGCTGAAGGTAATGGAATGGCTGTTCCGCATAGTCAGCGGTCCGAAGCCAAAGTTACGGTTGAGATTAAGGATATGGACAATTTCTTTGTAGAAGATCTTGTCTTGTTGTTAAGAGTAGCCATACCGACGGAAACACAAAGTTTTGTTAAACGCGTTGATGAACAAGCCTTTGCTGTATTGAATGCGCAGAATCCCATGTTCGTTGAACATGCCACCCGTCGGCTAAGTGAAGTTTTGAATTCAGAAAAAAAGATCATTGATTGGGTTGTCAGTGTTGAACACTGGGAATCATTACATAGTCATAATGCCGTTGCGGTTATTCGCAAACATCATTCCGGCGGGCTAAAATAAAATATGTCGAACAACGCATCAAAGTCTGCGTCGGTCAATGAACATCGGAAACAAGCTTCAGAGAAAGATCCGGTTTTGATCAGTTTTGTAACCGTTAGCGATTCCAGAACACCTGAAACTGACGAGAATATTCAGTATTTTCGGGAAAATATAGATAAGCAGAATCAACGTTTATCAGATTATTATATTGTCCGCGATGAGCCGACAGAAATTGAAAGTGTCCTCGAGAAATTGATAAAAACGCCTGCTCAAGTTATTATTTTCAACGGTGGGACAGGAATTTCTAAACGTGACCGGACATTCGATGTTTTATCCGGTAAATTAGAAAAGACATTGCCGGGATTTGGTGAGATCTTTCGTATGTTAAGTTATCAGGAAGTAGGTTCGGCTGCCATGTTGTCGCGTGCCACCGCTGGGGTTTACAAGAATAAATTGATCATTTCTATTCCCGGTTCACCTAATGCGGTTCAATTGGCTTGGGAAAAACTTCTTAAAAAAGAATTAAAACATTTGGCCTGGGAAATTCTTCGCTGAGAAAGGAACGCTATGATTTTATCCGGTTTAGAGATTAAACGAAGATTAGGTAAAGATATTTTTATTGATCCATTTAATGAAGATCAATTAAACACGAACAGTTATAATATGTGTTTGCATAATAAAGTTCTCATCTACCAAAACGATGTTTTGGATATGAAAAAGGAAAATAAAGTCACTGAAATGATTATCCCGGAGGAAGGATTAGAACTGCAATGCGGACAGCTTTATTTAGGAAGAACGATTGAACGAACAAGAACCGATAATTGCGTGCCGATGCTCGAAGGACGTTCATCTATTGGGCGATTAGGATTATTTGTTCATGTGACCGCGGGTTTCGGCGACGTTGGATTTTCTGGTTTTTGGACTCTTGAAATGTTTTGTGTAAAACCAATCCGGGTTTATCCGGGCGTTGAAATCTGCCAGATTTTTTATCACACCATTGAAGGTGATTTTGAAAAGTATCACAGCGATAAATATCAAAACAATACAGGCGTTCAGCCCAGTTTGCTTTACAAGGATTTTCAAAAAAGCAAACAGGCGGCAGAATTATTATTACCATAAGCGATGATGGATACAATAAGAGTGGGAATACAAATGGATTTGAATCGGTTGTATAAAAACTTTGAGGTTTTAGAGAATTGGCAGGATCGCTACCGATTCATCATTGAAATGGGAAAAAAGATTCCTCAATTATCTGAAACAGATAAGATCGAAGCTAATCGCGTTCACGGATGTGTCAGTACCGTCCATATGGTGATTACTCAAACGCAAGATATTCCGCCGAGAATTCATTTTGTGGCGAACAGCGACGCGATGATTGTGAACGGCTTGATTGCTATCATGCAAATTATTTACGACGGAAAAACGCCTGAGGAAATTACGGGAGTTAATATAGATACGATATTTAAAAAATTAGGCCTTGAAGGTCATTTAAGTCCGAATCGTAGAAATGGTTTTTTTGCGATGGTGGAACGATTGAGGGCTTTGTCAAAAAAATAAGTTTACTGAAAACCAATTTGATCTAATTGTTATAGATTTGTAGTTAATATTAAGGAGGAAAAAAATGAATAAATTTACTATTTTTGCATTACTTTTAACCTTAGCCACATATGGGTGTGAAAGTCTTGACACAGGCACCAAAAAAGGAGCGGCCATCGGAGCTTTATCGGGCGCAGCCTTAGGTGGGGTCATTGGACATAATGATGGGCGTCACGGTGGCGAAGGTGCGGCGATCGGTCTCGCGGCAGGAGCTTTAGGCGGTGCTTTAATTGGAAATGCCACTGATAAAAAAGCAGCATCTAGTTCGAACTATGTCACAGTCATTGAAATAGCCGACATGGCGGAAAAAGGTGTGCCCAGCAACATTATTATTGATGAATTGATTCGTACGAAATCTAAATATAATCTAACATCTGAACAAATTGATTACTTACGTTCTAATGGAGTGGAAGCGAAGGTTATTGATTATATGCTTTCAACGATGTAATTATGATTGATAAAGACTTACTCGATATTTTAGCGTGCCCGGAAACAAAAAAAGATGTTGAATTAGCCGACGAGAAAACGGTTACTGTCATTAATAAAGCAATCAGTGAAGGCCGGGTGCGCAATAAACTTCAGCAAAAAGTAGATCAGCCGATCGAAGGCGGCTTATTCCGTGTCGGCGATAAAAGCTGTATTTATCCAATCCGCGATCATATTCCTGTTCTTCTCGTCGACGAATTGATCATTTTAACCGGAATTATTGACCAATAGGAACGATATGCCTTTTTACGATTATTTTTGTAAAGAAAATAATAGAACTGTCGAAGTGAAACATGATACCAAAACGCATCTTAAAACGTGGAAAGAGGTGTGTGAATCAGCTGGTATTGAATTAGGTAAGACGAAGCCGCAGGCCCTTGTCGAACGCGTGATTTCATTTCCGCAGGTTAAATCAACGACAGGTGATTCAAGATTAAAAGAACTCGGCTTTACAAAACTGGTCAAAAGAGATCAAGGCGTTTATGAGAATGTAACAGCGTCGGGAACTGAAAAAAGATATGTTAAGGCGGACGATCCTTCCAGTATGCCTCATTTAAAAAAGAAAATAACCGATTAATCAAAACGAAACCGGTTCACATTTGTATTTGACTCGGTTCAGACTTGAATCCTACACATGAATTCATTGACTTACTGGTGGCAGCACCTTCCGGAAAATATTAATCCCGTTTTATTCGCGATTGGCCCTGTTCAGATCCGTTTTTATGGAATCATGTACTTAATGTCCTTTTTGGTTGTGTTCAGTATCTTGTTGCACAGAATCAAGAATGAAAAGTTCAACTATACACGCGAGCAATGTGAAGACTATATTGTTTGGGCGGTTCTTGGAGCATTAATCGGCGCCCGTATCGGATATATACTTTTTTACGATTTTAGTTATTTCTTACATCATCCCGTAGAAGTGTTTTGGCCTTTTAAGCATATCGACGGTGTCGGCGTCATGGGTATTAGCGGACTTTCTTATCACGGCGGATTAGTCGGAGTCATCATAGCCACCATATTATTTTGTAAAAAGCAAAAATTTCAGCTTTGGGCTTTCGCTGATTTTTTTGTTCCTGCGGTTCCATTGGGATATACCTGTGGACGGATTGGAAATTTCTTAAACGGGGAATTGTGGGGAAGAGTTACTTTACAGCCGTGGGGAATGTATTTTCCATTTGCTCCGACATATGAACTAAGGCATCCCTCACAGCTTTATGAGGCTTTTTTTGAAGGAATAGTCCTTTTTTTAATATTGTGGACTTTGAGGAAGAAGGAAATCTGTAAGGGATATTTGTTTTTTGTCTATTTATTCGGTTACGGAATTTTCAGATTTTGTATTGAATTTTTCCGTCAGCCCGACGAGCAATTGGGGTTCGTTATCAATCATTTGTCGATGGGGCAGATATTATCTATATTGATGATCATCATCCCGATAATTATTTTTATTCAGAAACCAAAATGGATTAGAAAATAATATGAAAATAACTATTGAACATGAAGGACACAAAGCAATTGTTGAAGATGAAACAATTGTGGATATTTGCGAGGCGATTGATTTATTAGAACATGCTTTAATTAAAATTGGTTATGATTCGGAGCGTTTACAAGGTGCTTTTATTGTTAAAGCCAGACAAATTTCGGCGGATTGGAATAAGCCAGAATTTAATTTTTAATGTTATTGACAAATACAAATTATTTCGTATAATTTGAATAGTTAGTTGACGTGGCAAAGTTGTCACCGAAAAAAAGCTAGTTAAGGACGAAGACGCCCAATGACCAAGAAGGACATTGGGTTTTTTATTTACAGAGGCATAGACGCCCCAGATAAACCGAAATGGTTTACCGCTGGGGCATTTTTTTTAAACAAAGAGAGGAGATCAGTATGAAAAAATCATTATCTCAAGAATTTATTCTGAATGTATTTACGGAACGGCTGCAGGCCATATTGAATGAAGAAAAAAAGCTTTATTATGCCGTTTTTTATTTTCACCCAAATAATTTCAGCTTTATTCTTAATTAGCCATGAGACATTCTTCTTCACAACAAAACAATAAATGGCCGCATACAGGCGCAGTTTTTTGCAATGTGATTAATTCGCGCGTCATACGAAACACGTCTGCCCGCGATATTGAGAAGTTGGAACTGACATGCCGGTTGTTATCTAAAGTTTGCGAGCGCGTTGTTCTCGTCGGCAATTATGATTATCTCCCTGAATCTTTACACCATTTAAAACACATATCCGTTCATTTATTGAATACCGGGCCAATCGGATGTCTAGAAGCACTATTAAGTTCTGGAATTGATTCCGAATATATACTTACCCCTTGTGATGTCGGCGTTGAGAATGCTGAAATTTTTAGGCTTTTAACCGACGATCACGTTAAGCCTCCCGCCATTTTGGCGTATCCGCATTTATCGCCTAACGCGATTCCCTCCATTCCCACGTCGATTGATTTAATTGATCAACCGCTCATTTGTAAATATTCGGCACGTTTTTTAATCAAAATCCGTGAACAACTGATTAAAAACGATTTCTCTATGCATCGATTGGCCCAGCTGGGTGAAGCAGAAAGAATTATTGTCCCTCGAGAACTTATTTATAACACTATTTCCGATTCTCCAATTGTATCCAAAAATTTTTATAATCCGAATTAAGATTGTTCGTTTTGACAAAATGATTAAACAGTTATAAACTATTGTTTAATAAAGGCCACTTTTTATGTCAGAACACAAGATTTTAATCATTGATGATAATGAAGACCATCGCTTTATTATCGGTGAGTGTTTGCAGGCAAAAGATTTTAAGAATCTTATTTTTGCTGTGAACGGAGAAGAGGGTATAGAGAAGGTTGGACAAGAAAATCCCGCCGTAGTCATCACCGATACCCACCTGGGACGCATGAATGGATTTGAAGTTTGTAAACAAATTAAATCTAAGTATCCTCATGTTAAAGTGCTGATTATGACTGGCCAGGCTCGTCATGTTGATTTTCCTAAAGCTAAGGCGGTCGGAGCTGACGAATATAAAGTCAAGACCGGTGATTGTGGAGAAATTATTTGGGGTTTAAAACGTTGTATAGCCAGTCTCGCTTAAAATTTTTCCGTATAATTTTAATAAATGAAAGGATTGCATGAAACCATTTGATATGGATTGTGTCGTTTTTGACGTCGAGACGACGGGATTATTCCCTAAAGACGGTGATCGTATTATCGAAATTGCCGCTATAAAAGTGAAAAATAATGTTGTTACAGACACCTGCACGTTTTTGATTAATCCCGGACGGGAAATTCCTATGGAAGCGCAGAGAATTAATAAAATTACCGATGAGATGGTCGCTGGGGCTCCAACTGCTGCGGAAGTTTTACCGGGAATGATTGATTTTATCGGAAGCGCAAGTTTGGTGGGGCATAATATAAAATTTGATTTGGATTTTTTATGTTATGAATTGTCCTTATGCGGACGAAAATTAAGAACAACCACACAGGCCCTTGATACGCTCAAAATGGCCAGAATGCTTTTACCGCAGATGAATCGTCATCGTTTGTCTAATGTCGCGCAGTATTTTGGTGTTGAGATTCTGGAAACTCATCGCGCCTTGGCTGACGTTAAGTTAACGGTCGCGGTGCTTGACCGTTTATTTTTCCTGGCGCATCAGCAAGGCATTCAGACAGTCCCTGACATAATTAAACAATTCGGCGTCGAGAAGCCAAGTTTTAAATTTGAAGATGCCGGTCAAGGTTCGCTTTTTTAAAAGATATGGCAACTAAATCCCCGTTAAACCTCATTCATCGTCCTCGGAGAAATCGAAAATCTCCGGCTATGCGCCGTCTGGTCCGTGAAACGATTTTGACTCCGCAGAATTTTGTCTATCCTGTTTTTATTATCGACGGAAAAAATAAGAAAGAATCCATTAGTTCGATGCCGGGCATATCACGGATGAGCATCGATTTAATTGTCAAAGAAGCTCATGAATTGGTAAAGCTCGGCATACCCGGTATTGCCATTTTCCCAAATATTTCAAAAAATAAAAAAGATCAAACAGCGACGGAAAGCACAAATCCAAAGGGGCTTTTGCAAAGATGTGTGCGAGAAATTAAATCAGCTGTCGACGATCTCGTCGTCATTACGGACGTAGCCATGGATCCGTATTCCACGGATGGGCACGATGGTTTGGTGAAAAAAGGAATCATTGATAATGATGCGACGCTAGAAATATTAGCGGATATGGCTGTGTCCCAAGCCAAAGCCGGGACCGACATGGTCGCACCGTCGGATATGATGGATGGCCGCGTCGGATTTATCCGAACGGCGTTGGATCAAAGCGGATTTACTGATGTCGGAATTTTAGCTTATTCCGCTAAATACTGTTCATCTTTTTACGGTCCATTCAGAGAGGCTCTTGATTCCGCTCCAAAGGTTGGTGATAAGAAAACGTATCAAATGGATTATGCCAATCAAAAAGAAGCGATTAAAGAAGTCATGCTGGATATCGATGAAGGGGCCGATATTGTCATGGTCAAACCAGCATTAGCATATCTGGATGTGATTTCGCGGATTAAAGATTGTGTTGATGTGCCTGTCGCGGCGTACAATGTTAGCGGCGAATATTCGATGATAAAAGCCGCGGCTCAAAAAGGTTGGATTGATGAAAAAGAAGGTATGATTGAGATCTTAACGTCTATCAAACGAGCCGGCGCGGATATTATTTTCTCTTACTTTGCCAAAGATTTTGCAAAACTTACCCAATAAAAACTTTTTTCCTTCCACAGTATAAATTTGATGTAAAAGAAAATAATTTGACATATAGTCAAATATATGTTACTTTTTCTTTATTCGTTCACCCCACATCTTCCCTATATATGATTCCTGCAGCGATGACTTGATTCTCCTTAACCAATAATAAGGAGGAAAAGTAATGAAAAAGAAGTTTTTGTCAACATTCTTAAGCGTATTGGTCGGGGCGATGATTTTAACCCAGGCTGTATTTGCTGAAGACGTCTACGTGACGAAAAACGGTAAAAAGTACCACAAAAAGGAATCCCGCTTTATCAAAGGTAAGGAAGTTGAACAATTAACCATTGAAGAAGCTGAAGCGCGTGGTTATAAACCTAGCAGTGAGTTCCTTAAAGACGCAGACACGGAAGCTAAAGCAACCGAAAGCAAATAGTAACAGAGTATAAATAAGAGGGGACATGTGTCTCCTCTTATTTATATACTACAGGTAGTGGTATCTGGACGAATTTTAGTATTTATCAGATTTATTTTTGACTTATTTTTGCATTATCGAAAAAAGTATACTATACTCCCACTAGACAATTTGATTTTATCGTTGTGAACGATAAAGGCAAACCCGGGGTAACCCGGCGACGCAAAGCTAAAGGGTCCTAGAATAGGATAGCCAGTTACCGAAACAGAATGAAGAGACTTTCTTCAGTGAAGTTTCATGGCCTATTCCTATCTAAAAGGGAATAGGCTTTTTTTATGGAAAACAGTAAGGACAAAAAGGGGAACAGAATCATGAGAATACAAACCATCGCCATCAACCAACAGCTAATAAAGGGAGTAAGTATTTTGGCGCTTCTTTTATTTTGGGTGACAACCGTGCATGCTAAGGAATCGATTAAATTTATTAATGAGCTTAAAGCAGATATGAAAATGCCGGTAGATGTGGCCTTGGCTCCTAACAAAGATATTTATGTTTTGGATCAAAAAATCCCGCAAGTTTTTGTTTTTAATCCGGCTGGAAAAATAATGTTTAGTTTCGGCCGTTCCGGTTCTGGAATGGGTGAGTTAAGCAATCCGCAATCACTCGCTATATCAAGGAATGGGGATGTTGTTATCGCTGATACGGGCAATAAACGGGTACAGGTATTTAATGCCCGCGGAAATTTTATGTATGAATTGGGAAATTCTGGAAGTGAACCCGGGCAGTTCTCTGAGCCCGCATTAGTCGCGACTGATGCTTACGGATATATCCTCGTGGCTGATACATCAAATAAGTCGATTTCAAAGTTTTCACCGAAAGGTGTGTTCTTCCAAAGTATTCCTTTGGAAGGAAGTCCGACCGATATGGTATTTGATATCCAGCAAAATTTATATATGTTTTATCCTGAAATGGGAAAAATTGTTAAATGGCCCATGGAAGGGAAAATGGAGAGTATCGAATTTGCTTGGGAAGGCCGAAATTATGTGGCTGATGCTGCCCGTATTTCTGTCGATATGAGAGGAGATATTTATCTTATTGACCAATTGAAAAACAGTGTCGTTAAAATTGATCAAAAAAGAAAAATTTTATTGTCGTTTGGTTCTAAAGGAACCGGCCGTGGCCAATTTGATCAACCATTGGGTATGGTGACCGATGATCAAGGTAACATTTATATTGCCGACACAAAAAATAGACGTGTACAGATGATTGAAGTTTTAGGAAGTGAAAAAACGGCGCTGGTTCCCGTTGAGGGAAAAGCTCCGGTCGTCGATTACGCGCAGTCGATATCCGCTCAGAAATCCTTGTCCGATATAGAATATGATGAAAAATACGGTTTGTTTGCATTATCTGAAGTGAGCGGCCTTATCCTTCATCAAAGAAAAAACAGCTTGGGTATTTATGGAGACCCGAACGAAAAGGTCGTTAAAATGCAAGCTCCGATGGCCATGCAGATATTAAATGACGGTAAAATGCTGGTTGCAGATACAGGAAATAATCGCCTTCAATTCTTAAATGCCAATGGAAGTCATGATTATTTATTCGGTACAAAAGGCATGGATAATGGCCAATTCGATTCATTATCTGGGGTAGCGGTTAATCGCGAAGGACAAATTTATGTCGCAGATACTAAAAATAATCGCATACAAATTTTTAACAGCGACGGGATATACTTAAAGTCTTTTGGACAAAAAGGCGAAATGGATGGTAATAATAAGTTGCCCAGACTTGGTTATTTTAATAATCCGAAAACATTGGAATTTGACTCAAAAGGTTTACTTTATGTCCTAGATACAAAAAATAAAAGAATACAAGTTTTTGATCAAGAAGGAATTGCTTTGAAAGAAATCGGGACGGCCAGAGATACGGGAAAATTTATTGATCCCGTCGATTTGGCTATTGATGAATGGGATAATTTATATGTGGCTGACCGTGGGAGTCATACGGTTAAAGTATTAAATAATCAGGGAAAACCGATTACAGAATTCGGTTCAGACGGAAAGGGCCCAAGTTATTTTCCTAAATTATCGTCCATTAGTGCTGCAAAAGGTAAAATATACATAGCCGATTATGATACCGATGAGATTAAGGTCTTTGATATTCATATCAATGACAAGCTTATGGACACAAAGATGGTAATGAAGAATGAAGAAAAGGCGCCGGCTAAAGCGATGGTTTCCAAGGCAAATAATGCTGCGCCTAAAAAAAGTAAATTAATGATTTCAGCGAATACAGTTAGCGCTGATGAAATCGCTGTGGTAGATCAGATGGTTAAAAGCGAACAGCCTGTCGTAAGCGAGCAGCCAAATGTTTTTCAAAGACCAAAAATTATTGAAAACAATGGAGTTAAGCATACATCAGATAGAGTTTATTTTACTCAAGTTTCTTATCCCCTTAAGACCGAAAATGCCAACGAAAAAATAAAAGTCGAAATGGTTTATAAAATGACATTGCAATTAGCCATTGTCAACATTTCAACCAAATATGGGATGGATGTCAAAGCAGTTACGCCTCATATTAAGGTTGAAAAAGAAGATATTCTCGAAGATGGCCGTTTAAGAATCACCGTCAGTGTACCTAAAGATTTGTCAAATATGAAACAGTCTACCCAGGCTGATATGGATACTGAAATTAAGGAATTATAGTAATTTTCCTACCGGTTTGCTGACCTGCAGACCAGTCTTTCCTCCAGAAAAAAGGCAGCCCTATAACGGGCTGCTTTTTTTGTTCTCCCCTGTCAAAGAAATCCTTTGACTTTGTAAATAAAATGTTGCATACTCTTACCTTGTAAGTAGTTAATGTATTGTACAAATATTTTCATACTGTCGTGTGTTAAACTTATGGATAATAAATCTCTAAAGTTAGGACAAATCCTCTTAGGTGAGGGTATACTAGACAAACAGCAATTGCAGGACTTGCTGGATTCTCAAAAAACCGATCCCCGGCCACTCGGCGAGATTATTATTCAAAAGGGTTTAGTCGACGATAATCGTCTGACAGAAGTCCTGGCCAAGATGTTTCAAATTCCTTATGTCGATCTTCGGCAAACGAAGATTGATTCTACGCTTATCGGCCTTATTCCGACCGATTTATTGCAAGTCCACCGCGTTCTCCCCATAAAATTAGAAGATCAAAAATTAACCGTTGCCACAAATAATCCGCTGGACGTCAATGTTTTACAAGACCTTCAGATCAGAACCGGATATACGATTATTCCTATCATGTCCAGTATCAAGGACATAGACCAGAATTTGCAAGAATATTTTGATTCCATCAATACCGGTGTAAAAATGTCCTCATCGAAAAAGGATGATAATGAGGCCCGGGTCATGCAATATATTGATGCTATTATCCGAAGAGCTATTCGAGAAAAGACTTCAGATATTCATTTTGAGCCATTGAAGGAATCCATGAGAGTCCGTTTCAGGATTGATGGTGTTCTTTATGAAAAAGATACGATTGGAAAAGATTTACAAAGAAACTGTATTTCGAGAATTAAAATTATTTCCGGTATGGATTTGACAGAAACGAGACGCCCGCAAGATGGCCGCTGTTCGTTTACCGTCGGAATGGGACAATATGACCTGCGGGTATCTACTTTGCCGAATATTAATGGTGAAAGTCTTGTCATGAGGATTTTAACCAAAAGTTTCATTAAACAATCTTTCTCTACTTTAGGGATGAGCCCAAGCATGATTAAAGATTTGGAGTCTTTAGTCGAAAAGCCATATGGACTTATTTTAGTCACCGGACCAACGGGGGCTGGCAAAACGACTACTCTATATGCTATGCTTGGTCAATTAAACGACTCCGAAAGGAGCATTATTACGGTTGAAGATCCAGTTGAATATGAATTAGAGGGGATTTGCCAAACCCCGACGAATACGGCCATAGGATATACATTTGCTAATGCCATTCGGCACATTTTACGGCACGACCCGGATGTCATTATGATTGGAGAAATTAGAGATAGAGAAACAGCGGAAATTGCTATCCGTTCTGCCTTAACGGGCCACTTAGTTCTATCTACCATGCACACCAACACCGCAGCCGGAGCCGTCACCCGATTATTGGAAATGGAAATTGAGCCTTTTTTGATCAGCAGTGCCTTAAATGGCGTTATTTCACAACGTTTGGTTCGGGGATTATGTACTTCCTGTAAGGAAATTTATACACCAGAGCCGGAAATTGTTAATAGAATTCGTCAATATGTGCCACTTGAAGATGGTGCTAAGCTGGCTAGGCCGATTGGTTGCGACGCATGTTTAACGACTGGATTTAGAGGCCGATCGCCTATTTTTGAAATATTGAAAGTTGATGAAACTATTCGGCATTTAATCATCAAATCAGCAGATGAATCGGTAATTTCGGAGACAGCCGTGAAGAATGGAATGAAGTTATTAGGGGTCGCTGGTTTAGAGAAAGTTGTTAATCAGTCCACAGAATTTAGTGAAACAATGCGCAACGTGTTTATCGATTAGTTAAAGGATTAAGAATTAATGCCTACCTATGTTTATAAATTAAAAGATGAGTCCGGCAAAACATTATACGGTTTTACGGAAGCTGATAATAAAAATAACTTGAAAGAAAAAATGAGGAATTTCAAGTATTACTTTATTTCAGCAGAAGTTGTTGACCGCAAAAAGATTTTTGAATCAAAAGTGAGCATTGACACGCTTTTGGTATTTACACGCCGTCTCGGTTCATTGATTGAATCAGGTATTCCATTTATAACGGCTATGAATATTCTTTGGCGGCAATCAGAAGATAAGACCATTCAGCTGGTGGTCTGCCATATGCGAAATCGTCTGGAAGAGGGAAAAAATATATCCATGTCCATGAGTGAATTTCCTAAAATGTTTAATCCTATGTATTTAGCGATGATCACTGTTGCCGAAAAAGCTGGCGGTTTGGTGGCCATTCTTAAACGATTGATTAGTTATTTAGAGTATCATAAGTTATTTATCACTAGAACCAAAAAAGCCATTTTATACCCGAGCATTGTTGCCGGTTTTGCTGTTTTGGTGGTTATCGTTATGTTTGTTGTTCTAGTTCCGCAGTTTGCAAAAGTTTTAGGTGGTTTAAGGGTGGAATTACCAGGGATAACTAAACTCGTTATAGCCATTTCTAATCTAATGCGGTCACCGGTTTTTATTTTTTCCGTCATTGGAATATTAACACTTGGTACTATGATATTTAGGTATTTAATGCGAGATCCCAAATTTGCAAAGAAAGTTGATTATTACCTCTTGAAAATTCCTTTTATTGGGGATATACTCTACTCATTGTCTTTGGGGAGGTTTGTTCGATCTTTAGCTATGTTGGTTGGGGCAGGCCTACCGATCTTTGAAAGTTTTGATATAGCTAAAACGACTACAGCAAATCGTTATATTGTAGAAGGGGTAAATATTACTCAGCAAAGATTACAAGCCGGTAATTCTCTCTATGAATCCTTCAAAGAAGCGCGGATGTTTCCGGTGTTGTTCACGGAAATGATCGGCGTTGGAGAAACGAGTGGTTCAATTGTTAAGTCTTTTGACAGCTTAGCTGATCATTTTGATGAAGAAGTCGATTATAAACAAAACAAATTTTTTACCATGCTTGAACCGGCATTAATGATTTTTGTCGGGGGCATAGTTATCTTTACGCTCTTAGCCATATATATGCCAATATTTTCGATTTGGGATGGCTTGATGAATTATAGAAAGTAAAGAAAAAGATACTGAGAGCAAAAAATAACATGGTGTTGGTATAAAAATTGCTGATTATTAAATATTGTAAATGCGCAAAACGTTTCTAATACGAAGTTTAGGAGTAAAAGATAATTTAATAGTCATAATGAAATGTTAAAATAAATGTGCATTTTGTTGATATATGTACAATTTTTAAATCACAAACCACAAACAACAAGTAAAGGGAGATACAAAAATGAAGACAACAAACAAAAAAGGTTTCACTTTGATCGAAGTTCTAACCGTCATGGTTATTATTGGGATCATCCTAGCTTTGGTTCTACCTAACATTATCAAAGCTATTGAACAAGGTAATATTACGGAATACCAAAGTGATTTAAGATCAATCACCTCAGCAGCTTTTATGTGCTTTACAGAAAAACGAACCTGGGCAGCGCCGTGTGATGATCCTGCTACACTACTAACTGAGGAATTTTTAACCTCTGTTCCAGTAAACCCATTATCAAGTGGTGGTGCATACCGATTAGAGGCTCAATCATCAGGTGCATTAATTGCATGTGTTCCAACACAGCCTGTATTAGCCAATGGTACTGCACTTAATCGATGCGTTCAATACTAATCTAGTTTAAAGAAATTCATTATGAAACAATATCTTGGGGTAGACATATCGGATGATTTCATCCGGTATGTCTGCCTAGATATAAAAAATACGGATTACATTATCACCAAATCAGGCAAGTCAAAGATTGATTTTGACTTATTGACTGCGGATGCTTTATGTAATGCTATTAAAGATATAGTGAGCCGAGAGGGGCTAAGACCCTCACGGATATTTGTGTCTTTATCCCGTAAGGACACCGTTATCCATCAATTAATGCTTCCCAAACTTACCTCAAGAGAGTTTGATGAAGTCCTTAAGATGGAAATAGAGAAAATCCCCACTTTTCACAAACAATCCTTTGATTTTATATACAAAAAATACCAAATATCTGTTGATAAAGTTAAGGTTCTTTTGGCGGCTGTACGTTTAGATATTCTGACGAGTCTATTAAAAGAAGTTAATAACACAAAAATTCCTTTCCATCAGGTTGAAATTGCGCCGCTCAACTTTAGAGAATTACCCAACATTATCGATCCAACGAGTGAGAATGATGCCTTCCTTATTATGTCAGATCAGCAAACCTACTTAGGTATTTTCATGAAGGGGGAGTATAGGCTGATTTATAAATTGGCGTATGGTTTAAAACAGGTTCAAAATATTACCTCTCCGGAGCAAGTCAAAACAATCGTAACTGATTGGGGAACTCAAATTAAACGAGTTTTAAAGTCTTTCCTCATGGACAATCGGAATGTGGTGATTAGAAAAATATGGTTGGTTTGGGACAATGAGATTATCCCGAATTTTGAGCAATATATCGGTAACTTTGATATTCCGGTTGAAGTATTGGATGCGCGTAAAATCAAGCAAATTCACACATCTGAAAATAATCCGCTTAATCCTATTTATATGTTAGCCTTAGCGCCTATTGTCTACGACGTTCATCAACTGAAACTTCAATTTCCTCTTCAACATTTCTTTGGACGTTTTCAAGTTAAGACTTATGCTCTTAAGTGCGCTGTTGTCACCGCCTCGATTTTAGGTATTATTGGATTTTTATTTGCGGTGAGTAATATCTGGATTAATGTTAGGAAAAATTATTTTGTTACTCAAAATAATGCCGCAGAAAGCAAAATTACACAGTTGAAACAAGAAGCATCCACTCTTTATCAAGAATATGCTGCTTATCAAGAAGTCCGCGAACAATTTTTGGCTCAAGCGACGTTTGTTCAGGAAATCAATCGTATATCATGGGCCCAAGTCTTTTCCATCGTGGCAAATGAGCTTCCGCAGGATTTAGCTTTAACCTCATTTAAGTTTGTTGAGAGCGGAGGAGCTACTATTAATGGCGAGGCGCTTAACATGGAATCTATTTCTGAAATGCTACGTCGTATTGAAGAATCAGCCATTCTCGATCAAGGTCGATTTGATTTCTTAAGAGAAAAGAAAGTTCAAGAACAAAAATTGTTTAATTTTGGCATACTAGCTGCGCTAAAGGCAGAGGAAGAGAAACCGGTCGATGACAAAACAAAAAATTAAATATTTGTTCATCCTCGGTTCCGTGCTGTTTGTTGGCGTCATGATTTCCATTAGTGTACAAAATGTCCGCGACTATTTTCAGGCAAAAGTACAGTTTGATGAAAAACAAAAAGAATTGAAGGATGTTTTGGATGAGATTAACGTTATAAAAGCGAAAATTGCTTTATATCAGGAAGAAAAGAAAGAATTTGAGGCATACCTCTTTAAAGAACAAGATATTCCAGCCTTACTCGACGATATTTCTAAAATTGCCAAAGAATCTTTAGTTAATATTCTCGATATGAAAACGCAGGGATTTAGTATGGTCCAATCGGCGAGAAGGAGTCAAGGAAATAATACCCAGAATGTTTCTCAAAAAGAGCAACTTAAAGAAACGCTGACATTGGCAGCTATGCCAATCAATATGAGAATAGAAGGGGAATTTACCGCGTTATTAACTTTTTTTAATTCGATTGAAGATTTTAAACAGTTGGTTACGGTAAGCCAGGTAGAAATCACATCAGACAATCAATATCCCATTCTTAAATGTTCATATATATTAAAAATTTACAGTTTGAAAACATTAGCCGAGATCGAAACACGATGAAACATTTAATTTATTTAATTATAATTTTGGTTTGTTTTTCAGGATGTTCATCGAAGAAAAAAGAGGTTGTCGTCAGTGAACCAGTTGTCGAAAAAGTAGAAGACTTACAATTAGCTAAGATTATTCTAAAACCTGAAAAGCCTGAAATTAGCGTCACGAGAGACCCTTTCAAACCGTTAATAGAACTTAATAAAGGTCCGGCGGCGCTTGTTCTCAACATAGGTGAACAATTAGAACGGTATAAGTTTATGGGTGTTACGAAATCAGATGATGAATACGTCGCTTTCATAAAGGATGGAGCAAAGAGGGGAACATATCGAAAAAACGATATGTTAAATGAGTTTAAAATAGTTGACATAGGACCGCAAGAGGTATTATTATTAAACGGCGAAAAAACTTTCACATTAAAAAGAGGTAAATGAAAATGAGAATGAAACAATATGTTTTGTTGGGCGTGAGTACGTGTTTATTACTACATGTGACCGCATCGGTTACGATGGCTTATCAAACAGGAGAAAATGGAAAACTTCAAAGAGGCAGTGAAGAAATTGTAGACGATTATGTTTCTTCAAAGCTTGAGTCAGACATGACTGCCTATTACGAAAATATTGAACTTTCCAGCGATGATTTGACAGAACAACAAAACGATCATATTTTCACTTCTATAGAAAATGAAAAAATAAAACCGCAAACCGGTTGGTCAGCTGATGCTGGCGGATCCGATGAAAATGTTGAAGCCATTTCCAATGTTGAAAAGGCTGATAACAATGAAACGGTTCAGGAAGTTACCGCAGAAGAAAACAAAACCGCGAAATCTGAAAAGAAAGGTTTTTTTAGCAAGTTAGCTGGAGTGTTTAAGAGATCAGATAATAAAACTGAGATAGCTAAAGCTGAACCAGTCGTCGTTGAAGATGTCGATGGTAATAAAGGTTATTTTGTCCCGGCCGAAACTAATATGAAGGAAGAAGCTTATGTGCAAGTTGCGCAAGTTTCGGAGCCTGTAGAAGTCGAGGAAGAAGCTATAGAAGCTCTAGATGAAGACGTACAGGAAGAAGCAGCCGAAGAACAAACAAAAGGATCATCTTGGACTAAAGTTAAAGATAAATTGACTGGTAGTTCCTCAACCCCTCAAACTGAAGAAGAATATTGGGATGTGCCAGTTAAGGAACAAAGTCTCAGTGATATCAGTGCGAATTTAGATGTGGACGCTGCGTTTAAAGAAGCTCAATTAATTACATTACCGGAAGCTCCTGCTGTTAAAGTTGAAGCAGAACAACCTCAGTTCGAAGCCCTTCTTCCATCAACGGAAGAAATGGTCCGTAACGCTATTCCTCAAGAAAATAGAGACAAAAGAATTGATCTGGATTTTGATGACACCAGTCTTTCTGATGTCCTTTCTATTATAGCTGATGCTGGAAATATGAATATCGTGTTAGATCCTAGCTTGAAAGCCAATACGCTGGATCTTCACTTAAAACAAGTTAGATTAGAAGATGCGCTTTTATTAGTTTTTAGTTCGTATAATCTTGGCTTCAAGCAAGTCGGAGGTGCGATTTACGTTACTGATAAAGAAAAATTATTGGAAGAGCATAAAGTATCACGCATTGTTAAAATTAAAAATATAGCCGTTCAAGATGCTAAGGATTTAGTTGATTCATTAACAGACAAAGTAAATTTGAGTGAAGAGTTAAATAGTTTAGTCATCATGGGAAATCCTGACGATGTCGCTAAAGTACAGAAACTGATTCACGATATCGACAAACCGCAATTGCAGGTTTTATTAGAATCTAAGATCATCGAAATGAACAAAGATGCGTTAAAAGATCTGGGTGTAGATTGGTCCGATCAAGTAGTCATGGGATATCAGGAAAGTGGAAGACCGGTATCCTTTAGTGATCCGGAAGATTCTGATTCACCGCTATATCATTTTTCTCAAATCCAGCGAAATCCGCTTCAATTTGACACCACTATCAATATGTTAGAAACTCAAAATAAGGCCAAAATTCTTTCCGCTCCGAGAGTCACAACACTTAATGGAAAAGAAGCAGAAATTTTCGTCGGGGATGAAGTTCCATACACAATTACAAATATTTCCGGTGGTGTCGTAACGAATGATGTCCGCTTCGTTTCACCTGGTATTCGATTAAAAATCACGCCATCGATTATTGAAGATGGTTTCGTGGTCATGAAAGTTGAACCGGAAGTAAGTTTTATCGTTGCTTTTAGAGGGCCGAATAGTGAATTCCCTCAAGTTCGGACACGAGAAGCAACCGCCTACGTTCGGGTCAATGATAAGCATCCGTTCGTCATTGGTGGTATACTTAACCAAGAAGATAAGCAAGTCTTAAACAGAGTTCCGTTTATTGGTAGAGTTCCATTGATTGGAAATCTTTTCAGCTATTCATTGGATACAGCCGTTGACACAGATTTGATTATTACTGTTATTCCTACGATTGTTCGCGGACAGGAATAATAAAATCTCCATCATCGCTTAAAAGATTCACTCCTACTTTGGGAGTGAATCTTTTAACTTGAATATACTTAAATAGGGAGTAAGCTATGTCTATGAAGAGGCTGAATAAAAAAGGCTTTACACTTATTGAGGTGCTGATTGGAGCCATTGTTATTTCCATCGTCAGCGTCGCAGCCTGGACAGGATTTTCCAGTTTACAAATCGCTGAAGAACAAACTCGTAATCGAACAACCGCCACTAATTTACTGCAGCTAAGTCAAGAAGAAGTTCGGAACTTCGCCCAGAACACAGCTGATTTTGACCGATTAGAGACATGCCATTTCCCCCCTGCAACTCCTGATTGTAATTTGTCCGATCCGACATCTACAACACCATTTTCCGGATTTACCCGTACCATGACAGCCGCTCAGGAAAACAGCAGCCCCGAATTAAAAAGAGTTCATACAGTGGTTCAGTGGACCGAGAGAGGTTCCGCACAACAAATGGAGTCCGTGATCCTGCTTTCCAGACCAGGAACTTCGATTCCCGGAAATTTAATTGGAATAGTCAGTTCTACTGCGGCACCAGGTACTCCGCTTAACCTAACAACGGTTAAACTAACCTCAACTACGTCTACGGCCACATACACCACTAATTCTTCAGGTTCACTTGGTTCAAAGAACGCTAATTATGATTTTATGGATCCCGTTACAGGGAAATATTTAGTACCGGCTGGGGCATACACTTTGACGGCCAATCGTACGGGTTATCAACCGTATACGTATGGATCACCGATCAACATTCCTTCATCCGGGGAGATTCGTAAGGATTTCGAGTTAACCCCCGTTCCTGCGGATGCGGTTATACACGGCACTATCACCGGAGGCTTGACTACCTTTAATTATGGGCAAATATGGCTATATGAAAACGGCGCACCTGCGGTGGGTGTCATCCCTAATCCTCCGGTGGTGTCTAATTCAACAAGTTATTCTTTTACAATTCCATTTAGTGCCCCGGGAACTACTAGAAGTTTTACAATAGCAACTATAGGTTCATGGAAACAAGGATATGTTTATGATCTTCGGCTGGGGACTTCATGTTCGCTGGAGTATAGTGCGAACGGTTATTCGACAGCTTGGGTTTCTGCTGGCGGAGGGGTCAACTGCGATCCCGTTACGCATCCTTACCTTGGCAATAGTGGATCGGATCGGATTATGGTAGGCCCTGGAGTTAATAGAACAGAGGACTTGCCGCTTGTTCCAATTCCTGAGGTTACTTTGACTGGAACGGTGAAAGACAATCTTGGAGATCCCATTATTGGTGCTACGGTATTGGTTATGTGGCCAGCCAGTGGTGGAGTCGAACCGCCTAATTGGTATAGATATTGGCGATATAGAAAGAATGGTGCGTTTGCGTGCAATCCTTCGTTTGCGCCGTGTGATCCTGATAAATTTAATACCAAGACAGTTGCAGGTGGACGCTTTAGTATTAACGTTCCAGCCGTGCAGGGAGTGGCGCCAAACATCACCCCAGCCCAAAATTATTTGCAAGTATCAATCGGCGCAAATCTTCCTTCAACACTTTGTTGCGGCCAAACCGTGCCTACACCAGTCGGTCAAAATTTTAATCTCCCATGGCCAGTTATTCTAGGAGGAAATCTACCAGGATCTCTTTTCCCAACCACAGGAAGTTTTGATCTCGGCACTGTTAAACTATCCCC
>JAGOSC010000102.1 GCA_018062515.1 Candidatus Omnitrophota bacterium
TTCTTCGCCTGTCCGGATACGTACACAGCGTTCAAGATTGGTCACGAAAATCTTTCCGTCACCAACTTTTCCGCTGTATGCACCTTTGACAATGGCCTTAACGGTTCGGTCAACATAGTCTTCATTCACCGCAATATCCAACCGGATTTTTCTTAACAGATTTCCGGTTTCTTTAACGCCGCGGTAAAATTCATCAACCCCTTTTTGTTTTCCGTGACCGAGACATTCGCTCACGGTAATCAGGTTGACATCTTGTCCATAGAGTTCTTTTTTTACATCCTCTAACTTATGAGGCTGAATAATAGCTGTAACTAATTTCATATTTATTTATCCTTTCCTTTTTAGTCTAAAATTGTATAGGCACGTTCGTGGTGTTGGCTTAAGTCAAGACCGACAGCTTCATCTTCTTGGCTAACACGTAGCCCGAACATGGCATCAACGATCTTCATAAGGATAAACGTGACGATAAAGGAGTAAACGACGGTGAATCCGACGGCAATCAATTGTTTGCCGAATAAGGCGGTACCACCACCGTAAAATAAACCATTGGCGCCAGCCGAGTTTACCGATGTCGTCGCAAAAAGACCGGTAGCCAAAGCTCCCCAGATACCCCCGATACCATGTACACCAAAGGCATCAAGTGAATCATCGTATCCGAATTTTGTTTTAATAAAACTGACAGCGATAAAACAGAAAACGCTAACACCTAAACCGATAAAAAGCGCGCCAGTGGCCGTAACAAATCCGGCAGCTGGAGTAATCGCGACAAGTCCTGCAACAGCACCTGTAGCAATACCCAATGTTGTCGGCTTACCGCTCTTGATCCATTCAATCATCGCCCAGCTTAATCCAGCGGCAGCAGTCGCGATGTGTGTTGTGACAAAAGCACTGGTCGCTAAAGCGCCTGAACCTAATGCGCTGCCAGCGTTAAATCCAAACCATCCAAACCATAGTAAAGCTGTACCTAAAACAGCAAACGGAATATTGTGTAAAGCCATTGGTTTATTTTCATAACCAACTCTTTTACCCAATACGATTGCGGCAACTAAAGCTGCAATACCCGCATTGATGTGAACAACTGTACCTCCAGCAAAATCCAAAGCTCCCATATTTCTGATAAAACCACCGACAGCCCAAACCATATGGCAGATCGGATCATAAACAAGGGTTGACCATAAAACGATAAAAACTAAAAATGAGACGAACTTCATACGCTCAGCAAATGCACCGATAATAAGAGCAGGCGTAATAACGGCAAACATCATTTGAAAAATCATGAATAATTGATGTGGAATTGTCGCCGCATAATCTGCGTTAGGTTCTAAACCAACACCGTTTAATGCGAACCAGCTTAAATCACCAATGAAAGGATTTCCTGGTTTGAAGGCAAGGCTGTATCCGAATAAATACCATTGAAGTGAAATCACACACAAAGCCACCATACATTGCATTAAAATACCAAGAATATTCTTACGTCGGACAAGTCCACCGTAAAAAAATGCTAGCCCCGGCGTCATTAACATAACCAGAGCAGTGGATACTAAAACCCAGGCTGTATCTCCACTATTAATTAAATCCATCTTCTTCTCCTTCTGTTGAAAGTCACGATATAATTTTTATTTATGTGATAGGACGTCACGTGTTACCTTGGACAAGGTGAACAATTATTATGGTGTTCTGCCCACCTTGAACCGTACAGTAGCCTCCTTTATTTTCCTTGTGATTTTAAAGCCAGTAGACAAAAAAAAATGCCCGGCACAAATACGTTGCCGGACATCAATGTCTCAGTTACTCTTTAAAACCGTCAATGGTTTTAATAATGCTACAAATATATACTCGCGCCTTTGATTTGTCAAGAAATTTTTACCAATAATATTCTTAACTTTTAAAATCTCATACTTGATGTTTAATAAATCATCATGCCGACGGATTTTTCGTCTTTTCTCGTTGATGTTTCCAAACTTCCAGAATGACAGGCAAAATAGAAATGAATATAATAACTAAAATCGCGATACTAAAATTTTCTTTAACAATGGGAATATTACCCAAAAAATATCCCGCAAAAACACATAAAACAACCCATAAAACGGCGCCAACAATGTTATATGTGATGAACACGCTATATTTCATTCGACCTATTCCGGCCACAAACGGCGCGAATGTACGGATGATAGGAACAAAACGGGCGAGTATAATGGTCTTCGTGCCATATTTTTCGTAGAATTTTTGCGTATCCTCCAAGTATTTTTTCTTAAAAAACCTGGAATTATCCTTTGAAAAAACTTTCGGCCCGACTATGGCGCCGATCGTGTAATTGACCGTATCTCCTAAAACAGCTGCTATAATGAGTAATATTATAGAGAAAGGAAGATCTAACGCACCGATAGCTGTAAATGTTCCAACAGCGAATAAAAGCGAATCGCCGGGTAAAAACGGCGTGACCACTACACCCGTTTCCAAAAAAATGATCACAAACAAGAACAGGTAAGTCCAGAATCCGTAATTCTGAATGACTTGACTTAAATGATCGTCAATGTGTAAAAAGATATCTATTAGAAATGTTAAATGTTCCATTATTCGCGATCCTCTTCGTCATTATTGGTTTGTTCATCTTCAGGTGTAATTAGGTTCGTCAAATTTTCATCAATATGATGCGTAATCTCAGAAATTGTTTTGACATCGGTTTGATAAGCCTTAACTCCTGTTCCGTGGATTTCCTTAAGAACTTTTCCGCTCAAAACCTGACAAATAACGGCGTCAATGCGATTATCCTTAAGCATATTTTGTATATGGTCTTTACCATATCGATTGTGCTGTTTTGTATTCTTTAACATGCGTAAATATTTTAATTCGGTATCATAAATGGCAAAATACCGTGCATGAGTGAAACGGTCATCAACCAGCGAATTTAAACCTTCATTAGATTTTGAGGGAATGCATATGCGCATAGAAATTCTCCGCACCATAATAACATCGTTTACTTTCAAGTCAAACGTAAACAAGAAACCTTCTCAAATCAAGTCTTCATTGTCCGGACGTATATCGGAATATTCGCCATTTCAACATCATCCGTCAAGATAACCACCTGGTAATCGCCGGTATGTTTAAACTCAATATTTTGTCCGTTGACAGCGATGGAAAATGATGTTTCTGGAAGGTCATTAGGCGGGGGTAATACGTTTATATCGGTCTTGGCATTAATCAGTTTGTTTCCTTCGGCATCGCGAAGAAGAATCGTCAGCGCATGGGCGCCGTATTCTGAGCGTCCGACTAGAATTCTGACGCCAATACTGATTCGCGGGATTTTATACGGAAATTCAGGGGCATTGATCGTGTCGAACGTCCGGCATATTGTTAGGCACCCGTTTTCTACCCAGGCGTGATCTGCTACAGCGGCAATAATGAGTTTCATAAATGTGTCCGTTTTTTTAAACTATTTTATCAAAATTATTTTTACAGCATAGATAAAATCTGAATTTATATATCGTATTCGCTGTATGTAATATTTTTGGGCGTCAAAAAGACTTCATCGTTTTTGACTAATTTTAAAGATTTAAATTCTTCCTGTGAAATTTCGATTTGATAAATCTTTCCATCTTCTGAACGCGCATCGATTTTAACTAATGCGCTGGCGGGATTAACAAAAACAATGGTGACTTTAACTGAATCTTTTGACATGGACGTTCGCGTCACGGTTAATTGATGCGGACGAACATAAATTTTTTTCGACTTTCCTTCTCCCGTTTTATTTCCCTCTTCCGAGCGCGCATGAAAAATATTAACATTCCCAAGAAAATTAAGGACAAATACCGACGCTGGATTATGATAAACTTCTTCCGGACTTCCGATTTGTTCAATTTTACCTTCATTCATAACGACAATTTTATCGGCGACTTCAAGCGCTTCTTCCTGATCATGAGTAACGAATAATGTTGTAATATGAAGATCGTCGTGAAAACGTCTTAACCATTGACGTAATTCTTTGCGGACCTTGGCGTCCAATGAACCAAACGGCTCATCGAGCAATAATACTTTCGGCTCAATCGCCAATGCGCGCGCCAAGGCAACACGCTGTCTTTGTCCTCCGGATAACTGTGACGGATACCGATCAGCGACCCAATCCAACTGAATTAATTTTAAAAGTTCATGGACTTTAGTATGAATCTGTTCCTTCGTCGGTCGATTGTTTTTCGGTTTCACTTTCAAACCAAACGCAATATTTTCAAAAACAGTCATGTGGCGAAACAGGGCGTAATGCTGAAAGACAAAACCAACATTGCGATCTTTGGTCTTTTTATTTTTGGCATCATCCCCATGAAATAAAATTTCACCGCTATCCGGTGTTTCTAATCCCGCGATGATCCTTAATAGAGTGGTTTTACCTGATCCCGACGGACCTAAAAGCGCAATCAATTCTCCAGTATTAACGTTTAGACTAACCTGATTCAGCGCTTTAAATACTCCGAAGGTTTTATTAATTTCCTTAACTTCAATACTCATACATGAATCTCCGTTTTCTTAACAGCTTTCAATTCTGCCCGGTATTTAAATTCCACGATCGATTTTAACGCCAATGTAACCAGCGCCAACATTGCTAACAAGGACGCCGTCGCAAAGGCAGCGGTGAATTGATATTCGTTATAAAGAATTTCAATATGCAATGGCAGTGTATTTGTCTGCCCACGAATATGGCCCGAAACAACGGAC
>JAGOSC010000049.1 GCA_018062515.1 Candidatus Omnitrophota bacterium
ATGGTCGGCTGTACTGAAGTCGGCCAGCGCCTACGAAGCATATCGCAAGGAATATGGCCGGCTTGATTTTAAGCGCATTGTGGAATTTCTATTTTTCAACCGGTATTTCCCGCGGGCGGTTCGCTTTTGTTTGCAGACAGCTGATCGGTCTCTACATGCAATTAGCGATACGCCGATTGCGACATTCAATAACCCCGCAGAAAAGGAGATGGGGAAGATTATTTCTGAATTGAATTTTACGGATGTCTCCGACGTGTTTGCCTATGGTTTACACGAATACCTCGACGATTTTCAGGCCAAGTTGAACAACTTGGGAAATGTAATTTTTAAAACATTCTTTTCATTAACCGATTCGAAAGTGAATATTATCTCATGACCTATTGTGTTGGTATAAAAGTTAAAGACGGTCTGATCGGCATTGCTGATACCCGTATCACCAGCGGTAATCAAACCTTAACGGCCAAGAAAGTCTTGGTTCAGCAGAAAAATGGCAATCACGCTTTATTTTTGATGACCTCGGGGTTACGCGCTTTGCGTGATAAGGCAGTCATTTATTTTGAAGAACTTATCGAAAAAGATGAAATTAAATTTTCGAAGATGTATAAACTTGTCAATGCATTCGGTGAACAAATACGACGAGTTGCTGCGGAAGACAAACAATCTTTGGTTTCTTCCGGATATGAATTTAATATTCACGCGCTGATCGCCGGTCAGCTCGAGGATGACGAAGACCACAAACTCTTTATGGTTTTTCCGGAAGGTAATTGGGTCGAAGTCGGAGAGGCGAACCCGTACTTTATTATTGGTAATACAAACCAAGGTAAGCCAATACTCGATCGGGTGCTGCGTTATGATTCATCCATGGAATTTGCCTTGAAAGTTGGTTTCCTTTCGTTTAACGCGACGTGTATTAGTTCCAATGACGTTGCCTATCCGATTGATGTGTTGATCTATAAGAAAAATAGTTTTGTGACATTGACTCAGCGTTTTGATCGTAATGATCTGCAAAAATATTCCGACTGGTGGCAACAGCGCATCGCCGAATCCATTAATCAGTTTCCCGACGACTGGGTGACGGATGTATTTCATAAACTTGAGCAAATTCAGCATCAACAGTGAGGTGACGACATGTTAATAAAGATCGACCACAAAACGACTTACCGTTATTCCGACAATGTATTTCTTGAACCGCACATTATCCGTTTGATCCCGCGTACCAATTTTTCTCAGCAAGTCATTGAAAAAAATATTATGATTGATCCTGTTCCCGTGCGAATGACGCAGATTACGGATCAAAATAATGCCGACGCGTATTTAGTATGGTTTACTCATATGACTCGGTCTTTGAGTATACATTCGTCTATTACCGTCGAGACTCGGGAATTTAATCCGTTTGATTTTATTATTTATCCCAACTCCGGACAGAAATTACCACTGCCGTATACGCACATGGAGTTATTGGTCCTCAAACCTTATTTACAGCCGCTGGCCGGTGCAGGTATGATTACCGATTTTGCCGAGAAAATGGCGGAGCACGTTCAATGGAGTACGATCGCATTCCTAACGGAACTTGCGCAATTTGTACAAAATGAATTTCAGTATGAATCACGGCTGGAAGCAACACAACAATCGCCTGAAGTCACATTTGGGAATAAAAAAGGTTCTTGTCGTGATTTTGTGCTTTTCTGCATGGCGGTATGTCGTCATTTGAATATCGCGTCCCGATTTGTCACCGGTTACTATTTTAGTGATGAACCCGACGATAATAAAGCGACGCATGCCTGGATGGAAGTGTATCTTCCCGGCGGAGGATGGAAGGGATATGACCCCACCCATGGTATTGCCTGTTATGAACGGCATGTCACTTTGTCGACTTCAAGCGAACCGCAATTGACCTCGCCCATCAGCGGGACTTACCGCGGGTTTGCTAATTCACATATGACGGTTGAATTGAGCTTGTCGAATATCTCGTCTGAAAGAATTGACTCACCGCAGTTGGCCAGCCAACTTAAATCGTAAAAAAATTTAGGTTTGTGTTGAGTCGTTCTTGCTTTTCCCATCATTGAGAGTATAATTTCAACTCAATCATTAATTTAAGATTGGGAAGAGTTAAGCGTAAGATGAGTGATTCTAGTTCACCTGGGTTAACCTGGGATGAGAAAAATATTGAGACCATTGCCGGAACCATTTCCGACGGATTATGCGGCCCGGGTTACGCCGTACTGGATGGTTTTTTATCTGCAGAGATGATCCAATCCATCCGAACGCACATGGACAAACTTCGGCAGGAAGGTGAATTTAAAGAAGCCGGAATAGGAAATGTCCATCAGTATCAGGTCAATTCATCTATACGCAAGGATTGGATTCACTGGATTAACCACTCCCAACCGGATTCAACCATATCTGTTTTTGTTCAACAATTACGTCAAGTGATGGACATGCTCAATCGGTTTTGTTTTCTCGGGCTTAAAGATTTTGAAATGCATTATGCTATGTATCCCACCGGCGCATATTATAAACGTCATTTAGATCAATTTAAAAGTAGTGATCACCGTCGATTAACTTTTATTTGCTATCTGAATACAGGTTGGCAGCCGACGGATGGCGGATTATTAAGGATGTTTCTTAAAGATAAAGATGGTCGAGAATCGCCGATGGATGTTTCTCCCGTCGCTGGACGCCTGGTTTTCTTTCGTAGTGATCAAATTGAACATGAAGTCATCCTTTGTCATCGACAACGATATTCGGTTACAGGGTGGATGCTTGATCAGCTTAATGAATTGACGTTTCTATAATGTTTTATTGACATTTTTTTGGATACACAGTAGGATTAAACAAATTAAATCTTAGTACATTTGTGGCTGGAGATCGTGAATCCGATGCCCATTCTGCGAGCAGAATGGGTTTTTTTATTCTTAAGGAGCGTCATGATTCAGGATGTAATCGTTATTATCACTATTAGTTTGGCGGCTTTTTATCTCGGACGAATAATATTTAAATCAATTAAAAGCAAGAAAAGTGGACATTGTTCCGGCTGTGGTAAGGAATAATTATGATCAAGTGGCCTTTTAAGCAAAAAGAAATAGTAAAATCAGAATCAAAAAAAAACAAACGCACACTTTGTGACGCCTGTAATGGAGAACAGGTTCGTATTCAATGTTTAGAAGGTGAGGTTGCCGATTGTCAGCGTCTTCGGGAAATGGGTTTTTGTGAAAAAGCCAAGGTTGAAAAAATCACGGAAAATGGGGCTTTGATTTGTAAAGTTTGTGACACGAAAGTGATCATTAGTGAAGAATTAGCCAGGAATATTATTATTTGTAATGACTCTGAAAAAAAATCAGTTCTTTTAAGCCAATTAGTCGCCGGACAAAAAGCCGTTATCGCGGATTTTTTTGAAGAAAGCGACGCGTGCGCCCGTTTGGAAGAAATGGGTGTTACACCCGGAGAAAAAATCGAAGTGGTTCGATATGCTCCGATGGGCGACCCAATAGAAATTAAAGTCCGTGGTTATTTACTTTCTTTGCGTAAAGAGGAAGCTGATTTAATTAAAGTTAATATTTAGAGAAATCATATGTCATCCTTACAATCTGCGCGGTCGAACGAAATTCTCACCATTGCCTTAGCCGGAAATCCTAATTCGGGAAAAACGACTTTATTTAATGCCTTTACGAAATTGCGTCAAAAGGTAGGGAATTATGCAGGTGTTACCGTCGAGAAAAAATCCGGGACTTTAGTTTTAGCCAAGGATCGGGTGGTGAATGTTATTGATTTGCCCGGAACCTACAGTCTGTCTGTCCGTTCTCCCGACGAGCAAGTCGCCCGGGATGTATTGATGGGACGGACGTCCGATACACCCAAACCGGATATTGTCATTTGTGTCGTCGATGCGGGTAATATTGAACGTAATTTATATTTGGTCAGTCAAATTCAGGATTTGCAATTGCCTATCATCATCGCTCTTAATATGATGGACGAAGTTGAAAAACAAGGCAGGGCGATCAATGTTTCGGAATTGTCTAAGCGTTTGGGTGTGCCGGTTGTCGCGATGGTCGCTAATCAACAAAAGGGAATTGAAGAAATCAAACAAGTCATTGCTTCCGGTGTTCACGCCAATTATTCCCGTCAGTGGCGTATGGCGCCGGATCTTGAAGAACAAGTAGAACATATTGCCCGCTTATTAGTTCAACACGAACATTACGGGCCCTATGAAGCTTTTTCTGAAGCCGTTTCCATTTTATCTATTGGAACACCGACGAGTAAGAATACTGACCCGCGTGTCCGTTTCCATAAAGAAGAATTAATCCATCAAATTAATCTCATTCAAGAAAATTTAAAACGTCAAGGATTGCGCGCCCGTTCGGCCGCCGTCGAGGCTCGTTATGATTGGATAAAGTCGGTTTTACGCGGCGTTGTCGTCGACCGGAATAAACCGGAACACAGCCTCACTGATAAACTGGACGCGGTTTTGACTCATAAATTTTTTGGCTGGCTCGCATTTTTAAGTATTATGGGGCTTATGTTCTACATGATTTTTTCTATCGCCTCTTATCCAATGGATTGGATCGATGCTGGTTTCAGCTGGCTCGGTATAACGGTTTCTAATCTTATGCCGCCGGGAACGCTTACCGATCTTTTGGTGGATGGAGTCATCGCTGGTATCGGCGGGGTCGTGATATTTCTTCCTCAGATTTTGATTCTTTTCTTTTTTATCGGCCTGCTTCAGGATACAGGGTATATGGCCCGCGCCGCTTTTATTATGGATCGGTTGATGAGTAAAGTTGGTTTGCATGGAAAATCATTTATCCCATTATTAAGTTCATTTGCCTGCGCGATTCCGGGAATTATGTCGGCACGTACCATTGAAAGCCCCAAGGATCGTTTAGTAACGATTTTAGTCGCGCCGATGATGAGCTGTTCGGCACGCTTGCCTGTTTACACGATTATGATTGCTGTGTTAATCCCGATGGCGAATTCATTTCAAAAAGCCGGGATTATGCTGCTTTTGTATTTATTGGGAATGGCCGGAGTCGGTATGATGGCCTGGATTTTTAAGAAAACATTGTTAAAACGTCAGAAACCGATTTTTATTATGGAGTTGCCGCCCTATCGTTTCCCGTCGCTGAAGGCTATTCTTATTCAAATGTGGGATAGAAGCGGATTGTTTTTAAAACGTGCCGGAACGGTAATTTTAGCTATGTCGATTATTTTATGGGCGCTTATGTCATATCCCAGACATGAACATTTACCTCCAGATGAGGCGCTCAAACAAAGTTATGCCGGACAAATGGGTACCATGTTAGAACCGTTAATTAAACCATTAGGATTTGATTGGCGTATAGGAATTGGTCTGGTTGGATCGTTTGCCGCCCGTGAAGTTTTTGTTTCAACCATGAGTATTGTTTTTAATATTGAGGATGATGGAGAGACGACTGTTCTTCGGGATGCTTTTAAGCAAGCCACATGGCCGGATGGCCGGCCGTTGTTTACGCCACTGGTTTGTGTGAGTTTACTTGTATTTTTCGTTTTTGCCTTGCAATGTATGAGCACGGTTGCCGTCGTATGGCGGGAAACGGGGGGAGCGGGCTGGGCGATGTTTCAACTTTTTTATCTAACTGCGTTAGCCTATTTTGCTTCACTGGCGATTTATCAAGTCGGTAGTCTTTTCGGTTTATAATCAAATCCACCCAGATAATTCCTTATAAAATCCAAATAAAATGTTGTGCACCCATATGAGAGGGTATATATTGTATTAATAATATATTTTGTAGTTTGACATTTTACACGAGGAGATTTTATGGAAGGTTCCAAGAAATCAAAAGTAAAATGGCGTTTAACTTACAAAGGAATGAATAAGGAAGACCTCGTTCATTCTTTTAAGAAGAATCTTCTATACGCCTTGTCTAAGGATCAATATTCAGCCTCCGTCAATGACAATTTCTGGGCGTTGGCCATATCTATCCGAGATAGTATCGTTGAGCGTTGGATTGCAACGCAACAACGTTATCATAAAAATAATGTCAAACGCGTTTATTACCTTTCCTTAGAATTCTTAATCGGTCGTCTTTTAGATAATAATATTTATAATCTTGGCCTCGACAAAGTCGTCGAGGAAGCCCTTAGTGAAATGATGGATTATGATTTCGAAACCATCCGGGAACAGGAACAGGATGCGGGGCTGGGCAATGGCGGTTTAGGACGCCTGGCCGCATGTTTTTTAGATTCAATGGCTACGTTAGGGATTCCTTCGCACGGATACGGAATTCGATATGAATACGGTATCTTCAATCAAAAAATTCAAAATGGTTATCAGATTGAGCATCCCGATGAATGGCTGAAATACGGCAATCCTTGGGAATTTGCTCGTCAAGAATACGCCGTACCTGTCCGTTTTTACGGAAAAGTAAATTTGTATACCGACGATTATAGTAAACTTTATTGTCGATGGACCGAGACCAAAGATATTCTCGCCGTTCCTTATGATATCCCCGTCATAGGTTATAAAAATGATGTTGTAAACACTCTTCGATTATGGTCAGCCCGCAGTACCGAAGATTTTGATTTCGAATACTTCAATAACGGCGATTATGAGCAGGCTGTTAACCAAAAAATTTATTCCGAAAATATTTCCAAGGTTTTGTATCCGAATGATCAATTTTTAAGTGGACAGGAATTAAGATTGAAGCAGCAATATTTCTTTATTGCAGCGTCGATCGCTGATATTATCCGCCGATTTTTTATGGAAAACAGCGACCTAAAAATGCTTCCTGAAAAAGTGGTCATTCAGTTGAATGATACCCACCCGTCGCTGGCGATACCCGAATTAATGCGCGTTTTGGTCGATGATCATAATTTGAAATGGGACGCGGCCTGGGATATCACGACACGCACATTTGCCTATACAAATCACACCTTGATGCCTGAAGCAATGGAATGCTGGCCGGTTTCGTTGATGGAACACCTTTTGCCTCGTCATATGCAGATCATTTATGAGATCAATATCCGCTTTCTCGAACAAGTTTCCCGTCAATATCCAATGGACCAAAAACGATTGTCCCGCATGTCGCTTATTCAAGAAGGAGATATAAAGCGCGTTCGCATGGCGCATCTTTCCATTATCGGCAGCTCGTCGGTAAACGGTGTTTCCGCTTTGCATAGCGAATTACTTAAAACAAAAGTATTAACTGATTTTTATGATTTCTGTCCGGAAAAGTTTAATAATAAAACGAATGGAATTACACAGCGACGATGGTTGCTTAAATCCAATCCCGGTTTGGCTAACTTGATTACCAAATCGATTGGCGACGGTTGGGTTAAGGACTTGATGCAGTTAAAAAAACTTAAACCGCTTGCCAATAATCGTGCATTTTTAGAAAAATGGCAAGAGGTTAAACAGGCAAATAAAGTTGAACTCGCCAAATATGTTGAAAAGACAATGGGATTTTCGATCGATACGCAGTCACTTTTCGACGTGCAAGTCAAAAGAATACACGAATACAAGCGACAACTTTTATTTGCTTTGTTTATTATCCAGCAATATTTGGAAATAAAAAATAATCCGACGAAGTTTGTTCAGCCCAGGACATTTATGATCGGCGGGAAAGCCGCGCCGGGATATTATATGGCTAAGCTGATTATTAAATTAGTGAATAATATTGCCCGGGTCGTCAATCAGGATCCAGGAGTCAGTGCTAAAATGAAAGTAGTTTTCCTGGAAAACTATCGTGTTTCACTCGCTGAACGAATATTTCCGGGGAGCGATTTATCTGAGCAGATTTCGACGGCATCGACGGAGGCTTCCGGTACCGGTAACATGAAGTTTATGCTCAATGGCGCTTTGACCATCGGTACATATGACGGGGCAAATATTGAAATTTGTAAACACGTCGGAGAGGACAATATTTTTATTTTTGGGTTAAGGGCGGATGCCGTCGAGGAAGTTAAACGCAAAGGGTATGATCCGCGTGAATATATTGACAAATCTCCAAGTCTTAAAGAAGCCTTGCGATTATTACAAGCAAATCATTTTTCACTGCATGAGCAGAATATCTTTCAACCCATTTATGAAATGATCAGTTATTCTGACCCTTATTTAATTTGTGCGGATTTCGATGACTATTGCCGTACTCAAGAAAATGTATCCAGGCTGTATCATAGTCCGGTTGAATGGAATAAAAAATCGGTGCTTAATGTGGCCAATGCGGGTTTCTTTTCCAGTGATCGAACTATTCAAGAGTACGCCGAAGAAATTTGGCATTTAAATAAGGTCAAGACGGGACGCCCGGCGTGATATGCGGAGGATAAGAATGAATATACAAAATAAAAGATCTTTCACGATGGTGATGCTCCTCGTCGTCGCTGCGATTATAGTCATACTATATTTTGTCATGCTGAAGAAAAATCAGCCAACGAAAGCACAACAAGAAAATACCAGCATCATTAGGGAAGCTGGTATTGATACCACGACAGCCGGGGCTGCCATCTCAAGTGCGGAAAAATTGATCGGTAAGGCCGAAGACAGTCGCGCCAATCTGCCGCAGTATTAACCTCATATCGGCGGTAATTGTATGGACAGCGGTTTATACAACTGGGTGGTTCTTCCGTTAATCATTTTTTTCGCTCGTGTCGCTGATGTCTCGATTGGCACGTTTCGCATTGTCTTATTTTCAAAAAATAAAAAATTTTTGGTAACATTCCTCGGATTTGTGGAAGTGATGATCTGGCTTTTAGCGGTTCGTCAGGTCATCATTAATCTAGCGAATCCTATTTGCTATTTGGCTTTTGCGGGCGGATTTGCGGTTGGAAATTATGTCGGCCTTGTTTTAGAAGAAAAAATCGCCATGGGTTACGCGGTGATCCGGATCATTTCACGTAAAAAAGCGGATGATCTATTTCAATATTTTATAAGCCATGGTTATCGTGTTACACGTATTCCTGCTGAGGGATCGACGGGGGAAGTGGATATTGTCTTTACAATTATTAAACGTTCTCAGATAACACGTGTTATTGAAATTATAAAGAAATACAATCCGAATGCTTTTTATACGATTGAAGATATCAAGGCCGTTAATGAAAGCGGCTTACCCGAAGATAAACGAAAAATGAATTTACGTTTCTTTCAAAAATAAATTTGAGGTAATGATGAAAAAATGTCCTTTTTGTGCTGAAGAAATTCAAGATGACGCCGTGAAATGTAAACATTGCGGTGAATTTTTGATTAAAAGGCCAGAATTAAAATGGTACTTCAGAACATATTTTATCGTCATTTTATTATTGAGTGTCGGCCCTTTAGCATTGCCACTTATCTGGTTTCATCCAACCCATGGGAAGACTAAAAAAATTCTTATCACAGTTGTTGTTCTTGTTCTAAGCTGGGTTTTATATCAAATGAGCGTGGAGGCATTAAAGTCGTTAAAGTCATTAGAAGAACAATATAAAATGGCTCTTCCCAGCTAACTTCCGTCGCAAAAAACCATAAGGTGGGGATGAATATATCGTTTGGTAAATTTAAGTGGAATATTTTTTATTCACCTGCTGTTAACTGGAGTATTATCCTCTTTGGAATTGTGCTTCGGTTAAGACACTACTTCGAAAACCGTTCGCTTTGGTTGGACGAGGCTTATGTCGCCCTGAATATTCTATACACTCCGTTTCAAAAAATTTTGTATAATCAGCCAATTATTGTTGAACAGCCGGCAAGTCCTTTGGGTTTTTCTATATTAGTTAAGAGTTTTTCAATGCTTCTCGGCGGACAGGAACTTGTCCTGCGCCTATTTCCATTCCTAGCCAGTTTGGCTTCCATATATCTATTTTATCATTTAATCCGTCGGGTACTTAGTGCCCCAGTTATACCCATTGCCTTGTTCTTTTTTGCGAGTTGTGATGCGTTAATTCACTACGGTGCTGAGCTTAAGCCTTATGCAACGGATGCATTTTTTACATTATTACTATACGTAATGTATAGCTGGGTTAGCCGTAACCCTGAGGATTGTAAAAAATATTTGTGTATGGGGCTATTAGGGTGGGTTGTCATTTGGTTTTCCTTTCCCGGGATCATTTTGTTAGCGTCATTAGGAATCGTTATGTTCTTTCAGGTATCGTCCAAGTTACGGGTATATCTTTTGTTGATTTATATTTTTTGGATGATGAATGTGGGATTAATATATAAAGTTTTAATCGCTCCCATGTGGGGAAGCCATTATATTATGGGAACGAATGCGCAGTTTTACATTCCTGCGCCTGTTTGGACTCACGACGGGTTTTCTTGGTTGATTGATTCTTGGAAAGGGATGTTTATTTATCCGCTTGGACAGTCAACTGTCTTCCTGTCTGGGATGTTAATGCTTTTGGGTATTATTTCTTTCTGGAGAAGCCATCGCGCTTGGTGTTTTGCCTTTTTATTACCTTTATTTTTCGCTTTGGTTGCGGCATGTCTGAAAAAATATCCTTTTTTCGGACGCCATTTGTTATTTTTGGTTCCCATTCTGATTATATTCATCGGGCAGGGTGTTTATCGAGTGATTTCTTTTCCAAAAAAGTTAAATTTTCTAGTCGGGATTCTGTTATTAAGTTATCTCAATTTTTTCCCCGTTAAAGCAACAGCTCAGCATGTGATTGACGGTTACGACGTTGAACAGAATAGGCAAGTGATGACGTATCTCATGAAGAATTATCAGGAGGGTGATCCAATTTTTTACAATACATCTACCCAGTATATGTTTATGTATTATTTCAATCAATGGAATCGTAAAGAAGATTTTCTTTATGCTTTTTCCGGTAAGCGTGGGGAGGTTTGGCACGGACTGCGGGTCGGAAAAATTGGCGACACATTAATTACATTGGATACACAAAAAGATATTGCATTTATTTATGAAATATTGCTTTATGACCTAAATAGAAATTATACTGGAAAAGTTTTTTTCCCAAATCGGCGCTCGCGGATGGTGCAGCACTTGAGCGGATTTGTCGAGGATGTCCAAAAATCTAAACGTAATTGGTTAATCCTTTCACATGCTAAACCAGAATTAAAGAAGAAACTTTTGGATGTAATTGAGAAAGATGGAGTTATTGAAGAAAGATTAGAGCTTCGCGGCGCGTCGATCTATTTATTTAGAATGGGTAAGAAGTAATTCTTTCTGAATGATCGTCTTGTATATATTTTTTTATAAAGTTATAATCGTACAAGTAGCTGATTTATAATTTATTAAAAAAGGACTTATCTATGCCTTATACCTGCAGTGTTTGTAACCAGCAAGTGAACGGAGATTTGGTTTATTTTAGAGATCATACAGATCGACACATTCTTGATTTGGTTAAGCATGACCATCCCGAATGGGTAGATACCCAAGGTATGTGTTCGGCGTGCGAAGAATATTATCGAAATGAAATTAATGGCGGAATATTTAAAGATTCTGCCTGTGCCTTACGGAACCGTAAAATAAAATCGTTTTGGGGTTCATTAAAAAGTTTTTTTGGTAAACATTGATACGAAAGGATTTTTATGTGGTTTAAATGGTTACCATGGCGGATGATTCTGCGCAGTGCCGCGCGCAGAAGCGGATTTCTTGACCCTCTTGAGATTATTTCAAAATTAGAGCAGTTCGGCCAACCGTCTGAGGTAGCCGCGCCGACGGAACTTCTTCGTTCCGGCGTTGTTCTTCATGCGCGTGGACTCATGAACAGCCAAGCCATTCAACACAACCTGGATTGGGTTTGGCCCTATTGGGTTGAATGTCAGTTTAATCCCGCCAGTCCCGCTTTTGTTCCTCGCGCTTTTATGATCACCCATATTAATTTAACTCACCGTAACTGGACTGCCGTTGGTATTCCTGGTTACCGGGAGTTTCCGCTCGTCGATCCTCGCGGGCTTTTAACACCTTTTTTTGACGGATGGTCGATTGACAGCTGGCTCATCGACGAAGATGGCGCAGCTTTAATTCCATCTCGCTGTGATAAGGCAAATCAGGTTCCCTATATGGAAGAGGGGTTTAGAATTGATACCATGGTCGGCGATGATAATAAAAGCATTCGCTCGGAAATCCAGGTGATCGGCGACATTAACTCTCCGGTTTGTCAGGCGCGTATAGAAGCGCGAAGTTCAAAGAAAGGGTGGTTGGTCATTGCTTTAAGGCCGTATAATCCGGAAGGTGTTAGCTTTATCCACGATATTCAACGTTTAGAAGAAGGTAGAGGGTGGAAGGTTAATAAGACAAGTGAGGTCAAGTTTGATCAAATCCCTGATCAACACACACATTGTTATTATCGGAAAGGTGATGTTTTTTTAAAAATTCCTTCCCACGACGATGCGACGCACACGTGGTGCAATGTGGGTATGGCAACGGCCGCCGCGCAATTTTTATTAACACCGAATCAGAGTCGGCAGGTGACTTTGGAAATTCCGTTACCTGCTAATTCTTCGACGAGAAATAATGAGAATTCATCTAATCGCAACCTTTTTGCTAAAAAAACAACAAGCGAATTATTATCTGCATCTGAATCGTGGCATCAAAGTTTAAAGAATGTCAGTCATCTTGATATTCCCGATCCATTATTTAAATTTCTTTATGATGTCGCTTTAAGGACGTTGGTTTTGCATTCTCCGGACGAAGTTTTTCCAGGACCGTATACATACAAACGATTTTGGTTTCGTGATGCGGCATTTATTTTATATGCCATGTTATGTTCCGGTTTGAAAGAGCGGGTACCGATGGTCATTGATCATTTCTTTTCTAAACAAATGTTTAATGGATATTTTTTATCTCAAGAAGGAGAGTGGGATTCCAACGGCGAGGCATTATGGATTATGGAAAAATTTTATCAAATGACGCGTCAACCCATTCCGCCTCGTTGGATGCGCGCCATTGATTCGGGTGGACGGTGGATTATGCGTAAACGCTTAAAATCAGGAACCGATAAGCTGCACGCGGGATTATTGCCGTCGGGGTTTAGCGCGGAGCATCTCGGTCCAAACGATTTTTATTATTGGGATGATTTTTGGGGAGTGGCGGGACTCAAAGCAGCCGCTAATCTAAGCCAGCGTTTCGGGAATAAAAATCGCGCGCGGCAATTTCAGATGGAAGCCGATGATTTTATGTCCTGCATAAATCAAAGTCTTTATAAAGTGAAAACTCGGTTAGGAAAATCCATTATTCCGGCCTCACCCTATCGTCGTATGGATGCCGGAGCTATCGGTTCGGTCGTAGCTGACTATCCTTTACAAATTTTTTCCGCCCAGGATCCTCAGGTCATGAACACGGCGGAATTTTTAATCAAAAAATGTTTTTATAAAGGCGGATTTTTTCAGGATATGACTCATTCCGGGATTAATCCGTATTTGACGTTACATATTGCCCAGGTTTTGTTACGAGCTGGAGATCCGCGTTACTTTGATCTTATGACCAGCATAGCTAAATTGGCGACGACGACAGGACAATGGCCCGAGGCTGTTCATCCTAAAACGGAAGGCGGATGTATGGGGGATGGTCAACATGTTTGGGCGGCGGCTGAGTGGATTATGATGATTCGTAATTGTTTTGTTCGTGAAGAGAATGATGATCAAAGGCTCGTGTTATGTTCCGGTATTCCTTTAAAATGGTTGGAACAGCCGGGAAAAATGAGTTATGGGCCTACCTCGACGCTATTTGGACCAATTGATATTTCTATCATCTCCAATGGAGAAGAAGTGACGGTAAGCTGGCAAGGAAATTGGTTTGATGCGGCGCCCACTATTGACATACGATTACCAGGTTTGTCGCCTGTAATTTTTACCAAAGGGGAAAAGTCTATCCGTTTGTCATTAAAAAAATAAAATGGTCAAAGTATGAAAATATTAATGATGACCAATACTTATGTTCCGATCGTCGGTGGCATAGAAAAATCTATTGAATTATTAACGGAACGGTTTCGCCGCAAAGGACATTCTGTTCTAATTGCTGCACCGGTTTTTGAAGGAATGCCGGAAAAGGAAGATCATGTTGTCCGTGTGCCGGCGATTAGGAAATTTAATGGTGGTGATTTTTCCATTCAATTGCCGATTTCGAATGAATTAAACAAAGCCTTAACCGATTTTCGTCCCGACATTGTGCATTCCCATCATCCATTTTTAATGGGCGACACAGCTCTGCGTATAGCAAATAAATTTCAGATCCCGCTCGTATTTACGCATCATACAAAATATGAAGATTACACTCACTACCTTCCGCTTGATTCTCCCATCATAAAAAGATTTGTTGTCGAGTTGTCGACTGGTTACGCTAACTTGGCTGATCATGTCATCGCCCCGAGTCAGAGTGTTCACCAGTTGTTAATCACTCGGGGGGTGGAGTCGCCTATCGATGTTATTCCGACGGGAGTTGACCTTAATTTATTTGCGAAGCCTAAAGATATTACGTTTCGAAGCCGCTGGAAAATTCCTGAAGATGATTTTGTTATTGGTCACGTGGGCCGCTTAGCACCGGAAAAAAATATTATTTTTTTAAGCCAGGCCATTACGAAAATCATGAAAGCGAATAAACGAATCCATTTTCTTTTGGTAGGAAAGGGCTCCTCACAGGACGATATTCAAGGAATCTTTCGTAAAGAAGGGCTTGAAAAAAGAGTATGCTCGGTGGGTTTACTGACGGGTGAAGAGCTCATTAATGCATATCATGCTATGGATCTTTTTGCGTTTGCTTCGGAGACAGAAACGCAGGGACTGGTATTGGCCGAGGCCGCTGCCGCGGGAATTCCTATTGTTGCGGTCGATTCCGACGGAGTTCGCGAAATTGTGCGTGACAAAATAAATGGCCGTATGATTCCCCGTGCGGAATTAAATGAATTTGTCTTGGCGTTGGAATCAGTCGTAAATTCCTCCCCGGAACAAAGAGAAAACATGCGCAAGGAATGCCTTTACACAGCTCATGGATTTGATTTAGGTCATCTTTCAGATAAAGTACTAAATTTATACAATTGTTTAATTCAGAAAAACACTCATGATAAACATATCGGCGATACGATTTGGTCAAATACGGCGGCGCGTTTGCGGACGGAGTGGGGGATCATTAAGAATATCACGCATTCAGCTGGCACGGCCCTTATTGCTCCCAAAAAGAAAAATAGACTTAACCAAATAAAATCAAAACGCTGGGAACACTATTAATGGCTGCGAGTTTTATTATTTCCTTAATATTTGGTTCTGTGGGTTTTGTTGCCTTCGTATATGGAAAGAAGAATAGCGAATATAAACCTATGATAATCGGCATTATTTTGATGGCCTATCCA
This sequence comes from Candidatus Omnitrophota bacterium, assembly GCA_018062515.1. GTDB lineage: Bacteria > Omnitrophota > Gorgyraeia > Zapsychrales > Zapsychraceae > JAGOSC01. The sequence goes on from JAGOSC010000049.1 coordinate 15,256, forward strand.
TATTTTATCAGTGAAATTTGGGCCATGACCGGAATTGGTATAGCTTTAACCGCCGCGCTTTTTATTTGGCGAGATTGAATCATTTAAATTTTTTAATGGAATGGAATGGGCTTAATTCAAGGTTTTTTACTCAGTAGTTTTGGTCTTTTTTTTATCTGTGTATTTGTTTTAGCCATTGCTTGGGCAGTTCATATAAGGCGATGGGATCAATTACTACTTACGTGCGGATTGACGGGGGCTGCCTTTGGCATCCTTATCGCAAAAACCACAGAAATTACGGCTAATAGCGTATTTCCAGCTGCCGTACTATTGATTGGAGCTGTCATGGGAATGCTGTTTGGATTGATCTACGGAAGTTTTTCTCTTTCAGTTCTTTACTGGATTAGACGGTTCAATAAACCCAGTCATTAATTCAATAAAAAACTTTTTCTCACCTTGCTTTTTTAAATCGTCGTGTGTATAATTCAAACGTTCGTGAGACCGTAATTTTTACTATTAATATAATTTTATAATGTTTTAATCGCAAAATGAGGAGGAACATCATGCGGAAGGTTAAAAAATATGGAGCAATTATTCTTGGTTTGCTCTTTGGAAATGTTCATATAGCAAATGCTGGCGAAGCGGATTTGTTAATTCCAGATTTAACTCAAGTTAAGTTTGTCGGCGGGCTGGATGGAAAAACAATTTTATTGTGGGGCATCCTTATCTGCTTTTTGGGGTTTCTGTTTGGAATCGTCCAGTACCTTAATGTTAAGAAAATGGATGTCCATCATTCGATGGAAGAAATTTCCCAGCTCATTTATGAAACCTGCAAAACATATTTAATCGCTCAAGGTAAATTTATTCTTGTTCTAGAGGTTTTGGTCGGTGCGATTATTGTCCTCTATTTTGGTTGGTTAAGGCATTATGAGGCGATAAAAATTATCATGATTCTTTTCTGCAGTTTGGTTGGTATTGCGGGTAGCTATTTTGTCGCTTGGTTCGGCATGCGAATTAATACGCTGGCGAATTCGCGCAGTGCTTTTGCTAGTCTTCGGGGAAATCCTTTCCCGGTTTTTTCTATTCCGTTGCAAGCTGGAATGAGTATTGGTATGCTTCTTATCAGCGTCGAGCTTTTTGTCATGCTTATCATTTTACTTTTCATCCCTGCCAGTTATGCTGGTCCATGTTTCATAGGGTTCGCGATCGGAGAATCATTAGGCGCATCTGTCCTACGTATTGCCGGAGGAATTTTTACCAAGATCGCCGACATAGGCTCCGATTTGATGAAGATTGTGTTTAATATTAAGGAAGATGACGCGCGTAATCCGGGAGTTATTGCGGATTGTGTCGGTGATAATGCTGGAGATTCCGTCGGGCCTACAGCCGACGGTTTTGAAACCTATGGCGTCACGGGCGTTGCTTTGATTTCATTTATTTTATTAGCGATTAAAGATCCGATTCTTCAAGTTCAGCTTTTGGTTTGGATTTTTGTTATGCGTTTAGTGATGGTTATCGCCAGCGCCCTGTCATATTGGATCAATGATTTAGTATCAAAAGCGCGTTATTTAAACGCGGCTAAGATGAACTTTGAATCGCCTTTGATTTCCTTAGTTTGGATAACATCGCTTGTGTCTGTTGCTTTGACTTATGTTGCTTCCTACATTTTAATTCATGATTTAGGCGATGGTTCGATTTGGTGGAAATTGGCATCGATTATAACCTGCGGAACAATTGCCGGCGCTGTTATTCCTGAATTAGTCAAACTTTTTACATCCACTGAATCAAAATATGTGGAACATATTTTAAATTCATCTCGTAAGGGTGGCGCGTCGCTTAATATTCTCGCCGGATTGACGGCTGGAAATTTTAGCGCTTATTGGATGGGAATGGTGATTTTAATTTTAATGGGAATTGCATATGGTTTCGGATCAATGGGTCTTGACGCGCACATGATTGCTCCCAATGTTTTTGCGTTTGGTTTAGTGGCCTTTGGTTTTCTTGGTATGGGACCCGTCACGATTGCGGTTGATTCCTATGGTCCCGTCGCTGACAATGCCCAATCGATATACGAATTATCAATTATCGAAAAAATTCCCGGAATCAAAGAAGAGATTCAAAAGAAATATGGATTTAAGCCTGATTTTGAAAAAGCAAAATATTTGCTCGAATCTAATGATGGGGCGGGGAATACATTTAAGGCCACGGCTAAGCCTGTTTTAATTGGAACAGCAGTCGTCGGGGCAACCACGATGATTTTTTCTATTATCATGATTCTCACGCATGGTTTAACGGAAAATATTGACAAACTTTCTATTTTATATCCGCCGTTCTTTCTGGGTCTTTTAGCGGGTGGATCTATGATTTACTGGTTTACGGGTGCCTCAATGCATGCCGTAAGTGCCGGAGCTTATCACGCCGTTGATTTTATCCAAGCCAACATGAAGTTGGATAAAGGAGACAGGGCATCCATGGAAGATAGTAAGAAAGTCGTCGCTATTTGCACCAGTTTCGCGCAAAAAGGTATGATCAATCTTTTTTTAAGCATATTTTTTAGTACATTGGCTTTTGCATTCCTTGAATCATATTTCTTTATCGGATATCTGGTATCCATTGCTTTATTTGGTTTATTCCAAGCTATTTTTATGGCGAATGCCGGTGGAGCTTGGGACAATACCAAAAAATTAGTTGAAGTCGATTTGAAAGAAAAGGGAACGGCGTTACATGCGGCGACCGTCGTCGGAGATACCGTCGGCGATCCATTTAAAGACACCTCATCCGTTTCTATTAATCCCGTTATTAAATTCACAACGCTGTTCGGTTTATTAGCGATTGAAATCGCCATTGAACTAAACCGCACGATGTCTCTAACTTTAGCCAGTGTATTTTTAGTGATCGCGGTTATTTTTATATACAAATCGTTCGAGGATATGCGTACGCGCGGTAGGTAAGTACAATAC